>SIBG01000072.1 GCA_009695305.1 Opitutus sp. | reverse complement strand
CCCACACCCGGGTGCCGCCGAAGGCATAGTTGATCGCCAGCGAGAGGTTGACCACGGGCCGGCCGTTGACCGTCACGCCGCTGTCGCTGGGTGGGGAGAGAACATCCTGCAGTGGCCAGAGGCGCCGAATCGTGGGATTTTCCGTGATGGCTGGCGCATCGTCGTAGACAAAGACGCCGGAGAAACTGTTGTGATAGGCGATGACGGCGGCGAGAGCGAGCAGCCCGCCCGCTAGAGTGATCATCCACCCTGGAGATTCCGGGCGGGACTGACTGGGGAGAGGAGCAGGCGGCGGCACGGCGAAAAAATTAACCACGGAGTTGAAACCCGAGGCAACTGAATCCCTCCGGACGGGAAAGGTGCTTGGGCCGATTACATCGGGGCACAGGTCGGTTTCACGGTTCGCCTTTTTCCTTGGTTCATTGTTCGCTTGTCGCTGTAACGATACCAATGCCTTCGGCTGCTCTGCTTCATCCCGTGACTGATCCTGCCACCACCGCGCCGTCCGCTCCGGCGATCGAGGCCCTTGGCTTGAGCAAGGTCTACCGGCGCGATCAGTCGCTGCGTTCCTGGCTGGCCCGAGGATTGGGCTTGGGCGAGAAGACCGTGGCCTACGACGATCCCGACGCCGTGGTGGCGTTGCGGGAGGTTTCTTTTGCGGTGCCGAAAGGGGAGGCGTTCGGGATCATCGGCCGCAACGGCGCGGGCAAGAGCACGCTCCTCCAGATCGTCGCGGGCACGCTGCGCGCCTCCGCCGGCGCGTGTCACGTGCGCGGTCGGGTGACGGCGCTGCTGGAGCTGGGCTCGGGATTTAATCCCGAATTTACGGGGCGGGAAAATATTTATCTCGCCGGATCGATCCTCGGGATTTCGCGGACGGAGATGGATGGGAAATTCACCGAGATCGCCCGCTTTGCCGACATCGGGGCGTTTATCGAGCGGCCGGTGAAAACCTATTCGACCGGCATGCTGATGCGGGTGGCCTTTGCGGTCGCGATTTCGGTGGAGCCGGACGTGCTCATCATCGACGAGGCGCTGAGCGTCGGCGATATCCTGTTCCAACAGAAATGCAGCCGGCGCATGAATGAATTGCTCGGCCGCGGGGTGACGTTGCTGGTCGTCACGCACGACACGTCGTTCGTGCTGAACATGTGCCAGCGGGCGCTGTGGCTCGATCAGGGGCGGATGCGATTTCTCGGTGAGGCGGGCGCCTGCGTGCGGGAATACGTCGCGGCGATGGCGGCCATTTCGGGCAACTCCCCCGCGCCGGCGGATGAATTCGCCTCGCTGTCGGTCGTGGCCTTGCCCGCAGGGCCGGAGCTCAATCTCGGCGACAAGGAGCGCCTGGGCGATGGTGGCGTGCGGGTGGAGCGGGCCTGGCTGTTGCACGCGGACGGTGCCGCCGGCGCGGCGTTTCGCGTGGGCGACTGGGCGTCGGTGGTGATTCTCGTGCGGGCCCAGCGGGAAGTGCGCGGCGTGAGTGCGGGTTGTGAGCTGCGCAACCGCCACGGGCAGGTGATTTTTGCCACCGGCCTGCGCGTCGCCCGGCGTCTGATCGCCGAGATTCCCGCGGGGCAGGTATGCACGGTTGCAATTCGCTTCCGGCTGGAGCTGCAGCCGGGGCAATACACCCTGGATCTCGGCTGTGGGGCGGGGGCCGAGGCCGACAACACGTGGGACCGCGTGCTCAACGCCGCCGTCATCGAAGTGTCGAATCCGCCGGACCAGGAAATCGTGCACGGTTTGGTGCGCCTGCCCTTTGAACTTGGGGTCTCGCGCGCCCCGGACGGTGCGGTCAAATAACCTCCGCGAACGACCGGCGCAGGAGCGAAAAGAAAACGTGCCCCGCCAGCAGCGCGAGCACCGCGCACGCGTAAACATAGCCGAGCTTCATCCAGTCCACCGCCTCGTGCCCGAAGAGCACGTGGCGCGAGACATCGACAAGCTGCAGCAGTGGGTTGAAGCGCAGAAATTCGTAGATGGCGGGGGGAATCATCCGCGGCGGATACATGATGGCGCTCCCGAACATCACCGCGGTGGCGACGAACCCGATCACCTGGCTGATGTCGCGCACGAAGACGCCCAGGGCGGCGAACGCCCAGGCCAGCCCGAGCGCCAGCACCAGCAGCGGCAGCACGAGCACGGGCAGCCAGAGCAGGCTCCACCCTAACCCGGACGAACCAAACGCGCTCCCGATCAACACGAGCGCCAGACTGACCACGAGGTGAAAAGTGGTGTCGCCGATTTTCGCCACGGGCAGAACTTCGAGCGGGAAAACCACCTTCTTCACAAAGTTCGGATTGCTGATAATCAAGCTGGGCGCCCACGAAAGCGTTTCCGCAAAAACATGGAAGAGGCTCAAACTCAGGAACAGCTGCAGCGTGAAGTCGTAGTCCGTCTCGTTGGGGAGCACGCCGAACTTGCTGCGAAACAGCAGGCGGAAAACGAAGGCATACAGCACGAGCATCGAAAGCGGATTGAGCAAGGCCCAGACCACTCCCAGCTGGCTGCCTTTGTGCCGGATTTGGATTTCACGCAGCGTGAATTGCCACGCTAGGTCGCGATGACGCCAGAGGTTCGCGAAGATGTGCCATGGGCTCAGCAGGAGAAAAAGGGACTGAGACGTAGGTTGGCTCACGGCGTGGCTTAGACGTTTTATGCAGCGCGCGGTAAAGCGCAATCACGGTTGTGCGGTGAGCGGCCGCAGGGTCGCGAGCACGTCGGCGGGGGAGAGAACGGCCAGCGCGCAGTGTTCGTCGTTGATCCCGAAGCTGACGATCCAGCGGCCGTCGTCCTGGGCCGCACCGCACGGATAAACCACTTCGCCGACGGCGGGATTGAGCTTGGGGTGAACGCGGCGTGCGCCGAACGGGTGGCCGAGATCCAGCGCGGCGTGCGGCCCGTCCGTCGGCGCGAACGGCGCCTTCGCGGAGAAACGATACACGGCGGGCGCATAGCGAAATCCGTCGGAGGCGTCGTGGACCGAGTGGCAAAACGAATAATAGTGGTCGCCGAGGCGCTGCGGTGGCGCCCCGCCCCGCAGGCCGCCGTGGGTTTGATCGTAGTCGTCGTGCTGCCATGGGGTGGAGTGAGCATCGGAACATTCGAGGTCGCCTTCGCCCGCGAGCGAGAACGCGAGGACGCGTTGGGGGTTGGGCGAATAGATCGCGTGGAGCGAGCCGTCGCCGAACAGCGTCCAATTTTTCTCCAGCTTTTGCCGCTGGCCGCGGCGGACGAGTTCGCGGGGGGCGCCGAGCGGCGTGAAGCGGATCGGGTCGAGTTCCTGGAGGAATTGATAATTCCGCGGCTCATGCCAGCCGGAGTTCCAATAGACAAAAATCCGGTCGGTGAGCCGGTAGAGCCGGGGATCGGCGAACCAGGTCTTCGCCTCTGGCGCGTCGTAGCTGCGGCCGGCGGGAAATCGGACGAGGTCGGTGAGCGGGAGCGGTGAACCGGGCACGATGCGAAATTCGCGGTCGAGTCGGCAGAGGGCGAGGCGGCGCAGGGTGTCGGCGCCGACGACGCGATAGGCGAGAATCCAGCCGTCGCCGTCGCGCAGCAGGCCGGGGTTGAACATCCGCACGGGGCCTTGCGCGGCGAAGTGTTTCCACGCGGTCGGGAGTAGCGCCGCGGAATCAAAGACGATGCACTCAGGCATGGTGACGACGGATGTCCGAGGTAGCGCGAGGCTTCAGCCCGCGATTGGTGTTTCGGAACGCGGGCTGAAGCACCGCGCTACCCCAGGCGCGTTCGTCAGCGCGGTGCGCGAGACTCCGTCGAATGGTCCTCATGGGGTGTGGTCGAAGAACGAGCGCACCTGCGCACACACATAGTCGATCTGCTCGGCGGTATGGTGCGGCCCGATGGGGAGGCTGAGGACCTCACCGGCAAATTTTTCTGCGAGCGGAAAATCGCCGCGCTTCCAACCGGCATCGCGGTAGGCGTTCGAAAGGTGCGGCGGGGTAGGGTAGTGGACGACCGTGCTGACGCCCTGCGCGGTGAGGTGGGCCTGCAGCGGGTCGCGGCGGGCGGTGCGGATGACGAAAAGGTGCCACACCGGCTCCGCCCACGGGGGCACGAAGGGCAATATGAGATCGCCGACGTTTTTCAGTTTTTCGAAATAGATTTTCGCCAGCGTGGCGCGGCGGGCGTTCCACGCCGCGAGGTGCGGGAGCTTCGCGCGGAGAAACGCCGCCTGCAGTTCGCTGAGGCGCGAGTTGAGGCCGGGAAATTCGTTCTGGTAGCGGACTTTCGAGCCGTAGTTGCGCAGGTGGCGGATTTTTTCGGCGAGCGCGTTGTCGTTGGTCGTGACCGCTCCACCGTCGGCCAGCGCGCCGAGATTTTTGCTCGGGTAAAAGCTGATGCCGGCCGCGTGGCCGAGTGCGCCGGCGGCGCGGCCGTGGCCGAGTGCGCCGTGCGATTGCGCGGCGTCCTCCAGGACGAAGAGGCCGCCGTGCTGCGCGGCGACGCGGTTGATCGCCTCCAGGTCGGCACACTGGCCGTAGAGGTGAATCGGCAGGATGGCTTTCGTGCGTGGCGTGATGAGCGCGGCGAGCCGCGTGGGGTCGAGATTGTAGGTGCGCGGATCGGGCTCGCAGGGGACGGGGCGGGCGCCGGTGTGGGTGACGGCAAGCCATGTGGCGATGTAGCCGTGCGAGGGCACAATTACTTCGTCGCCGGGTCCGACGCCGAGCGCCATGAGCACCAGTTGCATGGCCTCGAGACCGTTGGCGACGCCGACACAATGAGCGGCACCGATGCTCCGCGCATATTCGGCCTCGAACGATTCGAGTTCCTTCCCGAGGAGAAACCAGCCCGAGTCCATCACGCGGCGGTAGGCGGCGTCGAGGTCGGCGCGGAGTTCGGCGGTGGGCGGTTTGAGATCGAGGATGGGAACTTTCATCTCAGACAAATTTCAGTTTCCGCGCGGCGAACCACACCATGCGGAGGAGGAGCCAGCCGTGCTTCCAGCGCTGGATGTTGGTTTCGCCGTAGGTGCGTTCGCGGTAGCGGATCGGCACGTCGGCAATGGCGAGATTGAGTTTCGCGGCGCCGAAGAGGAGATCGAAGTCGCCGAACGGATCGAAGTCGCCGAAGTAGGCGCGGCCGGCGGCGATTTTTTCGTAGTGCGCGCGCGTGAGGACCTTGGTGCCGCAGAGCGTGTCCTTCACCGGCTGCCCGAGGAGCCAGGTGAAGATCAGGCCGAAGGTTTTGTTCGCACAGAGATTGAGAAATTGCATCGCCTTTTCATCCATCGGATAGACCAGCCGGACGCCGTTGGCGAATTCCGCGCGCCCGGTGGCGAGGAGGTCGTAAAACTTCGGGAGCTCTTCGGGCGGCATCGTGAGATCGGCGTCGAGGATCATGAGGATGTCGCCGGTCGCGACCGCGAAGCCCGCGCGGACGGCATCGCCCTTGCCCTTGCCGGATTGCTGGAGAAGCTTGATTTTGCGCGAAGGATTCTCGGCGGCGACGCGTTGGATTTCCGCCCACGTGTCGTCCCGCGAGTGGCCTTCGACGAAGATGAGTTCGGTGCCGGCGCCCATGTCGGGCGTGCGGGCGACGGCCGCCGGGATGTTGCCGGCCTCGTTACGGGCGGGGATGACGACTGAGACGCTTAGCCCTTCGACTTTGCTCAGGGCCGTTGCGCGGCCGGTCGCGGTGCGCGGCGGACGCGCAACAATGAAGACGGTGAGGCAAAACCATCCGGCCACCGGCGCGAGCCAGCGGTTGATGAGCATGCCAAGACCGAGCGCGTGAAAGGGGAGCAGGAGCCGGCCGTGGTGGCAGACGGGCAGCCAGCCGGCGAGGCGGAGGAGATTGAGGACGTCGGAGGAGGCGAGCCAGCTGTTCTGCGGCTGAGCGGCCTTGAGGCCGAGGCCGCGAGCGAGCGTGAGCAGCGGGCGCCAGAGGGAGTTTTGAAAATTGAGGAGCAGGCGGGTGTCGGCCTGGGCGACGCCATGGAGGCGTTCGAGCAGGTGCTGGACGTCGGCGGCGAGGTTGAGTGTGTCGGAGATGATGATGACGTCGAAGCGACGGCCCCCCAGGTCGATGAGCTCACCGGCCTGCACGAAAAACTCTGCGTCCGGCACGCGCGAGCGGGCGGCTTCAATTTGATGCGCGGAGAGATCGACTCCGACTTTCGTCGCGGCGCGGAGTTGCGCGAGCAGTTCGCCCGAGCCACAGCCAATCTCGAGGACGGAGGCGTCGGGCGGGATCAGGAGATTGTAGTAATGCGCCAGGAGCGAGCGGTAGGCGCGCGCGCCGGCCTGTGGCTCCGTCGGCGCGGCGTCGTAAAACGCGCGGATGCGATCGAGGTGTTCGCGGGCGAGGGCGGAGAGGGCGGTAGGCATGCAGCAGGGCGACGCGCGGTGCGCCGCAGGCTGCCAGAAAGTTGGAGCGGACTCGGGGTGGGGCTCAAGACTTATGGGTTGCAATCGCTCTGGATATATCGCGCTCTGCCGGTTGTAATTTACGCCTCACTTCATGCTGTCGTTGGTTCTCATGTCCTTTCTCCGTGCGTGGCGCGTTGGGCCGAGCGTGGCGCTCGTTTTGGCGTGCGTGGGCGTCCGCGCCCAGTCGCCGGCAGTCGCTGGCTCGTGGCCGGAGGATTATTTGCCAGCGCTGAAACCGATCTTGCAGACCGCGCTGCGGCAATCGCTGACGATCGTGGCCAAGGAGATCGAAATCGCGCAGCGGGAGGCGCAGGCCGTCGCCATCCACGCCCAGCGGCTGCCCAACTTCGGCGGCCGAATGGACTATGCGAGCAACACGACGGCGATTTCCGGCAACACGACGACGCAGACCCGGGACAACGGCCTGTTTTACAACGTCGGCCTGAACCAGTCGGTCTTCCACTGGGGTGCGATCACGAACGAAATCGCCCGGGCCCGCATCGGCGTGCTGATCGCCCAGAAAAATCATGCGGATGCTTACCGCGCGCTCGCGGTCAATCTGCGCCAGCAGTATCTCGGTCTCGTGGCGAAGAAAGCCTCCCTGCTCTTTGCGCGGTATGCGCTGCAACTCGTCAAGGCCGACTTGGAGCGGATGGAGGACAAGTTGAAGAATGGCGCGGCCGCCGAGGGCGATGTCTTCGGCCGGAAGCTCTACGTCGACGATCGCAGCCTCGACCTCGCGCGCAGCGAGGCGGAGTTTGTCGGGTCGCGGCGGGCCTTCGGTCGCCTGGCTGGCATCGGCGATCTGGCGGAGGCTGCCATTCCTACAGAAATCCCGGCCCCGGTCTACTCGGCACCGGCGGCGGGCGTCTTGGTGGCGGTCCTGCTCCGCGATGGTGCGAAAAGCACGTTTCAGGCGGAGGTCAGCGCGCTGAACATCCGCAATGCCGATTTGAGCTACCGCATCGCCCGGGTGCGACTGCTGCCCATGTTCAATGCCAGCGCCGCCTACACCCTCCTCAACACGACGAACGCTTCGCCGGTGGCGGTCACGCAGACGGGCGTCACGCAGCAAAGCGTCGGCCTGAACGCGGTCTGGACGATCTTTGACGGCTTCGCGGCGCGCGGCGCGAAGCTCGCGGCCCTCGCGGACAAGCGGCTCGCCGAGCGGCAGCTGCAGGCGGTGACCGAGGCCACGCTCGATCAGGCGCAAAATCTCGAGCGCCTGCTCGCCCTCGACGCGCAGGCCATGCAGATGAGCGAACAGCGCCGCGGACTGGCCGAGGGCGTGGTGCGCCGGGCGCAGGAAGAGTTCAAGCTCGGCAATGTGCCGCAGAGCTCCATTGATGAGGCCACGGCGAACCTCCGTCTGAGCGAATCTAACAACGCGCTGGCGCGTGCGACGTTTCTCTCGCGGTGGAGCGAGTTCGTCTCGCTGGCCGGCGACGATCCAGTGTTGAACAACCTCCCCCTCCGCTATGCCCGCGAAAAACGGTAATATCAGTGTCGTTCTCAAAGTCGTGCTTACCCTCGCGGTCGTCGTGGGGGGAGTCGTCGTGTCGCTCAACAGTTTTCGCCCGACCGCCATCGTCGCGACCGTTCGCCGCGACACGGCGGTGGATGTTGTGACGGGCAGTGTCACGGTCCGCGCGGATCACGACCTGCAGGAGTTGAAGAGCGAATTGGAAGGCCGCGTCGCCTGGTGCGATCCGCTCGACCCGAGTCATGAATTCAAAAAGGGAGACGAACTCCTCAAGCTCGATTCCGAGGATTTGCAGCGGGCGATGAAAGAGGCGGAGGACGCCTACAACACCGCCGTGGCCCGCGCGAAGATCGAGCAGGCCAAGGATCCCCGCCGCCAGTTGGCCCTGGATGCGCTGAAGACGGCCCAACGGCTCCGCGACAAAGGGGAATGGTCCGACGAGAAAGTGAACGAGGCCAAACGCGCGCTCGACAGCATGGAGACGCTGCTTGATCTGGCCGATTTCGACACCAACCAGAAGAAAATCACGTTCGAAAACAATCAGGCGGCGGCGAAACGCGTGCTGGAGAAGATGACCGTGCGCGCGCCGGCCGATGGGCTGGTGGTGGTGGCGCTGGTGGCACCCGGGGCGCTGATCGGCAAGGGAGCGGTCGTCGCGACGTTTTATTACACGGCGCGCCTGGTGATGGCCAAGGTGAGCGAGGACAATTTTAGCAAAATCCAACTCGGCCAGCTGGCCCGGGTGCGCCTGCTCAACCTCGGCTCGAAAGAGTTCGACGCGAAGGTGACAAAAATCCTGCCGTTTGCCGACGCCGAAACCCAGCGCTACACCGTCTACCTCGACGTCAAGCTGGAGTTGAAGGATCTCATACCCAACAGCACCGGGGAGGTGACGATTTCGGTCGGCGAGCATCCGAACCAGCCGATGATTCCGCGTCGCGCGCTGGGCCTCGGCAACTACGTCCTCGTCGTGAAGGACGGTCGGGTGGAGAAACGCAAGGTGGAGGTCGGTTACCTGGGACTGAATTTCGCGGAGGTCCGGGAAAAACTGGCCCCGGGTGAACAGGTGATCGTCGAGGATCTCGAGGATTTCCGCGACGGCCAGCGGGTCCGCGTGACGGTGAGTAACTGACGCGCGCGCGTCTGCTTTCGCGCCTCCGATGTCACCCAACCTTCGCATCGCCTTCCGGTTCCTCACGGCCAAGAAGCGGGCCATGATGATGAGCCTGTCCTGCACGATTCTCGGCGTGGGGCTGTTCATCGTGACGCAGGCGACCACGAGCGGCTTCGAGAGTTTTTTCATCAAGACCATGATCGGGAGCGACGGCGCGCTGCGAATTGTGGACCGAATCCAGGACACGATGCGCAGCATGGGGGTGAGCGGTGCGGCCGGCATCCAGGTGCGGGCGCTGGAGGGCGTGAAATACCTCGAGGGGATCGACGAGCCGCGGCGCATCATTGAGGCGGTGAACGAATTTGCCGGTGTGCTGGGCGTGTCCGCCGTGTTGAAGGGCGACGTGCAGATCAGCAGTTCGTTCAAGCTCGAGCGGGCGCAGATTTTTGGCATCGACCTCGCGCAGCACCTGCGGGTGTCCCAACTGGCGCGGAAGATCGTGGCGGGCCGTTTGGAAGATTTTGGGAAATCCCCGTCCGCCGCGCTGATGGGTCGCGTGCTGGCGGACCGGCTGCAGCTGACGGTCGGAGACTCCTTCGTGATCAATGTGCGCGGGGAGTCGCGCCGCTACCGCGTCGTGGCCATTTTCGAGACCGGCCTGCGGGACATTGACCGGACGCGACTCTACCTTGATCTCGTCGAGGCGCGCTCGCTGCTAAAAAAGCCGACCGGGGCGACGTTCATCCAGATGAATCTCGACGATCCCAAGCGCGCGCCGGCGCTGGCGGCGCGCATGGTGGAGATGCTGCATCACAACGTGGAGCCCTGGCAGTTGCGCGAAGTCGAATGGCTGCAGACGTTTCGCGCGCTGCGGATTTCGTCGGCGATCACCGTCACGGTCTTCACGCTCATCGCGGGGCTGGCGATGTTCAATACCCTGGCGATGATCGTGATCGAGAAAACGAAGGACATCGCGATCCTGCGTTCGATGGGATTTGAGCGGCGTGATATCACGCAGATTTTCCTGTGGCAGGCGGCCATCGTGCTCGCCTTCGGTGCGGTCGGCGGGGCGCTGTTCGGCGCGGCGGTGACCTCGGCGGTGGAGCATGTGCCGCTGACGATCAGCACGCTGTTCAAGACGGACCATTTTTTGGTGGAATGGAATCCGTGGCACTACGTCGAAGCCATCGCGACGGCCGTCGTCATGGTGATGATCGCGAGCCTCGTGCCGGCGCGCCGCGCGGCCCGGCTGGAGCCGGGCGACATCGTGAGGGGGACGGCACAATGAGCCCGGTCACCGCTGCCACGCCTGCGCCTGCCGGCGACCTCGTGTTGCGCTGCACGAACCTTCACCGCCACCTCGGGCAGGGGGAGGGCCGCGTGCACGTGCTCAAGGGCGTGTCCTTCGAGGCGCGTCGTGGGCAGGTCGATGCCATTGTCGGCCCGTCCGGCTGCGGCAAGAGCACGCTGCTCTACCTGCTGGGCTTGCTCGACCAGCCCGACGAGGGACAAATCGAAATCAACGGCCAGCGCATGTCGAACAGCGACGATCTCGCCCGCACCGCCGCGCGCGGGGCGCACATCGGCTTCGTCTTTCAGTTTCACTTTCTGATGCTGGAGTTCACCGCGCTCGAAAACGTGCTGATGCCGATGCGCAAGCTCGCGAAACTGGCCCCGGGGGCGATGGAGGCCCGCGCCCATGCCTTGCTCGGCTCGGTTGGGCTGGGGGAGAAGACCCGCCGCCTCGCCACGCAGCTCTCCGGTGGCGAGCAGCAGCGCGTCGCCATCGCCCGCGCGCTGGCCAACGAGCCTGCAATCATCCTCGCCGACGAGCCGACCGGCAACC
Organism: Opitutus sp.; assembly: GCA_009695305.1. Classification (GTDB taxonomy): domain Bacteria; phylum Verrucomicrobiota; class Verrucomicrobiia; order Opitutales; family Opitutaceae; genus SIBG01. The sequence goes on along the minus strand of SIBG01000072.1, from coordinate 13,994 downwards.
TCGACATGAAAAACTCTGCCATGGTCTTCGATTTGCTCACCCGCCTCGCCAAAGACCACGGCCAGGCGGTCGTCCTCGTCACCCACAACCCCGAAATCGCCCAGCGCTGCGACTTTACCCGCCCAATGCGAGACGGACTGTTCGTGTGATTTTTTGAAATGGGCTGACCAATGTTCTTAGCCGCCGTTGTAGTTGGATTTGTCGTTTTGGGAGGCTGGGGCTGGGTCGCAAAGCGACTGGCCGGCATGCCGGCGCTCCCGCTATTCGTCACTGTGGCCGTGGGGATGGCGACGCTGCTTTGTCTCGGCGGCATCCTTAATCTCGCGCGACTCGCGTCGCGTCCAGCCTTCGACCTGCTTGTGTTGTCTGGTCTCTTGGCCGCTGGGGTCGCTGGCGGCGTCGGTCTGCGTGAGCGCCTGCGTTGGCGTTTCGAGTGGAGTTGGGCTCAAGCTGTCGCCGCACTCGCGCTCGTCGCGGTCGGCTGGTTTGTCGCGCGATACCTGACGCCCGTTAGCGCGTTTAACTGGCACGATGACTTCGAGCGCTATTTTTCCTATCCGGTGAGAATGCTCGCCACTGGGACGGTCGCCGGGAACCCACTGGGCCAATTGGGCGCCGACACTCTGGGCGGACAAGCGTTTCTCCAGGCGTTTGTGCTCCGGTATTTCCCCATCGAGTATATCGGTTCGCTCGACACGGGATTCGGTCTGCTGCTCTGCCTCGGATTGACCGCTTACACCAGCCCACTACGGCGCGGTGGGGTTCTGGTGGCCGCGGCCCAGCTATCGCTCATCGCGATCGATCCCCAGATCGTCAACGTGTCCTCGCTTTTCACTACCTCCGCTCTGGTGATGGCGGCGAGTTTCCTTGGCCAACTTGCCTGCACGCCAGAGAGGAAACTGGGGCCGCTCGCCCTGCTCGGTTTGGTTTATGCGGGACTGATCGCGTTGAAGACAACGAACGTGTTCTTTGTGGCGGCGCACTTCACGACCCTCGCATTGGTGAACACACTTGCCGGCCACCGTGAAAAAAACTGGCTCCGACCGTGGGCTGCCATCGCGGGGTGGCGACCCTTTTCCTCCTGCCATGGGTCGCGACGCATCGCGATCTCTACCGGTCGGCGCTGGGCGCGACCAATTCCGTATCTTCCAGCACGGTCGCCATGCAGCCGCTGAAGTTATTTTCGACCGAGATTCCCTTTTACGGTATTCCCCAGATTTACTTTACCCTCGTCCCGCTCGGCGCGTTGATGCTGGCCGCGTGGTGCCTGTTCGCGTTGAAGAAAACCTGGCTGCCGGCTTCTCCTGAGACACTGGCCGGTATTGCCACCGCCGGTGCGGCGGCCCTGAGCTATTTTTTGCTCGTTGGCATCCTCGCGCCGCTAACTTTTGGATGGGAAGGGGCCACCCGCTATTGCTGTCCAACTCTGATCGGGACGATACCGGTTGCGATCCTTTTGCTCGGCGGGGCGGAGTCGCGATCACTGGCACGGCATCAATGGGTTGCCGCCGCCCTTTTTGGCGTCGGGGTCTTCGCGTTGTTTTTTTCCTCGCTACAAAAACGCACCCAACAGATCACCAGCCGCGGTTCGCCGCTGGCGTTTACGCAGCTGGCCGGCACGGACAGCTATGCCGCCTACAATCGGGAAGTGTTGCACGGACAACTGCCAGCCACGATCCGGGCGATCCAAGCGCTGGTTCCGCCGCGAGAGCCGATCATCGTGTGGACCATGGCGCCGTTCTGGTTGAATTTCGGGCGCAACCCGATCTACAACACCGATCCCAACGGTTTGGCCATGCCGTGGGCGAAGCCTCCGCTGGCCCGCTATTTTCTCTGGCAATATCGCGGTGACGCGATGCGCGGACGGGACCGCTACCGCGAAGAGCTCTCGTCCGTGGTCGCTGGCGATCGGGCCGGTGCCGCACGCGCTCTTGAATTTCTAGACGCCATTGAGAACCGGGCGAAAAATTCAGAAATTCTGTTTAACGACGGTGCGCTGGTCTTGATGCGCGTCCGAGAGTGATGAAATCGGAGGCAGCGTGAGTCTTGGCGAACTGAGCCGCCCTTGTGCTGCGGACGGCGCAGCAGCCACGAAACGCATGTGCCCCAGCAGCACTCATCGAGAGCTGGTTGGCTGAATTCTGAAGAAAGATTATTTCTTGAGGAATTTTTGGTTTACAAGCGAAACGTCGCATCCTTCTTTCGGAAGCGATTCTAACCACTTCAACCTGTCCTGTGAGCCACGATCCATCCCGAAAACGATTCTTTGCCAAGTTGCTTGGGCTGGCGGCGGCGTTTAGTTTCGTGCCGAAGCTCCTGACGAAGTCCGCGCCGGCTCTGAGCGCGCCGCAGGGGCCGGCGACCGCGACGCCAGTGGCCGTTCGACCTGAGGCCCGGGCGGTTGTCCGCCGCGCCGACACCATCTGACCTGCGCGACGACTCCCCGGAGACTGCCTGACCATGTCGAAAATTTTCCCGCCGTCGGCGAACAAGCTTCCGCTGCAGATCATCATTTATCTGGGCGTCCTCGTGGGCCTCGCCACGGCTGGCGTCACCTACTACATGACGCCGAAATACACGCGCGTCGGTTATGCGCCGGTGCAGCCCGTGCCGTTCAGCCACGCCAAGCACGTGGGCGAGGTCGGCCTCGACTGCCGCTACTGCCACTCGAATGTCGACCAGTCGGCTCATTCCAATGTGCCGACTTCGCAGACGTGCATGAACTGCCACAACCAGATCAAGCTCACGAGCCCGCTCCTCGCGCCGGTCCGTGAAAGCTATGAGACCGGCAAATCCGTGCCGTGGGTCTGGATTCACCAGACGCCGGACTACGCCTTTTTTAACCACGCGATCCACGTGAACCGTGGCGTCAGTTGCGTCGAGTGCCACGGCAAGGTGAACGAGATGGACACCGTCACCCACCTGCAGCCCCTCAGCATGGCGTTCTGCATCGAGTGCCACCGCGATCCCGCCGCCCGCCTGCGCGACCCGAAGGACGTCTTTAATCTCAACTCCCAGACGCTCGCCGCCCAGGGCAAAGCGGAACAGGCCGCGAAATTCGTGCATGACTGGAAAGTGAAACCTCCGCAGAGCTGCTCCGGTTGCCATCGATGAAACGCAAATTTGAACATCCCGCTCCGTCGGCCCGCGAGCAGACCGGCCCGAAATACTGGCGCAGCCTCGATGATCTGGCGGCCACGCCCGGTTTCAAGGCGCAGCTCGCGCGCGAGTTCCCGGAGGGCGCGGCGCAGCTCGATGGCGTCGATCGCCGGCACTTCATGAAGATCATGGCGGCGTCGTTCGCGCTCGGCGGCGTCGGCCTCGCGGGCTGCCGCCGCCCGGAGGCGAACATCCTGCCGTTCGGCAAATCCGTCGAGGGCATCATCCCGGGCCTCCCGCAGTATTACGCGACGGCGATGCCGCTGCGCAAATCGGCCATTCCGCTGCTCGCCGAGACGCATCAAGGCCGCCCGACCAAGGTCGAGGGCAACCCGAGCTACGCCCCGCACGGTGGCGCCAGTTCGCTCCTCGCGCAGGCGTCCGTCCTCGATCTCTACGACCCGGATCGCGCCACCGCGCACACCAAGGGTGGGGCCGTGCTGAACGCCGCGGCGGTCAACGATCTCCTGGCCGGCATCAGCCAGAGATTTGCCGCCACGGGTGGCACCGGACTCGCGTTCCTCGCCGAGGAGTCAGCGTCGCCGACGCGCGCGCGGGTGGTGAAGCTGCTGCGCCGCAAATTTCCGAAGGCCGTCTGGGCCGAATACGAGCCGGTGACCGACGAGCCGCCACTCGCCGCCGCGCAGGCCTGCTTTGGCGTCAACGTCAAACCCCTCTACCGTTTCGCGAAGGCGAAGCGGATTCTCTCGCTCGACGCCAATTTCTTGAGCGCGGATTCCGGCAGTCTCTACTACGCCCGCGAGTTTGCGAAGGGCCGCCGGGTCACGAAGAAGGACGACCCGATGAACCGCCTTTATGTGGTGGAAAGCGGGCTGACCCTGACTGGCAGCATGGCCGATCACCGCTTGCGCCTTGCGAGCAGCCACCTGCTGGCTTTCACCGCCGCGCTGGGCGGTAAATTGTTGAGCACCGAAGTGCTCAAACCCCTCACGGAAGGCCTCGACGTCAACCAGAAGTGGGTCGACGAGTGCGCCGCTGATTTGGCCGCCCACCGGGGCGAGTGCCTGGTGGTCGCCGGCAATCATTTGCCCGCGGCGGTCCACGGGATCGTCTATGCGATCAACGCGTTCCTCGGCAATGTTGGCCAGACCGTGGATTTCGTCGGCGTTGAGCCTTCGTCTGCGGCGTCGATTTCAGATCTCGCCACGGCCCTCAAGGGCGGCGCCGTCAAGACCCTCGTCATCCTCGGCGGCAATCCTGCCTACAACGCCCCCGCTGATCTCGACTGGGCCGCGCTGCAAAAATCCGTGGCTGAGGTGATTCGCCTGGGTTATTTCGCGGACGAGACTTCTATCCTCGCCGGCACGCATCTCTCTGCGGCCCATTATCTCGAGTCGTGGGGCGATGCCCGGACGGCTGATGGCACCATCGTTCCGGTGCAACCGATGATCATGCCGCTCTTCGGCGGCCTGACCGAGATCGAAGTCCTCGCCCGCCTCGCCGGCGAGCCGACCGCCGATCCCTATGCGCTCGTATTCACGACCATCACAGCGATCGCTGGGGGCGAGCCCGAGAAGGCGATGCGGCGATTCCTCCACGACGGCGTGCTTGCTGGTTCGGCTTACGCGACAAACGCGGTCGCCTTTGACCAGCGGGGCGCTCGCGCGTTGCTCCGCGAAATCCCGAAGCTCGCGGCGCTGTCCCTCAAGAACCTCGAGGTGCGCTTCATTGCCGACCACAAGATGGACGACGGCCGCTTTGCCAACAACGGCTGGTTGCAGGAGTGCCCCGATCCGATCACGAAAATTTCCTGGGACAACGCCATCATGGTCAGCCCGAAGCTCGGCAAGGAACTCGGGATCGATCCGAAGGGCGCGTTGCTTCAAGTCGCCCGCAAGGAAGAAAACGAATTTTCGATCGGCAAGGAAAACGCCCGGGTGTTCGAACTGGCCGTCGGTGGTCGCAAGATTCGCGGTCCGGTTCATATCCAGCCCGGTCTATCGAATTATACCGTGGTCGTTCCGCTCGGCTACGGCCGCACCGCGACCGGCCATGTCGGCAAGGGCGCGGGCTTTAGCGCCTATCCGTTGCGCACGTCGGCGGCGATGCATGTCGCCACCGGCGCGACGCTGACCGATACCGGCACCCGCCTGCTTCTCGCCAATGTTCAGGAGCATTGGTCGATGGAGGGCCGCGACCTCGTCCGCGAGGCCAACCTCGATGAGTTTAAGGAAAATCCGGCCTACGTCAGCGGCATCGGCATGGAGTCGCACACGCCTTCGACGATTGGCGAGGTCGGCAAGAAGATGACGCTCGCGCAGCGCTCGGCCCAGATTCCCCGGGGCGGCTCGCTCTACGACAATCCGAGCCTCGACGGCCACCACCAGTGGGGCATGTCGATCGATCTCAACACCTGCATCGGCTGCAACGCGTGCGTCGTCGCCTGCCAGGCTGAGAACAATATTCCCATTGTGGGCAAGGAGCAGGTGATGCGCGGACGCGAGATGCACTGGATCCGCCTCGACCGCTATTACTCGAGCGGCACGGCGGACGCCGGGGCGTTTGGAGGCGAGGGCAATCGCGAGTTGCCCGAGGATCCCCAGGTTTCGCTGCAGCCGATCGCGTGCATGCAGTGCGAACTCGCCCCGTGCGAGATCGTGTGTCCCGTCAACGCCACCGTGCACGACGAAGAAGGCATCAATGTGATGGCCTACAACCGTTGCATTGGCACCCGTTATTGCGCGAACAACTGTCCCTACAAGGTCCGCCGCTTTAATTTCTTCGATTACAACGAGCGCTCACTCGACAGCCTCTATCTTGGCCAGCTCGGTCCCAGCGGCATGCCGGAACTGGTGAAGATGGTGAAAAACCCGGAAGTCAGCGTGCGCATGCGCGGCGTGATGGAGAAATGCACCTACTGCATCCAGCGCATCCAGAACGGCAAGATCCAGCACAAGGTGAAGGTGGCGCAGGCCGGCTCGCCGGGCGACGTCGTGGTGCCCGACGGCACGATCAAGACCGCCTGTCAGCAGGTGTGTCCGGTCGAGGCCATCGTGTTTGGGAACATTCTCGATGAGAAAAGCGCGGTCTCACAGGCCAAGGCCCGCGCCCACGACTACTCGCTCCTCGGCTATCTCAACATCCGCCCGCGCACCACGTATCTCGGCAAGCTCCGCAACCCGAACCCGCAGATGCCCGATTACGCCGCCCTCCCGCTCAGCCGCGCCGAATACAATCAGAAGAACCATCCCGCCGGCCACGGCGAGCATGGTGGGGCGCGAGCGCACGAGCCCGCACCCGCGCACGGTGGCGAGCCGGCGAAAAAGGAGGGGCACAAATGAACACGCACGCGATTTCGAAGGTCGGGCGCGTTATCCCTAACGCGTCGGCTCGGTGTCCGCACCTCTCTCAATCCCGGCGGGTGAAGGATAGCCCGCCCTACCGTTTCGGAGGACCTAGCTAATGGCCCACGCCGAACATGCCGCCGCGCCCGCGATCCTGCAGGAAGTAAATCCGGCGGTGCTCCCGCGTGCCGTGCTGGTGGCCAATAATCGCAGCTTTTCGTGGATCACCGAAAAAATTTGCGGCATCATCGAGGGCAAGACTCCGGCCTGGTGGTGGATTTTCTTCGGCGTCGCGGTCTTTGTCGCGTCGTTTACCGTCGCAGGCATCACCTACCTCATCGCCACCGGGGTTGGCGTCTGGGGTCACGCGAACCCGGTCAACTGGGCGTGGGACATCGTCAACTTCGTCTTTTGGATCGGCATCGGCCACGCCGGCACGCTGATCTCCGCGATCCTGTGCCTGCTCCGCCAGAAATGGCGCACGTCGATCAACCGCTCGGCCGAGGCCATGACGATCTTCGCCGTCGTGTGCGCGGCGATCTTCCCCGTCTTTCACGTCGGCCGGGTGTGGTATGCGTGGTATCTTTTCCCCATTCCGAATTCGAACGTGATCTGGCAGAATTTCCGCTCGCCGCTCGAGTGGGACGTGTTTGCCGTCTCGACCTACGGCACGGTGTCCGTGCTCTTCTGGTATGTCGGCCTGCTGCCCGACCTCGCGACGCTACGGGATCGGTTCTACGCCGCGGGCGACAAATTCCGCTCGTTCCTCTACGGCCTGTTCGCGATGGGCTGGCGCGGTTCGAACCGCCACTGGAGCAACTACGAGATGGCCTATATGATTCTGGCCGGCATCTCGACGCCGCTCGTGCTTTCGGTGCACACCATCGTGTCCTTCGACTTCGCCGTCTCGCTGCTGCCCGGCTGGCACACGACCATCTTCCCGCCGTATTTCGTCGCCGGCGCCATCTTCTCCGGTTTCGGCATGGTGCTCACGCTCATGCTCCCGCTGCGCGCCGTCTACCACCTCGAGGATTTGATCACGCAGTATCACATCGACTGCATGTGCAAGATCACGTTGGCGACCGGCACCATTGTCGGCTACGCCTACGCGATGGAGTTCTTCATCGCGTGGTATAGCGCGAACCCGTATGAGGGCTTCACGTTTATCAACCGCGCCTTTGGTCCCTACGCGTGGGCCTACTGGATCATGATCACGTGCAACGTGCTCACGCCCCAGTTTTTCTGGTCCCGCCGCGTGCGGCAAAACACCACGCTGGTCTGGGTGCTTTCGATCTTCGTCAACGTCGGCATGTGGTTCGAGCGCTTCGTGATCATCGTCACCTCGCTCGCCCGCGACTTCCTGCCGTCGAGCTGGGGCTACTACTCGCCGAGCATCGTCGAGATCTTTACTTTTTTCGGGACCTTCGGCGTGTTCTCCACGCTGTTCCTCCTCTTCATCCGCTTCCTGCCCATCATGCCGATGGCGGAGCTTAAGGCGGTCACGCCGCAGGCCGACGTCCACGGCGGCTCTGACCACCACTGATTTTTCCGCCCATGGCTGCACCTTCCTACGGCTTGATCGCCACCTTCGACACCGCGCCCGGCCTTTACCGGGCGGCCCAGCAGGTGCGCGATGCCGGTTACCGCAATTGGGACTGCATCACGCCGCTCCCCGTCCATGGCCTCGACAAGGCGATGGGCTTGAAGCGCTCGATCGTCCCGCGCATTTCGCTCGCGGGCGGGATCACCGGCTTCGTCACCGGCATGACGATGGTGTGGTGGACGGATGCCTTCGACTATCCGCTCCTCGTCGGCGGCAAGCCGATGTTCAGCCCGATGTTCGCGTTCCCCGTCAGCTACGAGCTTACGATCTTGTTCACCGCGTTCGCGACGATCATCGGCATGTTTGTCGTGAACGGCCTGCCGATGCATTACCACCCGGTGCTGAAACACGACCACATCCGCCGCGGCATGGATGACACGTTTTTCATCGTCATCGAGGCGCGCGACCCGCGCTTCAATCTCGCCAATACTTCGGCCCTCCTCGCGCAAGCCGGCGGCAAGGACATCAAGGAACTGGAAACCTGAGCCATGCGCCACGTTTACCTTGTCACCGCCTTCGTTTGCGTGCTGCTCGTTTCCATTTTTGGATTCCGGGGCGCGAAATTCACCGCGCCGCCCATCGACGTGTTTCCCGCGTGGGCCTTTCCCGGCATGCAGTATCAGCCGAAACCCCGCCCGCAGTCCGCGAGCAATTTCTTTGCGGACGGCCGGGCGGACCGGATGCCGCCGGAACACGTCGTCCGCGCCGATCTGGCCCTGCGTAATGACGACCAGCTCTATTTGGGCAAGGACGCCGCCGGCGCCTGGGTGCGCGGCTTCCCCGCCGCGCTCACCGTCGATCGCAAGTTCCTCGAGCGCGGGCGCGACCGCTACATGATTTACTGCGCCCCCTGCCACAGTGCGGTGGGCGACGGCCAGGGCATCACGAGGCAATACGGCATGGGCGCGACGCCCACCTATCACGATGATCGCTTGCGCCAGATCGAGGAGGGGCAGCTTTACAACGCGATCACCAACGGCTCCCCGAACAAGAACATGCTGCCTTACGCCGACAAGCTTACGCCCGAGGATCGTTGGGCCGTCGTCGCCTATGTCCGCGCCCTCCAGCGCGCGCAGCGCGGCACCGCCGCCGACGTGACCGACGCCACCGCCCGCCAAACTCTCGGCCTCAAATGAGCACCACCGCTGCCACCGCTTCCGCCGCGGCCCTTCCCGTCGAATCCTCGACCGCCACTCTGGCCGGCAAGGCGTTGACCATTGGCCTCGTCGGCCTCGCGCTCACGGCCATCGGCCTGTTCGTCTCCGGCGCGCAAATTGTCGCGACGTCATATCTGGTCGGCATCACCTACTGGGTGGCGATCGCCATCGGCCTGTTGCTGCTCGTGCTGATCCATCACATTACGGACGCTTCGTGGTCGGTTGTCATCCGCCGCCAGTGGGAGCACGCCCTTTCGGCCTTCACGTGGCTCGCGGTTCTCTTCCTCCCGCTGCTCATTCTCGCCTGGATGAAGCCTGGCCTCATCTGGCCGTGGATGGATTTGGGTCATGAGATTCATGGCGGCGGCACCGTCGGCGCGGACGTGCTTTACCAGAAAAAATCCGGCTTCCTCAGCCTGAAGATGTTCACGGGGGCGACGCTCATCTTCTTTGGGACCTGGATCTGGCTCTCCGCCCGTCTCCGCCAGGCTTCGTTTGCCCAGGACGCCGATGGCGATGCGAAGTGGACGCACAAGAACCGCGTGACGTCCGCCCTCGGCATTCCGCTGACGGCGCTGACGCTGTCCTTCGCCGCCATCTATTGGGTCAAGAGCCTCGAGTATCACTGGTTCTCGACGATGTATGGCGTGTGGTTTTTCACCAACTGCATGCGGGGTGGGTTGTCGGTCGGGATCATCATGATGATGTGGCTGCTCAACCGCGGCGACTACAAGGGCGGGGTCTACAACGCCAATCACCTCCACTGTATCAGCACCCTCGCGTTCGCCTTCACGGTGTTCTGGGCTTACATCACATTCTCGCAATACTTCCTGATCTGGAACGCCAACGTCCCCGAGGAAACCTTCTGGTATAACCTCCGCGAAGTGAACGCCGATGGCACGCCCAACCAGTGGAAATACGTCGGCATCATCGCGATTTTGTTCGGCCACTTCTTTGTGCCATTCCTCCTGATGCTGTCTTACCGCTTCAAGACCACGCCGCACATCATCCGCCGCATCGCGCTCTGGATCCTCGCCGTGATTCTCGTGGACCTGTGCTACAACATCCTCCCCGCACTCAAGGACGCGCATGGCGACCCGCAGCCGTTTTTCTCGATCACGCTCGTCTGGGTGCTGACGTCGGTCATCGGCATCGGCGGCGTGTGCGCGTGGTCCTACCTGAAGAGCTTTCCCACGACGAAACTCATTCCCATCCGCGACCCGCGGGTCGTCGAGAGCCTGACCCACCATGAGTGATTCGACGTCCCATTCCCCCCGGCCCGTTTCGCTGATTGTCACGCTGTCCGTGTTGGTGCTCTCCGCCCTGTTCTACGTCGTCGTGCAGCGTTTTTACCGGCCGGTGTCCGCTGCGCCGCAAAATTCCGCCGCGGAGAATCTGCCGAAAGATCACTCGCTGGACTGGAAAGCCACTCCCGCCTCGCGGCAGGCCGCTCTGGCCGAGCTCCTCGAGAAACAGGCCAAACAAGCCGCGGCCTACGCGTGGGTCGACCAGCAGGCCGGCGTCGTGCAGCTCCCGATCGAGCGCGCCATGGACCTGACGGCCCAACACTACGGTGCGAAAAAATAACCGCCCGCGCCCTTCAATCCCTTTCCTGAGATGACCACCGCTCCGACCAACGCCGCTTCGGCCGAAGTCACCGCCATCGACACCAGCGCCCGCTGGCCGTTGCTCCTGCTGTTTTGGTCCGCGATCAAGTGGCTGGTCCTCAGCGGCGGCCTCGCGCTCGTCACGTCCATCCAACTGATCAAGCCGTCGTTCTTCGCCGATTGTGCCTGGCTCACCTATGGCCGCGCGCAGGCGCTGCAGGAAACCGCCTTCATTTACGGCTGGGCGGCCAACGCCGGACTCGCCGTCGCCCTCTGGGTGCTTGGCCGCCTCGGTGGCGCCCCGCTGCGGGCCCTCAACTGGGTCGTCGTCGGCACCATTTTCTGGAATATCGCCGTCGCGCTCGGCTGCCTCGGCATCGCCACGGGCGAGGCCACCTCCATTGCGTTTCTCCAGCTGCCACGTGCCGTCCAGCCCCTGATGCTCGTCGCCTACGCCGCCATCGGCGTCGCCGGGATCCTCGCTTGGACCGGCCGCCGGGTCGCCTGCACCTACGCCGCGCAATGGTATGCGCTCGCGGCGCTGTTGCTCTTCCCGTGGATCTTCTCGGCCGCGCAAGTGATGCTCCTCTGGATGCCGTCGCGCGGCGTGCTGCAGGCCGTCGCCGCCGGCTGGTTTGCCCAGGGCGCGTGGACCCTCTGGCTCGCGCCGCTCGGCCTCGCCGGCGCCTACTACGTCGTGCCAAAAATCACGGGCCGCGCGCTGCCCAGCTACGATTTTGCCCCGCACGCCTTTTGGGCCCTCCTCGTGCTTGGCGCGTGGACCGCCGGCCGCCACCTCGTCGGCGGTCCGGTGCCTGCGTGGATCGCCAGCGTCGCCATTGTCTCCTGCGCCCTGCTGCTGTTTCACTACTTCGTCGTCGGGCTCAACCTCCGCGGCGCCCTCGGCGGCGGCGGCACGGCCCTCAAGTTTATTTCGTTCGGCCTCGCCGCTTACGTGGCGGGCGGATTTCTCGATGCGATCACGGCGTTTCGCGACGTGGCCCGGATCACGCAGTTCACGCTGTTCGACGCCGCGCAGCAGCAACTCGCGCTGTCGGGCGGCCTCTCGATGATTTTCGTCGGCGTCATCTACTACGCGCTGCCGCGCCTGACGGGCCGGGCGTGGTTTTCCGCGGCGTTCGTGCGCGGCCACCTGGCGCTCGCGCTCTTGGGCGTGTTGCTCCTCGTGGGCAGTCTCGCGATGGCCGGATGGATTCAGGGTCACGATCTGAACAACGCCAAGGTTTCCTTCGCCGACCTCGCCGCGCATCTGCGCCCATGGTTGCTCGCGGCCGCCGCGGCGCAGGCGCTGCTGCTCCTCGGTCATCTTATTTTCGCGGTCAACTTCCTCTTCACCGCCGCCCAGGCCTGCCCCTTCGGCTCCCCGTTCGCCAAGCCGGCTGATCCGTCCCTTTTCCGCCAGCCTTCGACCCTGGAGGCGCCCGCGTCATGAAAAACGGTTTCGTCTTTTTCCTCGGCCTTTTTGCCGCGCTCGCGTTTTCGTGGGGCGGCGTCCTGCTCGCGAACAAACAGCTCGGCGCGCTCGTGCCTTATTACGATGACACCGAGAGCAAGGCCTTCCCGGACCGTCCGCCGGGCATCGCCGCACGCGGCCAGCTCGTCTACGCAGACCTCGGCTGCGCGGCCTGCCACACGCAGGCGGTGCGCCGTCCCGGGTTTGGTGGCGATCAGGCCCGCGGCTGGGGCGAACGCCAGAGCGTCGCCCGCGATTACATTTTTCAGACCCGCCCGCAGCTCGGTGCGTCCCGTCTCGGCCCCGACCTCACCAATCTTGCCGGCCGCAAACCTTCCGCGCCCGACGCCGAGGATCTCCTCAAGCTCCTCTACACCGGCCAGGGCGCGATGCCTGGTTATTCGTTTCTTTTCACCGAGCGTGCGGTCGTCGGCGAGCCGTCCGCGAAGGCCCTCAAGTTCACCGGCAAACTCGCGGCCGCCTCCGGCCGTGAAATTGTCCCGACCGAGCGCGCACAAAGCCTCGTCGCCCACCTGCTGAGCTTGAACAACGTCTACGACTATCCAGAGGCCAGACCGATGCCCAAGACCGAGGAGAAGAAGGAAGGCGGCCACGGAGCCGCGCCCGCGAAGAAAGAGGAGGCCCGCAAATGAGCACCCCGTCGAACGACGATCCGCGCCTCGATCAAGCCGCCGCCTCGGATGAAAGCCTGCTGGCCGTGCATGAGAAAATCCTTGGCGCCCAGGCCGACGAGGCCGGCCGCTATCGACTGCTCCCCCTCAACCTGCTCTTCGCGTTCAGTGGACTCATTTTTTTCGGCGGCACTTACCTCAATCTTTATTCCGGCCACTTCGATCCGCACATCTACGACGAACGGGCTCTCCCGCACAAAGGCGGCGACGAGGTGGTCAAGGTCGATCCCGTCGTGTTCGGCAAAAAACTTTTTAACAACGCCACCTGCAACACGTGTCATCAGGTAAACGGCCTGGGTCTGCCCGGGGTATTCCCGCCGCTCGTCGGCTCCGAGTGGGTGACTGGCTCCGAGGAACGGCTGATCCGCGTCGTCCTGCACGGCCTGCAAGGCCCGGTCACGGTCAACGGCGTCGTCTTCCCTGGCACCGCGCCGATGCCCGCCTTCGGCAAAGTCGCCGGTTCCGGTTACAATTGGAGCGACGACAAAATTGCCGCGGTCCTCACCTACATCCGCCAGGAATGGGGCAACACCGCCGGCCCGATTACGACCGAGCAAGTCGCCGCCATCCATTCGAAAGAAGGCGACCGCAAGGCGTGGACCGCCGACGAGCTGTCGAAGCTGCCGTAATGGTGGAGGGTCGCGCCTCAGGCTGACCATGCTTTTGGGCGTAGCGCGGCTGCCGCGACGGCGAGACTGCGTTTCGAAACACCAACGCCGGGCTGATGCCTCGCGGCACCTCGCACCTCTCGGCCGTCGCTCGAAAGCGCGCGGCTCGATCGTTCAGCGTCCCAGCGATGGAAAAGTTGGAATCCACTTCCGGTCAAAAATCAGGCCGGATTTCTGCGACTCATACCAATGGCGAATCGCTTTTGGACGGTGGGGACAAATGAAACGGACTGCTGGTCTTGAGCCCCAACGGGGCGCCGGTAGAAAGCCCGGGGCAACGCCCCGGGAAATCGGCCCGCGAAAAATCAGAGCCCTGAATGGGCGAAACG
>SIBG01000071.1 GCA_009695305.1 Opitutus sp. | reverse complement strand
ATGGAAAAACGTCTCTTCACCGAACTCGGCCTTTCGGCCGACATCCTCAAAGCCGTCGATAAGATGGGTTTTGAGGAAGCCTCGCCGATTCAGACCGCCGTCATCCCGACGATCATGGAGGGGCGGGATGTCGTTGGCATGTCCTCGACCGGCTCCGGCAAGACCGTCGCGTTTGCGATTCCGGCGATCGAAAAGGTGGATCCGAAGATTCGCGCGGTGCAGGTGCTCATCCTCTGCCCGACGCGCGAACTCGCGGTGCAGGTGGCGGAGGAGACGGGGAAAATCGCACTCTTCAAGCGCGGCGTGATGGGCGTGCCGATTTATGGCGGGCAGAGCTACGAGCGGCAGTTCCGGGCGCTGGCGGCGGGCGCGCAGGTCGTCATCGGCACGCCGGGTCGCGTGATGGATCACATGGAGCGCGGCACAATCAAGTTCGACCAGCTCAAGCTCGTGATTCTCGACGAGACGGACCGGATGCTCGACATGGGCTTCCGGGACGACATCGAGCACATCCTGAAATCCGTGCCGGCGACGCGGCAGCTGTTGTTTTTCTCGGCGACCATCCCGCGCGGAATCCAGGACCTGATCGGCCGCTACTCGAAGGACCCGGCGTGGATCAAGATCGACTCGGTCGCGCAAAACGCGCCGCAGGTCGAGCAGACGTATTTCGAGGTGGACCGCCGCTCGAAGATCGAGGCGCTGACGCGGTTGATCGACGTGAACGATTTCCGCTATGGGATCATCTTTTGCAGCACGAAGATCATGGTCGACGATCTCGACGAGCACCTGCACTCGCGCGGCTACATGACGGACCGGCTGCATGGCGACATCACCCAGGCGCAGCGCGACCGGGTGATGGACAAGTTTCGCCGGCGCGGTTTCGAGTTTCTCGTGGCGACGGATGTCGCGGCGCGCGGGCTCGACGTGGACGATCTCGAAGTCGTGTTTAATTTCGACCTGCCGAACGATGCGGAGGACTACACGCACCGCATCGGCCGCACGGGCCGCGCCGGGCGGAAGGGGCAGGCGTTCACTTTCGTGTCGGGGCAGGAGATCTACAAACTCCAGAGCATGGTGCGCTGGGCGAAGCTGGACATCCGTCGCGGGCAAATCCCGTCACTCGACGAGGTGGAGGAGGCGCGCACGACGGTGTTCTTCGACAAGATCAAGGCGACGCTCGACGAAAAGAAATTCAAGCCGCACGACCGGATGATCGACCGGCTGCTCGACGAGGGTTATGCGAGCACGGACATCTGCTCGGCGTTGATCAACATGCTCCAAGGTGCGACCGCGCCAGCGGCGGCCCCCGCGAAAGCCGCGAAAGCGCCGGTGAAGCCCGCGTTTGGCGCGGCGAGTGCACCGGCGGCGAAACCGGCGTTTGGCACGACGAGTGCGCCGGCGCCGAAGCCCGTGAAGGCGGCACCGGCGTGGGCGAAACCGGTGGCGGCGGCGAAGCCCGTCGCCGCACTGAAACCGGTGGTCACGGCCAAGCCGAAGCCGGCAGTGGGGCCGGTGCCGAAAGTCGAGGCGGAGCACGTTGTCCCCAACGTGCTTGGCGCGGAAGCGTCTTCAGGAGAAGCCGCGCCACCTCCGGACGCCAACGAGGTCGACGAAGGCGCCGAAGATGCGTCGCCGCGGAAGTCGAAATACGAGCGTCCGGCGCGCACCGGGCGTGAGCCGGGGATGGCGACGATCTTCCTGAACATCGGGCGCAAGCAGCTCGTCACGCCGGCGGACATCGTGGGGAAAATCGCCGGAGTCACGCGACTGCCGGCGAGCGTGGTCGGTGCGATCGATATTCACCAGCGGCACACGCTGGCGGACGTGGCGAAGGACGAGGTGGAGTTCATCGTGAAAAAATTGGCGGGGATAAAGTTGAAGGGCATCGCGCTCGTGCCGGCGCTCGCGGGCAGCGAGACGGTGACGTGAGCTGGGGCGTATCTCAGTTTCGTGCATTGGTAGGGGCGTGCCTTGTGCGAGCCCTTTCCCGAAGGGCGCGCACAAGGCACGCCCCTACGAATACCGGTCGGGACCTTCCGCTTTGCAGGAAAGTGAGATGTGCCCCGTGAGCTGTCGGGGTGGCCCGCGCCCTTGACACTCGCGGCGGGGCGCGGCTATTGCGATGGCCCTGTATGGAAGCCGCGCTCGATCAACCGGTGCTCGTTTTGAACCGCCTCTGGCAGGCGGTGAACGTGATTGGCGCGCGCCGGGCCTTCGGGTTGCTCGCGCGGGAGCACGCGCAGGTGGTGCATCACCACGACGACGATTTCCGCACGTTTGCGCTGCTGGACTGGATTGATTTCTCGACGAACAACCCGCCCCTCGCCGAGCTGGAGACGGTGCGCACGCCGAGCCGGACGATCCGGCTGCCGCGCGTGATTTTGCTCACGTTCTTCGACCGGCTGCCGTGCAAGGAGCTGAAGCTGACGCGCAACAACGTCTTCGAGCGCGACAAGGCGACCTGCCAGTATTGCGCGCGGGCGCTGCCGCGCGAACAGCTCAATCTCGACCACGTGATCCCGCGCGACTACGGCGGGAAGACCACGTGGGAGAACATCGTCTGCTCGTGCATCAAGTGTAACACGAAAAAGGCGAACCGCCTCCCGCACGAGGCGCACCTGCGGCTGATCCGGAAGCCCGTCCGCCCGAAATGGCGGCCGGTGATCTCGCTCGTGCTCGGTAACCACCGCCACGAGATGTGGAAGGATTTCCTCGACGTGGCCTACTGGAACGTGGAGCTGGAGGAGTGAGGCGGCGGTCGTCGAGCATTGGTGCGGTCCGGATTTTCCCCATGAAGATATCCCTCTCCCTCGGGTGGCTGGTGCTGGCGGCGCTCGCGAGCGCGGCTCCACCGAACATCGTGTTCATCCTGTCCGACGATGTCGGCTACGGCGATCTCGGTTGCTACGGCGCGACCAAAGTCAAGACGCCGCACCTTGACCGGCTCGCCCGCGAGGGAGTCCGGTTCACCGACGCGCACGCCACCGGCTCCGTGTGCACGCCGACGCGCTACGCCTTCATGAGCGGCCGCTACGCGTGGCGCCAACCGGGCACCGGCATTGCGCCGGGCAACGCGACCATACTCATCAAGCCGACGACGCCGACCGTGCCTTCCGTGCTCACGCAGGCTGGCTACGCCACTGGCATCGTCGGCAAGTGGCATCTTGGGCTTGGCACCACGACGCCCGACTTCAACCAGGAGATTACGCCCGGTCCGCGCGAGCTCGGTTTCGCCTACTCCTTCATCATTCCGGCGACGGGTGACCGCACGCCGTGCGTGTTCGTCGAGAACGGGCGGGTGGTGGGCCTCGATCCCGCCGATCCCATCGCGGTGAGCTACGGTGTGCGGATCGGCACTGAGCCGACCGGGCTCGAACGCCCCGACTTGCTCAAAATCAAGGCCGACCCGAACCACTCGCAGACCATCGTCAACGGCATCAGCCGCGTCGGCTACATGACCGGCGGCACGAAGGCGCGCTGGGTGGACGAGGACATTGCCGACACGCTCACGCAGCGCGCGGTCGCGTTTCTGGAAAAGCAAAAAGCTGGCCGCCCCTTCTTTCTCTACCTCGCCACGCACGACATCCACGAGCCGATGGTGCCGCATCCGCGATTCCGCGGCACGAGCGAGTGCGGCTGGCGCGGCGATGTGATTCACCAGCTCGACTGGACCGTGGGCGAGGTGCTGGCCACGCTCGAGCGGCTCGGCTTGGCGAAAGACACCCTGGTGGTTTTCAGCTCCGACAACGGGGGCGCAATCAAGAACACCTATGACGATGGCACCAACGCCCTCCACGCCCGCCAGCCGCCCAACGGGGTGCTGCGCGGGACCAAGGGGACGCTCTACGAAGGCGGGCACCGCGTGCCGTTCATCGCGCGCTGGCCCGGCCACATCCCTGCGGGCAAAGAGTCGGCGGCGCTGCTTGGGCTCATCGATTTGCTGCCGGCCTTTGCGACCATCGCCGGGCAGAAACTGCCGGCAGGCGCAGGGCCGGATGCGGTGGATGTTTCTGCGGCGCTGCTGAATCCCGCCGCGATGGGCCGGACCTCGCTCGTGCTCCAGAGCAACGGTCAGCAACCGCTCGCGTTGCGCGTGGGTCCGTGGAAACTCGTTGGGCGCCCCAATGGTGCGGCGGAACTCTACGATCTGTCCACCGACCTTTCCGAGACGAAGAATCTCGCCGCGACCGAGCCCGCGCGGGTGAAGGAACTCACTACGCTGCTCGCCGCCGAGCGCGATAAAGACTTTCACTGAGCCTCCTGGCGAGGCGCGGCGACTGCGATGGTCCTGGATGGAAGCCACCGGTCATGATCAACCGGTGCGGGGCAACCACGGGCACGAGAGGTGGAAGGATTTCCTCGACGTGGCCTGCTGAAAGGCGGAGTTGGAGGAGCGAGGGGATGGCCGATGTTCGATTGGCGAGTGCCGATTGAATGAGGGATTGCGCGGGGGAGGAGGTGCGCTTCACTTTTCCGCCATGCTCGCAACCCTCGTCATGACCGTCATCGGTGCCGATCGGCCCGGACTGGTGCAACTTGTCGCCGCCTCCGTGGCAGATCACGGTGGCAACTGGCTGGAGAGCCGGATGTGTCATCTCGGTGGGCAGTTCGCGGGCATTTTGCGAGTGGAAGTGGAAGCCGCCCGCAGCGACGAGCTGGTGCGGGCGTTGCGCGGTCTCGAGGCGCAGGGGCTGCGCGTGATCATCCACGCGGAGGGCGGTGCCGCGGGAGACAGGGGACAGGAGACGAGAGACAGGGGTTTGGTGGCGACGCTGGAGGTCGTCGGGCAGGACCGACCGGGAATTTTGCGCAGCGTGTCGGGCGTGCTGGCCGCGCATGGCGTCAACGTCGAGGAACTGTCGTCGGAGCGCGTGAGCGCGCCGATGGGCGGCGGGACACTTTTTCAGGCGCGGGCGACCGTGCTCGTGCCGTCGGGAAAAAATCTGGCGGCGGTGCGCGCCGATCTGGAAAAGATCGCGGCCGACCTGATGGTCGATCTCAAGCTGCAAGCGGCGAAGTAGGAGCGCTCGACGGGTCGGGGATAAACCCCGACCGACGAAATGGGATGGCGCGGATCGTATTGTTACGGTGCGACCAGGGCCAGCGTTTGTCGCCCGTGTTTGCGGTAAACGTGAAAATCGGCGTCGAGCGTCCACACGACCGCCTCGGCATGAAGTTCGGCCATGCGCACGAGACAGGCGTCGGCGAAGGACATCGGCCGGTCGGCGTAACGGCGCATGAGCTTGCGAACGGCGGAGTGCTCGGCGTTAAAAGGGGAAATCACTGCGGAGGAAACCCGTGTCAGCCAGATCGAACAGGTCGTCGCAGGAGTGTCCCTCACGCTTCAAGAGCAACAGGGTCTCCGAGATGACGGCATCGCAAGTCACCACGACCGCCGGTGCCACCTTTAACTGCGCGCGGGCCCACTCATGCCGGGCGTCGGTGCCGACGATCAGTGCGACCAGTGGCCCGGTATCGATCAGCCAGATCATCCGCGCCCGTGATCTGCCAGATGGGCCGGATTGGTCGACAGGTCGCGAGGACCTCCTTGGCAGCGTCCGATCAAATGTTTGATCACGTCGTAGCCGGTCTGGGCCGGCGCGGGGTGGGGGGTGACGCCGTAGGCGCGGAGGGCGCGACGGACGAGATCACCTTGCGAGACCTTTTCTTTCCTCGCCCGCTGACGCAAAGCAGTGCGCTCGGCTTTCGAGATGCGGATCGCGAGGGTTTCGGTTTGCACGGGAATCAGGCAAGACAACCGACGTGGACAAGCAAGACATCGCTCGGCGGCGGCGGAATCCCCGGACGACACCCGACGACTGGCGGACTATTTCTGGTTCCTCGCTGTTTCCAGTGGACAGCTGCCGGTGACAGGGAGCCTCGAAGGGGCGAAAAGTTGAAAGCCCGGGGCAACGCCCTGGGAAATGTTGAGACAAAAACCCGAGCCCTGAAGGGGCGAAACCACACCGTCGTGTCGCCCCTTCAGGGCGATGAATTTTTTTGAACCCAATTCCCAGGGCGTTTCCCTGGGCTTTCGAATGCCGCCCCTTCGGGGCTCCAACCACGCAGCGATCAACCCACTGAAAACAGTGAGGAACCCTATTTCTTTTCGGACGCCTGACGCATCGCGACCCAGAGGACGGCGGCGGCGACCAGATCAGTGGCGGCAACGAATAGGCGGAGAGGCAGGGGAATTTTCGTGGCGAGCGTGACGATGAGCACGGCGCCGACGGCCAGCACGCCAATCAGGAGGGTGAGAGTCCTCTTCTGGCGGACGATTTTTTCCGGGGGAGTCACAGGGGCGACGGCCATCAACGGAAGTCTTCGCGCACGGGCGTGAAGATATCGAGCACCCGGCACGCCGTGAGGGCCCGGAAGCTGTGGACCACGGCCCCCGGGATGACGGCGCACATGCCGGGCGTGAGTTCGCGAGTCTCGGTGCCGATGGTGCATTCGGCGCGGCCGGCGAGGAGATAGCTCAGTTGCTCGTGCGGGTGCGCGTGCGGCGGGACGGTCGCGCCGGCGGCGAGGTCGACCTCGCCGACGGTGAGGTGGGCGGTGTGGGCGTAGTGGCCGGCAGCGCCGGGGAAAAGCTGGCGCGCGGGCAGCGCCGAGAAGGTGACGATGGGCATGGACGTTGGGAGGAGGGTGTCAGTCTGGCTGACGCCGCGGCGTGTGCCAGACTCGCGCCCGACGATCGAGCGAGGGCGGGTTGGAGTAAGTTTAGTTTTTCGCGAGCGGCAGCGTGAGGCGCATCGTCGTGCCGTCGGGGCTCGTGGTGAGGAGGGCGATGTCGCCGTGATGGCTGAGCAGAATGCGTTTCGCGATCGCGAGGCCGAGGCCGGTGCCGTCGGGCCGGCTGGAGAGGAAGGAATCGAAGACGCGGGCTTGAATCTCCGTGGGGATGCCCGTGCCGGTGTCGGCGAGGTCGATGATCGCGTGGTGCTCGGCGGCGCCGGCGGTGATCGTGACGGTGCCGCCGACGGGCATGGCTTGCGTGGCGTTGAACAGGAGATTGAGCAGCACCTGCTGCAGCTGACCCTTGTGCGCATCGACGTAGAGCGGACGCGTGGGCGGATCGAAGCGGAGGGAGACCTTGCTTTGCGCGAGCTTGAGGCGGACGAGCACGAGGGTGTCCTCGATGATGTCGGCCAGCGACCAGCGGGAGTGGAGGCTCGCGGGCGCCTTGGCGAAACCGAGCACGCGGGTCACGATCGCCTCGAGCTGGTCGAGCTTCTCGCCGATGACGCGCATATCGGTGCGGCGGGGATCGTCGGCGGGAAAATCGAGACCGAGGCCGCCGTGGAGGAGTTTGAGGACAGTGAGGGGATTGCGGATCTCGTGGGCGATCTCGGCGGCGAGGAGACCGAGCGTGGTGAGGCGCTCGTTCTTGCGGAGCGAATCCTCGCTTTGGAACACCCGGGCGTAGAGGCGGGCGTTTTGGAGCGCGACGGCGCCGAGGCTGGCGAGGGCGGCACAGAGGCGTTTCTCGTCGTTGTCGAACCGGTGCAGGCGACCGGTGAAGACCGCGATCACGCCGAGCACATCGCCCTCGTAGAGCATCGGAGTGGCGAGGACGGAGACGAGGGTGGGATCGCGCGGGAGATCGACCAGATCGTGAAATTCCGGCGACTGGAGGTCGGCGAACTGCACGGTGCGGCGGGTGTGGACGGCGGCGGCGAGGAGGCAGGAGTCGAGGGGCAGATCGTCACGGGGCAGGGGCGTGGCGCTGGCACCGGAGAGGGAGGCAAAGCGAAGCGTCTTCGTGCCGGCGTCGTGCAGGTAGAGCGCGCAGGCGCTGGCCTGCATCATCTCGCGGGCGTCGCGGGTGAGGGTGGCGAAGAGTTCCTGCTGCTCGAATTTGGAGACGAGCGACTGGCCGGTCGTGATCAGGGTCTCGAGCTGGCGGGCCTTGCCTTGGAGATGCCGGAGCTGCCAGAGGCGTTGCAGAACGCGCGCGCCCTCGGCGGCGAGCAGTTCGAGCAATCCAAGGTCGTCGGGGGCAAATCCGCCGGGACGGTCGCTTTCGAGGTCGATGACGCCGATCACGTTCTCGCCCTCCAGCATCGGGGTCGTCATCTCACAGCGCGCGGCGGGACGCACGGCGATGTAGCGCGGCTCGACGGTGACGTCGGGCACGAGGAGCGAGCGGCGGTTGAGCACGCACCAACCGGTGACGCCATGACCCAGTGGCAGCTCGGGCATTTTTTCTCCGTCGGTGCCGCCGATTTGAATTTCCGTCTCCAGCCGGCCGGTGTCGGGATTGAGGAGGGCGATCGAGCCGGCGTCGGCGTGAAAGGTCGCGACGAGATCGTCGAGCATTTCGCGCAGGGCCACGGCGGGATCGTCCGTGCGCGTCGCGAGGGAGGCGAGGCGGTGGAGCGCTGACAGGCGGCGCGGATCGGAGGAGGCGGACATGACGCGCGAGAGTGAACGCACGCGGTCGCGGCGAACAACCCGAAAGCGCAGGAGGTGGCGTGGGGCCACCCGGCCGTGGTCGGCTACGGCAGGTTTTTTCTTACCGGGGGCAGCTGGCCGGCGGCCGGGCCCGGGAGGTTGATCTGGGCTTCGAAGAGCTTTTCGGGCCACGGATAGGACCGGGCAAACGCGAGCAGCCGCTCGACGACGTCGGGATGGTCCCGGGCCACGTTTTTCGTTTCGCCGGGATCGGTTGCGAGATGATAAAGTTCGGGCTCATTCGTGCCCCGGTCCTTCACGTAGGCGTAGAAAACCTTCCGGTTGGGCAGGAGCAGCTTCCACGGACCCTGGCGCACGCCGTGCAGTTCGTTCTGGCAAAAATAATGGAAGTGATCACGGGCCCCGCGTTCGCTGCGACCGAGCAGGAGTTCGGTTTGATCCACCCCCTCGATGAGGCGATCGCGCGGCGGCTCGAAGCCGGCCAGAGTCCCGAACGTGGGCAGGAAATCGAGCGTCGAGAAAATGGCATCGCTCACCCGACCGGCGGGCACACGACCGGGCCAGCGGATGAGACACGGCACCCGCGAACCGCCCTCATAGCTGGAACCCTTCGCTTCGCGCAACGGGCCCGACGAGCCCCACGCGATCTCGCCGCCATGCTTGGAGCGGAGATTTTCCTGATTATTGCTCCACGGGCCGTTGTCGCTCGTGAAGATGACCAGGGTGGTGTCACGCAGGCGCAGCTCGTCGAGCGCGTCGAGCAGGCGGCCAGTATGAAAATCGAGTTCCTCGATGGCGTCACCGTAGAGTCCGCCCTGGGATTTGCCGCGAAACTCCGGGGAGGCGCCGACGACGGAATGCACCATCGTGTGCGCGAGATAGAGCAGGAACGGTTTGTCCCGGTTGGAACGGAGGAAGGCGATCGCCTTGTCGGTGTAGGTTCGCGTGAGGCCGCCCATGTCGGTCGTCTCGCCGACGCGGGTGTGGTTTTCGTGCAGGACCACGCGACCGCCGTCGTTGGCCCCGAGCGCGCCGTAGAAATAATCGAAGCCTTTCGCGTTGGGCATGCGATCGGGGATCGCGGCGCGATTGGAGACGTCCCACTTGCCGAGGCAGGCGGTGGCATAGCCTTTTTGGCGAAGCAACTCGGCGAACGTGATTTCGCTCGCGGGCATCGACCAGCCGCCGCTCCGCACGGGTTGCCGGCCGGTTAACAGCGCGGAACGCGACGGGCCGCAGACCAGCTGGGCGTAGAAGTTGGTGAAGCGGGTGCCCTCCACGGCCAGCCGGTCGATGCGCGGCGTGCGAAACGCGGTGGCGCCAAAGCAGCCGAGATCGCCGTAGCCCTGATCGTCGGTGAAGATGATGACGATGTTCGGTGGCGACGAGCTCACCGTCGGTGGGCGATCAGCGGCGAGCGCGGCGGAGACCAGGAAAATCGCGGCGAGGAAAGGGAGCGACGATGGCACGGGTCTAGGGGATTTCGAGGGGTGGAAAATCTCCCGGGGCGCGAGTCAGGGTTCTGACTGGAATGGGAACTACTCGCCGCCGGCTTGCTTCTGCTTCGCGGCCTTGCCGGTGTTGCCGGCGTTGACAGGCCACGGGCGGACGCCGGCGCGTTGCGCCCAGGCGTCCCACTGCGCGGTCATTGCCTGGGCGCGGGCGGGATGTTTCGCCGTGAGGTCGTGCTGCTCGGCGCGGTCGGTGGCAATGTCGTAGAGTTCCCAGCCGCCGGGGTGTTTGGAAACGAGTTTCCACTGGCCGGCGCGAACCGCGCGGTTGCCTTCGTGCTCCCAGAAAATCGGCTGCGCGCGCGCGAGCGACTGGCCTTCGAACGCGGGGCGCAGGCTCACGCCTTCGAGGGGCGTGATCGTCTCGCCATTAAATTTTGCCGGATACTTCGCGCCGGCCAGATCGACACACGTGGCCATGATGTCGATCAAGTGGCCGGGCTGCGCCTCCAGCTGGCCGCGCCGCGCGGCGGAAATCCCGACGGGCCAGTGCACGATCAGGGGCGTGGAAATACCGCCCTCATGCACCCAGTGTTTGTATTCGCGGAACGGCGTGTTGCTGACGTTGGCCCAGTCGCCGCCGTAGGCGACGTAGGTGTCGGCGGGGCCGGGCAACACGCCGTAGCCGCCCCGCACGGGGTAGCCGTCGCGGGTCTGGTCGGGCTTGCTGCTAAACTGCTGCGCGTCCTTCGCCATCGGCGGCCGCGACGGCGCGGCGGCCCGGGGTGTGAACGGGCCCACGCGACCGTTTGTCTCCGCGTTGCCGCCGTTGTCCTGCAGGTAACAAATGACGGTGTTCTCATACTGCCCGGTCGCCTTGAGTTCAGCGACGATGCGACCGATGCCCTCGTCCATGACGGTCAGCATCGCCGCGTAAACTTCCATGCAGCGGATTTCGAATTCCTGGTTCTTCACCTTGGCCCAATCACCAGCCTGCGGCGCGAGACCCCACGCGACATCAGCAATACCAAGTCGCTTTTGCTTTTCCCAGCGAGCCGCGCGCACCGGAGCGTAGCCACCGTCGTAGCGGCCCTTATATTTTGCAATGTCCCGCTCGCGGGCGTGCATGGGCCAGTGCGCGGCGGTGTAGGGCACATAGAGCAGAAACGGTTTTCCCGCCTGATCGCGCTGATGCTCGCGGATGAACTTCGCGGCGTGATCACTGATCGCGTCGGTGTAGTAATAGTCCTCCGACGGACGATACGCGGGATCGTTGGCCGCGGTGATCAGCTGATTGTCGCGCACGAGCGCGCTCGGATCCCAGAAACTCCCCGCCCCGTGAATGGTGCCGTAGTAGCGATCAAAGCCGCGCTGCAGCGGCCAGTTGTGCTGGTCGGCGAGGCGTGGCGCCGTGTCGCCGGGCGTGACGTGCCATTTACCCACGGCGTAGGTGCGGTAACCGGCGGGCTTGAGCGCCTCGGCGAGCGTGACACTGCGACGGTTGAGATCGCCGCGATAGGCGTCGAAGCCGTAGTCGCCCATCATGTGGCCAATGCCGGCTTGGTGTGGGTAGAGGCCGGTGAGGAGCGACGCGCGCGTCGGGCAGCAGCGCGCGGTGTTGTAGAATTGGGTGAACCGCAGGCCGCCGGCGGCGAGGGCGTCGAGGTTCGGTGTGGCAATTTCGCTGCCATAGCAGCCGAGGTCGGAGTAGCCGACGTCATCGGCCATGATGATGACGATGTTCGGGCGGCTGCCAGTGGCGGCCGGGAGGATCGTGGCGGAGGCCAGCGAGGCGAGGAGGACGAGGGAGCGAAGAATGGGGGAGGACATGGCGGGGCGAATTAGGCGGACGGGGTGAACGGAGGGAGAACGAAAACACGAATCGAGCGCAGAAGCAAAGCGAAGATTTTTTCGCCGGTCGCCGTTTCCGGAGTTTTCCCATGTCCGGGGGACTGGGCGGGCACAGCCTGCGCCGGCCCCACCGTCCGGCAGCCCCAAACGACCCGCCCCATGTCCGCCGGCAAGGGCGAAGGCGATGGCTCCAACGAGGCGACGGGGAAACGGCATGGACGAGGCCGACCGAAGTCGTGCCGGAGAAGTTGCAGTCCCCATCACGCGCGCACGATCCGAAAATCGCGAGGCCGCCGGGGCGCTTAGTTTATCCGCTGGTCGCCCGGAGCCAGCGTTCGCGGGCGGTTGCGATGAACGCCGCTGGCCGCGCCAGGACGCTGCGGCAGAGGTCGAAACGGGCGGCGGTCAGACCGGGCCAAGTCGTCCGACGGATTTAGGGGGCGATCCGCAACAGATCTTCCGCGGCGTGTCCGAGGTAGTTTTCCCCGCCAGTCGCGCTCGATGATTTCACCAGCTGCGCGAGGATGGCCTTGACCGACGCCGGGGCGGAGCGGGGCACGCGGGCCACCACATTCACGGTAAAGAGGCGGCCTTCGACGTTCGTGCCCTCCGTGAGGGCGGCCTCGATCACGGCCCACGCAGCGCTGCTGTCCCCGCGTCGGAGGATGGCCTCGGCGGCGGCGAGCCGCACGACGAGCTGTTCATCGCCGAGGAGCGGGGTCATTTCCGGCAGGGCCGCCGCGCGCTGCGCGGCCACGGCGCCCCAGTAGCGCAACACCGCCTCGGGCGCGCGCAGCGCCGCGGCGAGCGCGGCGGGCTCCGGCAGCGCCGAGAGCTGAAGGGCGTCGACCTGATCCAAGAGGCGCGCGAGCGGATAGCGTTTCTCGTCGGCGGCGACCAGCGCCGGTGAACCCGGGCCGGCCCAGTCGATCATCAGCGGCTCGGGCAGGAGGCCCGTGTCGCGGATCGCGAGTTGGTGGGCGCGGAGTGCCGCCCGCAGCCGCACGAGCTGGGGCCGGGCTGCGGGATCGGCCGCGAGATTGCGGACGTTGTCGGGGTCCGCGGCGCAGTCGAACAGCTCCTCCGCCGGCTTCGGCTCGAAGAAGGCGCGCTGGGTCGCGTTGAGTTTCCCGGCGGCAAAGAGTTTGGCCCACTCGCTCATCGAGGCCTGTTTCCAGAGGTAATCGAGATGTTGGCCCCACGGCTGGCTGGGATAGAAATTGCGGATGTAGCGGTAGCGTCCGTCGGTGACCGCGCGGGCGAGGTCGTAGCGCTCGTCCATGCGGTCGCGGAACATAAAGGTGAACTCGGGCGCCGCCTGCCGGGCGGGACCGGCGAAAGCCCGGCCCTGGAACTGTGCGGGCAACGGCACGCCGGCGAGACTCAGCATGGTGGGCGCGAGATCGACGAGGTTGACCAGCTCGCGCACGCGCGAGTCGGGTGCCGCCGGCGCGAGGTGCTGGAATTTTTTCGGAAAATGCGCGATCAACGGCGGGTGCGTGCCGTTTTCGTAAAGGAATCGCTTGCTGCGGGAGACGGCCCCGCCGTGGTCGCCGTAGTAGAAAATAATTGTGTCTTCCGCGAGGCCATCGGCGGCGAGTTGTTCGAGGATTTGGCCCAGGGCCGCGTCGGCCCGAGACACGCAGTCGTAGTATTGCGCGAGGTCGGCCCGGACCGTGGGGGTGTCGGGCAGATAGGCCGGCACGCGGACTTTCGCGGGATCGGTCACCAGCGGCACCCGCTTGTGCAGCTGGCTTTCGTGCGACTGCCCGAAGTTGAAGATCGCGAAAAACGGCTGGCCGGCTGCGCGGTGGCGCCAGTGGGCGGTCTGGTTGTTCTCGTTCCACGCGGCGGCCCACGGGGAGGACGTGTTGTAGTCCGTCTTCGCGTTGTTGGTCGTGAAGTAACCGGCGGCGCGGAGGAACTCCGGGAAAAACTTCACGCCGGCGGGCAGCGCCCGCTGGCTGCGCATGTGCTGCGTGCCCATGCCGCTGGCGTAGCGACCGGTGATGATGCTCGACCGCGTTGGCGCGCAGACGGCCGAGGTGGAGTAACAGCGCTCGAAGACGATGCCGCCGGCCGCGAGACCATCTACGTTGGGCGTGCGCGCCAGCGGGTCACCGTAGGCGCCCACGGTGGTGGTGACGTTGTCCTCGCTGACGACCCAAAGAAGGTTGGGCCGGTCGGCGGCGCGGACGACGCCGATCAGGGAGCAGAGGGCCCATAGGGTGAAAATTTGCTTTCGAATGTTCATGGGAAATTCAGTCGGGGGCGAAGGCGGCCGGGATTTCTGCCCCGGCCGCGCAAACTTTATCAACCGCGCCGCCCCAGTCGCGGCGAGCACTCAGAGTTTGGCGGCCACGTTTGGCTTCGCGCCCGGCCAGCCCCGGCGCCACTGCGCCAGCAGTTTTTCGACCAGCTCACCGTTGGCGGGGACTTTGGCGACGTTGGTGTTTTCCTGGGGATCGAGCTGATGGTCGTAGAGCTCGAGGGCGTCGATTTTGCTGTGATCATCGCGTCCGACCCAGACCACGAAACGATAACGCTCGGTCCGCATGGCATAGCCCATGAGCGCGCCGGCACCGGACTTGCCGGCGTTGCGCGGATACTGGCTGAAGGCGGCGGATTTCCACGGGCGTTGCGGGTCATCCAGCAGCGGCTTGAAGCTTACGCCCTCGAGATGCGTGGGCAGCGCCAGGCCGGCGAGGTCGGCGAGGGTTGGATAAATATCGACGAATTCGACGAGGGAGTTGGTGCGCCTTCCGGCGTTTTTCATGCCGGGGACGGAGAGGAGCAGCGCGGTGTTCGTGTCGTTTTCGGAATTGCTGTGTTTGCACCACGCGTCGTGTTCGCCGAGTTTCCAACCGTGGTCGCCCCAGAGGATGACGATGGTGTTCTTGCGGAGGTCAAGGCGGTCCAGCTCGTCGAGGAGTTTGCCGACCTGCGCGTCCATGTAACTGATCGCGGCATAGTAGCCGTGCTTGAGCTGGCGGGCGAGGTCGTCGGGGACGTGCCCTTCGGGAATGCCGAAGTAGTTGCGCAGCTCGCCGCCAGGGAGGATGGCGTAGTCGGGGGCGTCTTTCGGGCGAAATTTATTGGGCGCGAGCTCGATTTTCGCCGGATCATAGAGGTCCCAATATTTCTTGGGCGAGATGAACGGGAGGTGCGGTTTCACGAAGCCGACCGCGAGGAAGAACGGCTCCTTTTTTTTGCTCATGTCGCGCAGCGTGGACAGCGCGAGCTCGGCGACCTTGCCGTCTTGGAAAAAATTATCCGGCACATCGGCGCCTTCGAAGGCGGGGCCGCGGATGTTTTTCGCGGCGGGCATCGAATCAGGCACGGTGGGGCTTGGGGCCTTGGCTGTTTTCGCGGCCTTGCCTTTTCCTTTGCCTTTGCCCTTTGCGACGGGCGCGTTGTCGCCGTCGGGATCGACGCCGTAGCGCCGCGCGTTGAGTTTGACGTTCTCTGGCAGGGCGTAGGTCTCCGCCTTGGGCGTGCCCCACGGCACTGACCAGGACTGCGGGTCATCCAGGCTGCCGTGATAGATCTTGCCCATGCCCTGGACAAAATAGCCGTTGTTCTTGAAGAGCTGCGGGAGCGTGACGACGTTCGGCAGCGCGACGCGGAAGTGGGTCACGAGATCCCAGACCTTCGTGGTATCGGGCCGCGTGCCCGTCAGGAGACTGGAGCGCGTGGGTGAGCAGACGGCCTGCTGGCAATACGAGCGGTTGAAGGTGATCCCCGACTTCGCGAGGCGGTCGAGGTTGGGACTCTTGATGTAGTCCTTGCCGTAGGCGCCGAATTCCGGGCGCAGGTCATCGACGGCGATGAAGAGGATGTTGGGCCGGTCGGCGGCGTGCGCGAGCGCGAGTGGCAGAAGGCAAAGCAGGAGACGGAGGGCGGATTTCATGGTAAGCGGTTCACTTGGCTTTCTTTTTCTTCGCCCGATTTTCATCGCGGTTGGCGTGGCGGCCGGTGCCGTCGCCGTCGTCGAGGAAACCGCCGGCGGGATTCAGCTGCGCGAGGGCAGCGGCGAGTTTCGCGCGCGCGGCAACGGCGGCGGCATCGGTAGTGCCGGGGGCGACGGGCTTTTCGGTCCACGGCGCATCGCTCAGGTCGAAGAGCTCGCCCTTTTCGTTGAGCTTCCACTTCTGGTCGGCGACATACCACATGCGGGCGAGCTCGATGAAAATCCACTCGCGCGGCTTGCCAGACTGACCGCGGACTTGCGGGGCGAAACTCTGGCCGTCGATGATCTTGCCGGCGGGGAGCGGAGCACCGGCGAGGGCGGCGAACGTCGGAAAGAAATCGCTGGAGTCAATGAGGTCGTGGGAGACGCGACCGGCAGGCGTGACGCCGGGCCAGTTGACGACCATGGGCACGCGGCTGCCGCCTTCGAGCACGTCGCCCTTGGAGCCGTTGAGGCGGCGGCCCTTCACGGTGGCCGCCTCACTGTGGCCGCCGCCGGTGCCGTTGTCGCCGAAGTAAACGAGCAGGGTGTTGTCGCGCAGTTTGAGGCGCTCGAGTTCGGCGACGAGTTTGCCGACGAGTTTGTCCATGTAGGCGATGTTGTCGGCGTAGAGATCCTTGCTGTCGGGTTTGCTGTCGGGTGTCGGGAGAATCTCCGCGTGGATGTGCGACATCGAGTAGTAGATGTAGAACGGATCGTCGCGGTGCTTGGTGAGGAACTCGACGAGGTGCGCGTGCATGAGGTCGGGGATGTATTCCTTGTCGCCGACCGTGACGCGCTGGCCGTTGAGCTCGAAACTCTCGCCCTTCTTGCCCTGCGATTTCCAATAGGCGCCGCTGCCTTGGAATTTCAGGTAGTCGTCGAAGCCAAACTCCGCGGGCCCGAGCGGGAGCTGGCCCCACTTGCCAATCGCGGACGTGACGTAGCCGGCCTTTTTCAGGACGACGGGCATCATGGTTTCGTCGGTGGGCTTAAACCGGCCGGTCGCATCCTGATTCGTTGCACCCGTGCGGAAAACGTAACGGCCGGTGAGAATCGTGGCGCGCGACGGGCCGCAGAGCGGCTCGGCGTAGGCGTGGGAATAAACCGTGCCGCCACGCGCGAGCGCGTCGATGTTCGGCGTCTTGAAGCGATCGGAGCCGGTGCACGCGATGTCGCCGATGCCGACGTCGTCGCCGAGGATGAAGATGATGTTGGGTTTTTTCGCGGGCGTGGCTGCAAGGGCAGAGGCGGCTAAGGTGAGCGCGCAGGCAAGGCCGGAGGCAAAGCGAAGGAATTTCATGGTTGAAGTTACGCTGAGGGCGAGACGCGGGAGGACGAGCAATGGTGCATCAGAATTTTGCGCCCTTGTGGCTGATGGTGTAGGTGAAGTAGACGGCGCGTTTCTCGCCGGGGAACCTGGAATTGGATCCGCCGGAACCGGCGCGGAGATAATTCTCATCGAAAATGTTGTTCACGTTGACCGCGAGGCTGTGACTGAAATGGCTGGTGCTCTTCAGCGCGTAGCGCAACCCGAGACTCCAGATGGAGAAGGCGGGGGACTTGAGTTTCCACTGGCCAGTCGAGCTAACCAGCGTGCGCACACCCTTGGAACTCGTCGTGTAAACGTCGCCCGATTCCGGGGGCGCGAGCGGAGTGGCGCCAACGAAGGTCACACCGAAGTTGGCGGAGAAGCCCTTCCACGCCCCGCGACCCGGCGCGTATTTGATGCTCGCACTGCCGTTGTAGGGCGCGACGAACTGAACGGGACGGCCGATCACCAGGGGATTGGCGGCACCATAGTCGGTGTAAATCGAATGAACGGTGCCATAGCTGACGAGGGCGGAAAAATCGTCGGTCATGTTCCAACTCGCATCAATCTCATAGCCACGGACAAGCTGGTCGCCGTCCCGCCGGGACGCTTCGACGAAGGAGCCGGAGCCGGCGGGGGATTCAGCCAAATCCTGCACCGTGACGTTGTGGCGGTTGATGTAAAAGCCGCTCAACGTATAAGTGAGGCGGCCGCCGCCCAGGGAGCCCTTGAAGCCGTAGTCCCAGCCATCGGCGACTTCGGGCTTGTAGGTCGGATTGGCGATCGCGAGCGGTGTGTCGCCCTGGTCCATGAAGAAGCTTTCGCTGTAGTTGGCGAAGACGCGAAAGTCTCGGTGAATTTTATAGTTGGCGCCGATGTTGGGTTTGAACTCCGAAACCTTCTTGTCGATTACGTCGCCGATCTTGTAACCCGGGATAAAAGGGGTGAAGGACGCCGCGGCGGTGGTGCGGTCGCGGTGCTCGTGGTGGACCCAATCGTAGCGCGCGCCGGTGTAGGCGAGCAACCGCCCCTCCATGAACGAGGACTGCTGGCGGAGGAGGCTGCCGAGGACGCGGGTGTGAAACTTGTTGCTCCGCGTGAACGGCGTAGTGGGTGCGGCCCAATACCATTTTGGGAAATAGGCGATGGGACCCACGGGATTGTAGTTCGCGTCGAGCGTGACGCGGCGGAGCGTGGCGTTCCAGGCCGCCAGGTCGGCCGCGCCGCCGTAGGGCTGCTGAGGATTCCAATTGTAGAAATCATTGAAATCAAACGTGAGCAGCGTGCGATGTTCGACCTTGCCACTCTGCGTGAAATAGTGGGCCAGCAGGTCGGCTTGAGTGCCGCCACCGTCTTGAAAAATGCGGGCGCGTTGAGGCGTGGCGCCGCGCAAGGACGAGGGAGCGGCCGCGACCGCGGGGTTGAGGTTGATGGTCGCCCAGCCGTTGTTGATGTTGTAGTCCCACCGCCGGCCCCGGAAATAGTTGCCGGACACCCGGAGGTTGAACACCGGACTAAGCGCCTTGTCGTAGTAGGCCGTAAACGAGTCGTTGCCTCGGTTAAGTTCACTGTTCGGTCCGTTGGGATTGTAGTTGGCGAGGTTGGAGGCATAGCCGATCGCCACATCGTCGGCGGTCGAAGCCGTGCCCTTTTGGTCGACGATCAAGGGAGCGGCGGACAGCGGAGCATGGCGCAGCTGAAAAAAGTATTCGGCGGAGAGGAAGAGCTTCGAGCCATCGGCAAAAACGTGGTCCACGCCCAGATAGTATTCCAGATTTCGGTTGCGGGCGTATTCCATGTCGAAATCGCGCTGAAAGTGACTGCCCGTAAGGATGAAGTTGGTTTTGCCCAGTTGGCTGGAAAGAAGCGGGCCGGTGGCCTCGAGGGTCACCCGCTGCGTGCCGTAGTCGCCGTAGTTGAAAGCAAGTTTCTGGCTGGCTTCCGCCTTGGGCTGCTTGGAGATCATGTTGACCATGCCGCCGGGAGAGGTCCGGCCGTAGATGGCGGCGCTGGATCCCTTGATGATCTCGATGCGGTCGATGTTGCTCGAGCCGTAACGCCCGAGGCGGAGAAACCCGTCGCGGAGCTGATAGGAGGCAGCGAAGCCACGCAGGAAGAAATTTCCGCCGATGTCGAGGCCGGTAAAACCGCTGACGTGGGTCAGGTTGTCGTTGAGTTCCAGCAGGCCGAAATCTTCGAGAAACTCACTCGTCATCACGTGGACCGAATACGGGAGATCGACGATCTGGGTCTTCACCCGGCTGCCCGTCATCGTTTCGGATGCCGTATAGCCGCGGTTCGGGTTGGTCGTCACTTGGAACGGGGAGAGTTCGATGACCTCGGAGGCGCCGCGGGGTGGCGTGGAAGCCTGCGCGAAGAGTCCGGCGGAAATGGCCAGAAACCCAAGGAGGGCGAGTGACTGGCGGCGGTGAGAGGGATTTTGCATAATGGTTGGACGCGGTTCAGCTGGAGTGAAAGAAGCGGCGCCAGAGAAACTGCCAGCGCCTTTGGTTTGGTCGCGGAGTTTCGGTTAGAATTTCACCGACGCGGAAAGGTCGTATTGCGGCGGCATCACGTAGGCGTAGGTGTAGACGTTGGCGCCGGTCGACATCGTGGTGAAACCGGTCTTCCGCACCTGGCGGTTCTCCAGATCGACGAGATTTTTTACGCCGGCGCGGAGGCGGACCTGCTGGCCCCAGATTTTCTGGATGCGCATGACGTAGGCATTCACCGGGTGCCGGGTGCCGCCGATCATACTTTGGCCGTTCGGGGTGCCGAGCAGGTAGGTGTCGCGCCAACTGCCGTTGAGGCCCACGCGCACGCCCCGCAGTGGCACCGAGGCTTCGCGAGCAAACGAATAGTCGATCACCCAGCTGCCGGACCACGGCGACGCCTGCGCGCCCGCCGGTCGGCCGCTGATATCCAGCGAGTCGAGCAGGAGCTTGGCGGTGGTGAGCACCGCGGGACTTTCGTTGCCGCGGGCGACGGCGGCTGTGTAGTAACCGCGAAACGAGGCGAGGTCCGGAGTGTCGAGGACCTTGGTGCGGGCGAAGGTGAGACGCACCTGCAGCTGCTTGGTCGGCCGCAGGATCAGCGTGACATCAGCACCTTTGGAATTTTCCGTGGACTGGTAGTTGCGGGCGGCGCTGGCCGTGCCGGGTGCGCTGAATTTGTAGGCGGGATTACCGGGGAGGACGGTGTTCGGGTTCATCAGGTCCTCCAGCTGCGCGGCGTTCAGGCCGATGATGTTGTTGTAAGTGAGCCGGACGTTTTCGCGGTCGATATCGAAGACGCCGAGCGTGATCCCCGCGCGACCGTCGAACAGATTTCCCTTCAGGCCCAGCTCCTTGGTCGTGCCGATGATCGGACCGAAACGGACGTTGTCGAAGGTGACGAAGTCCTGGAAGCGGAACGATTGGGAGTAGACGCCGTAGAGATTGACGTCGCGCGTGAGCGCGTAGGTGAGACCACCGGTGAAGGTCGTATGCGCGAGTCGCTGGGTGAGATTTTCGGCGTAGTCGCCCTTGAGCGCGTTTTGGTATTTCGGCGGGCGGATCGCTTCGGCAAACTGACCGAAATACCGCGTGGTCGTGTAGTCATACTCGCGGCTGGTGTCGCGGCGGAAGCCGACGAGGGATTGCAGGCGGCCGCCGAAATATTTTCCGCTGGCGGAGATCGACGCCGCGGCGCTGCGGACAAATTGCGTGCCGCTCGCGGCATCGGTGCCGGAGGCGAAAAAACCGAGCATCCGCATGTCGACCGCGCTCGTCACCGGCGGGGCATCGAACTGGAGGCGATCAAAGACCGCGCGGGAGTAGAAGGCCGGGTCGTCCAGGTAAAGCCGGAGGCGGCCGCGATCGGCCGCGATGTTGATCGCGGTGGCGGTTCCGGCGAGGATGGGCTTCACGTTGTAGCCTTGGAGCCGGTAGTTGTCCTGTGAGCTTTCGTTATACTCCGCCGTGGCGACGAAGAGCTGCTGCATCCATTTCAGGTTTTTCCAATGATAGACGATCGAGCCGCGAAACGCATCGGTGTCGGTGCCGAAGTGCTTCCGGTCCGACGCCGCATCGACGAAGGGCCGGCCGTTGACGTCGAGGCTGATGGCCGTGTCGAAGGAGTTGTCGTTGCGATCGGACGCCTGGTTCTGGTGGTTGTAGCCCAGTTCAAAGGAGACCGGACCGATCCCCTGCTCGATGGTCACCGAATAGGTGTTGAACGGGCGCGCCTGCTTATCCCAGCCGCCGCGCAGGTTGTAGCGTTTGGGAAACCCGTTGAGCCGTTTGGTGCCGACGGCGACACCCGCGGCGTTGCGCATCGTGACGTCAACGAAGCGGCCTTCAATGAGGGAAGGATTGCCGCCGGCGACGGAGTTGGCACCCAACCGATCGGCGGCCGACTGCGCGGCTTGCAGCACCCAGGCCCCATCGGACGTAAAATACGTCCCGGCCGTGCTCCACGCGTTCGAGCGGGCGGACTGCTCCCACACGCTGATGCCGGCGAAGCCGCGGGTGTTGTCGTATTTTCCCTGCTCGGCCTCGACGCGAATCGACGTGTGCTTGAAGGGCTGCCAGACCGCCGCGAGCGTCTCGCCTTCAAATTTGTAGGCGGAGGCGTCTTGAAAGGTCTTTTCCTGGCGGCGGACGGCATTGAAACGCAGCGCGAGATTGGAGCGCAGCTGGCGGTTGACATCGAGTTGGTAGCGATAGGCCCCTTCGCTGTTTTGATTGAGGAAGATTTCGCCAAAATTTTTCAGCAGCGGGCGCTTCGTGAAGGCCGCGCCCTGGCCGCCCGGCTCGACCGCGCCGAAAATCAGCGAGTTCGAGCCCTTGCCGAAATCGATGCGCTCGACGTTGTAGGTGTCGCTCGGGATGAACCAGCGGAAATAATTCCGGCTGATGTTGTTCACCTGCGTCATACCGCGGAAGGAAAAATTTCCGCCCTGATTGTCGTTTTCCATGACCGGCAGCGCAAAGACGTTGGCGACAAACTGCGCGGTGTCGTCCGCCGTAAACAGCCCCAGGTCTTCCATGAAGTCGGAGGTGATCGCGTCGATGTTCACCGGCACATCCTTGAGCGCCTGCTTGGTGCGCGTGGCGGTGAGGGTGTCGTTGGCGGACCAGCCGGTCTCACGTTCGCTCGAGATGATGAAGGGCGAGAGCTCGACGATTTCCTCCTTGGCGGCCAGGGGCGCCGAGGTTGAGGGGGCGACTTGCGCGGGCACGGCGGCGGCGGCGAAGAGCAGCCAGGCGAGGGGAAGTGCCCCGCGGCGAAACGAAGCGGTGAGGGTGGTCGTCTTCATGGTGGTGCGGGAGGATGACGGTGGAGCGGGAGATCAGTCTCGGCAAATCTTGGCATTTCCTGCGCACCGTTCCGCGGGCGCGAACCGGCGTCCACGGCGAGGCGGCAGGCGCCGGAAAGTCGCTTCGGCGGCTGCGACCCACCACTCGCACGATGAGGAAAAGCGCATGGGACCAGGAGAGAGAAAATGTCGTCGGCCGTCGCGCGGGGCCGCTCCGCGGCGATCAGCGGCGCGCGGCGCTGTGATTGAGCGTGTAGGTGAAATACACCGCGCGGCGGTCGGCGGGGATTTTGTTCGCGCGGAGGTAGTC
The DNA here is from genome assembly GCA_009695305.1 of Opitutus sp. GTDB lineage: Bacteria > Verrucomicrobiota > Verrucomicrobiia > Opitutales > Opitutaceae > SIBG01. Next base: position 2,377 of record SIBG01000071.1, on the reverse strand, counting down.
GACGTCGAACAGATTGTTCACATTGACCGCCAGCGTCTGCTCGTAACGCGCCACGGACGGCAGGCGGTAGCGCACGCCTAAATTCCACAGCGTGAAGGACGGGATGCGCAGGCGCCACTGGTTCGTCGAGCGCGTGACCACGAGCACGCCGCCGACGCGGCCGAGGGTATCACCCGCGTTGGGCGTCTCGGTGGGAGTCGAGGCGACGTAGGTCACGCCGAGGTTGGCGGAGAAGCCCTTCCAGCGGGAGTTCGATGGCGAGTATTTCAGATAGGCGCCGCCGTTTTCAGGGGAGATGCCGTTAACGCGACGACCGACCGCCTCGGGGAAGGCACTGCCGAAGTCGGTGTAGATCGAATAGACGTGGCCCCAGCTGCCGCCGACGTTGACCTCGTTGGTGACATTGTAGTTCACGTCGATTTCGTAGCCGCGCACGAGTTGGTTACCCTCGCGACGAGTCGCGTTGATATAGGTGCCTGAGCCAGGAGGTGTTTCGATCGATTCGGTGACCGAGACGTTATTCCGGATGGCGTAAAAGCCACTGACGGTGAAGCTGAGCCGGTCTTCGAGCAGCGATCCCTTGAAACCGTAGTCGTAGCCTTTCGCGGTTTCGGCGACGTAGTCAGGCAGGGCGACGGTGGGGGTCGGATCGGACTGCGGCACGAAGTAGCTTTCACTGTAGTTGGCGAAGGCCCGGAGATTGGGGGTGAGCTTGTAGTTCAGGCCGAGGTTCGGCTTGATTCCGGAGTTCATCTTTTTGTCGAGCATCTGACCGGGCAGGAAGCCGGCGGGCGGAGCGGTGAAGTCGCGGTGGCGGAAACGAACTCCATCATAACGAGCGCCGAAATAGGTGAGCAGGTCGCCTTTGAACAACGCGGTCTGTTGACGGATGAGGCCGCCGGCCACGGTCACACGCTGCTTGCGGATGCGGGTCGACACCCCCTTGGAACCGTCGAACCATTTCGGGAAATAGTTAATCGGGCTGATGGGCTGGAGGGTCGTGGGGTTGAGCGTGACGGTGCGCGTCGCCGTGTTCCAGGCGATGAGATCGGGATCGGTGGCCGCGGCGTAACTGCGGGACGGATCCCAGCGGTAATAGTCGTTTACGTCGGCCGCAAAGAGCGTGCGGTGCTCGATGGACTGATGGTTCGTCCAGTAGTGGGCGAGGATGTCGCCTTGGACGCCGCCGCCGTCCTCGATGATCTGGCCCTTGCTCGGAATCGCGCCGCGCGCGACCGTGATGGGCGCGGTGGCGACCGCGGGATTGATGTTAACCGTCGGCCAGCCGTTGTTCGAATTGTAGTCCCAGCGACGCATCCGGTAGTAGTTGGCCGAGGAGCGCACGCTCCAGATGTCATTCAACCGCTTGTCGTAGTTGGCGGTGAAGCTGCTCCCGCCGCGGGTGAGTTCGCTGTTCGGACCGTAGGCGTTGTAGCCGGCGAGGTTCTTGGCGTAGCCGATGATCTCGTCGTCGGTGGTCACGGCCGTGCCTTTCTGGTCGTTGAGGAGCGGAGCGGTGCCGTTGGGGGAGTGGCGAATCTGCAGCAGATATTCGGCGGAGAGGAGGAGATTGCCGCCGTCGTTGAAGGTGTGCTTGAGCGCGCCGTAGTATTCGAGATTGCGGTTGCGGGCGTATTCCTGGCCGAAGTCGCGCTGATATTGGCTGAGCGTAACAATGTAGGAAGTCTTGCCGAGGGCATCGATCGGGACCGGGCCGGTCGCCTCCAAGGTGACGCGCTGGGTGCCATAGTCGCCGATGTTGTAGCTGAGCTTCTCGCTCTGGCGGTCCTTGGGCGCCTTGGAGATCATGTTGATCATGCCACCGGGAGAGGTGCGGCCATAGATCGCGGCATTGGACCCCTTGATGATCTCGATGCGGTCAACGTTGCTGGAGCCGTAGCGGCCCAGGCGGAAAAAACCGTCGCGCAGCTGGTAGGTGGAGGCGAAGCCGCGGAGATTGAAACTGCCGCCGATGTCGAGGCCCGTGAAGCTGCCGATCTGGACGATGTTGTCGGCAAGTTCGAAGATGCCGAAGTCCTCGAGGAACTCACTCGTGAGCATGTTCACCGTGTAGGGGAGATCGATGATCTTGGTCGCGACGCGGGAGCCCGTCATGGTCTCGGACGGGGCGTAACCGCGGTTGGGGTCGGCTTTGACGGAAAATTCCGACAGCTGGATGACGTCCTCCCGGGCCTTGGCCGCGGGCTGGGCTGGGGCGGTTTGGGCCAGCGCGGTGGCCGTCAGGGTAAGCAAGGCAAGGCACGAGCGCAGTCGGAGTAGGTGGGACATGGGATGCAGGCAGGTTTTGGTTGGTTTCCGCAGGTCGGGCGGATCGATAGATGAAGGTAATCGATACCCCAAATTTCCGCGGTGTCGA
>SIBG01000070.1 GCA_009695305.1 Opitutus sp. | reverse complement strand
CAACTTCGCCCGCAAAAACCGCTCACGCGGCGACTTCACCCCGGCCGATCTCCTCGTCAAGCGCGCCCCTCACCTCAGTCCCACAATCCTCCTCCTGCCCCCGATCCTGCTCGTCGCCCAGGTGGGTCAGGATCTGTCGGGACCTCCCGGGCGGAAATTTTTTTCCGGCGCTCCCCCCTGCAAAGCCGACCCGCTGGAGCTCCTTCGAGCGAATTCCACCGTCCGCCAGGTGGAGCAAGTTGACCTCAAGATGCTTCGACAATTCTCCGAGGTGCAATCCGCCAGCCGGCCACCCGAGCCAGGGCGCCTCAGATCGAAATCTTAATGCCCTTCCGCAGGTAGGTCGGCACGTCGAGGTCCTGGCCGTCGAACAGATTCCGGTCGGTTTTCTCGAAATGGCCGCGGCTCTCGACCTCGCCAAAGCCGAATTCATCCTGCGCGATCTTCGCGGCGTCGCGGTTGCGGCTTTCGGCCGTGCTGCCGGCGGCCGGCCCGGCCGCCCGCATTTCTTCCGCCGGCGCGTTGGCCGGGACGTGCGCGGTAGGTGAGTCGCTCCGCGGAGCAAAGGGCGGCTTGGTGCGCGCCGCGGGGGCCGGGCGCCGCTGCGGCAGGCTGCGCCCGCCGAGATCGCTCGTGCCGAGCACGCAGACCTCGACGCGGCCGGCCAGATTTTCGTCGATGACCGCCCCCATGATGATGTGCGAGTCGCGGCCAAATTGATCGGTGATCGCACTCATCAGCTCGTTCACTTTGGGGAGCGTGAGATCGGTGCCACCCATGATGTTCACGAGCAGCCGGTCGGCCTTGCGGGAAAACTCGGGAGTGTGCAGCAGCGGGCACAGCTTCAAGCTCGTGAGCGCCTCGGCGACGGCGTTCTCGCCCGCGCCCTCGCCGAGCCCGAAGAGGGTTTTGCCGCCGCGCTGCTGGAAGGCCTGTCGCAGCGTGGCGAAATCGAGATTGATCAGCCCAGTCTTGAAGAGCATCGCCCAGATCGATTTCACGCCGCGGCCGATCCATTCGTCGGCGCGCGCAAACGAATCGAGCACGGTCTCGTTGTCGGCCGCTTCCTGCAGCAACACATCGTTGGGCAGCGGGATGACGGCGTCGCACACCTGCCGGAGCGCCCGCAGGCCTTCCTCGGCCTGTTTCAGGCGGCGGCCGCCCTCGAAACTGAAGGGCATCGTGACAAACGCGATGACGAGGGCACCGGTCTCCGCGGCAATCTCCGCCACGACCGGCGAGGCGCCGCTGCCGGTGCCGCCGCCCATGCCAGTGACGAGAAACACCAGGTCGCAATCCTTCACGATGGCCGTAATTTTTTCGCGATCAGCCTCCGCCGCCACGCGGCCGAGTTCGGGATCGCCGCCCGCGCCGAGCCCGCGCGTGACGCTCATGCCGATGAGCACCTTGTCCTGCACGGGTGAACTGGCGAGCGCCTGGTAGTCGGTGTTGATCACCGCGAGCTGCAGGCGCTCGAGATTTTCCATCTTGAGCCGGTCGACGGCATTCGCGCCCGCCCCGCCGACGCCGACGAGCTTGATTGCGATATTGCGATCGGTGAGGAGCGAGTGTTCGAGGGGAAGTTCGTTGAGATTCATGAGGGGAGTCTCAGGCATTGGCAAAAATTCGTTTCATGCCGGCGATGAATCCGCCGCCGCGACGCGCGGGGGCCGCGCGCCCGGCCTGCGCGCTGACGCCGTAGTAGAGGAGGCCGAGGGCCGTGTGGTAGCCGGGGTCGCGCAAGTTTTCGCTCACCCATGGCGGCGCCTCGCCGAGCCGCGCCGGCACGCCGAACACGTTCGCGGCGACTTCGGCGATGCCCGCGAGCTTGGCGGTGCCGCCCGTCAGGACGACCCCCGCGGCGCAAGTCTCAGGGGTAAACGCCTGGCTGAGTTTTTTCTTCACCACCTCGAGCAACTCCCGGGTGCGGGCGGCGGTGATGTGCTCGATCGCCTGCAGGGGAAACTGCCGGTCGCCGATTGCGAAATTGCCGTCCAGCCATACTTTCTGCGCCTTGTCGCGACTCTGCACGCTGGCGCGGCCGAAGCGCAGCTTGAGTTTTTCCGCCTGCCCGTCGGTGAGTCGCAGGCCGATACTGAGGTCGTTGGTCAGGTGCGTGCCGCCGAGGGACACCACGCCGGTGGTGTGCGGCGCGCCATCGCGGTAAAGCGCGTAATCCGTCGTGCCCGCCCCGAGGTCGATCACGAGCACGCCGTGCTGCCGCTCCTCGGCGCTCGTGACCATGTGGCCCGACGCGAGACTCGCGAGCACCAGCTCGCGCACTTCCAGATTGAATCCGCGGATGACGTGGATGTTGTCCGCGAGCAGTTGCTCCTGGCCGTGCACGGTCCAATAGCCGACCTCAAGCCGCTGGCCGACCAGGTTGTTCGGCATCGCCGGCACCAGCCGCCCGTCCACGCGAAACGGCCGGCGGATGTGATCCACGACCATCCGGCCCGCGGGGAGCTCCTTGGACTTCGCGAGTTCACAGACCGTCCGAATATCGCCCGCGTCAATCATGTTGTCCGATGCTTTCACGCTGACCGCGGCCTCGTTGTAGAAACCTTCCAGGTGGCCGCCCGTCTGCGCGAGATACACGTGGTCGACGCGTTCGCCCGCCTCGCGCTCCGCCTGCTCGATGGCGCTGTGGGTGCACTCGGTGGCCGCCTTGAAATCGACCACGCAGCCCTTGATCACGCCGCGCGAGGAGCACTCGCCCCGGCCGATGATGGTCAACTCACGGCCGGAGCATTCGCCGGCGAGCACGGTGACTTTGGAGGTGCCGATTTCGACGGCGCCGATGAAGGTGGTTTTAGAGCTCACGTTTCGATTTGGACGGGGCAGGAGGCAGGACGGAAAAGGCCGGTGTAACCGCGGCACCGGGGACGAGCGGGCCGGCCGGCGGCGGGGCGAACGCCACCGGGACTTCGCGGCCGAGCGACAAGTCGATCCGCGAAGGCGGCACCGGCAGGTGGGCGAGTTTTTCCCACTGATAATCCAGCTTGGCGAGCTGGCGAAAATAATCCGCCCCCGCGGCGAACACGACCACGGTGCCTCCCGTGGTCCGCACCTCAATCTCCTGATCGGACTCCAGATGCGCCAGCGACACCACCTGCCACGTCACATAAAGATGCTCGGCCTCGAGCCGCGCCCGCGCGAGCAAGTCCGCCGCTGGTTGGATGCCCGCAATGGGCCGGATCTTTCCGCCCTGCCGCACGAGCTTGACGCCATCGAGCCAGGGCAACTCCGCCAGCCGGTCGGCGTCAAACCCGACGCCTTCAAACACCACGCCATCGCGCGCCACGAGCAGGATCCGCGGCTCGCCGCCACCCAGCTGCGCCTTCACGCGCAAAATCGGACTCCGCTCGGTGAGCCGGGCCGTGAGCGTGTCGGGAAATTTTCGCGTCAGGCTCGCGGTGCTCACCTGCCCGCTGGCGAGCAACCGTCCGCGCAATTGCGCCAGGTCGAGCTCCATCAGCGAGACGCCCTTGGGCAGCGCGAGCGCCTGGCGGAGCCAGGTGCTGTCCAGCACGCCCGCCGCGTCCGTGATGAGCTCAAGGGTTTTCACGGCGACGGTTTTCGCGGCCGCCGGCATTTTCCGGGAATCCTCCTGGAGCGCGTCGGTCACCTGCCAAGCGCCCCACGTCACGCCCGCCACCGCCACGATCACGCCGACCCCGCGCAGGCCGGAGGCCAGGAGCCGCCAGCGACCCTCGCGCGACATCGCGCGCGGTTTCACCGGCTGGGGAATGTCTCGCCAGCTGCGCGCGTTGGAATCTGGAACGAAAGGATGGCTCACCGTGAAAAGGCCGTCGCCGCCGTTTGAAAACGCTGCAGCGCAGGCGTGACCAATTCCCGAACCAACGCCGTGAAATCCAGTCCCGCGCAGCGCGCACTCATCGGCAGCAGACTGGTTTCTTTCATGCCGGGCAGCGTGTTGATTTCCAGCAAATAAAGTTCGTTCTGGTCGGCGAGGATGAAGTCCACGCGGGCGTAGTCGCGGCAGCCGCAAGCCGCGAACGCCGTGGCCGCCGCCGCCTGCACCTCCGTCGTCACCGCCGCCTCGAGCGGGGCGGGGGCGAAATACTCCGTCAGGCCCTTCGTGTATTTGCTCGTGAAATCGTAGACCCCGGACTTCGGGCGAATCTCCACCACTCCCATCGCCCGGCCAGCCAGCACCCCGACCGACAACTCGCGGCCGATGATGCGCCGTTCGATCAGCCACGAGCCACTGGTGATTTTCGCCAGCGCCTCGGCCAGCTCCGCGCGGCGGCTGATCACGCTCAGGCCCACGCTGCTGCCCTCGGCGTTCGGCTTCAGCACGAGGCTTTCGCCGAGCTGCGCCACCACCGCTTCGGCCGACGGCTTCGCGCTCGCCGTAAACTGGATGCCACCGGCCACGCGCACGCCCCGCGCCTGCGCCGCGTTCTTCGTGCGCGTCTTGTCCATCGTGAGTGCGCTGCTGGCGGCATCGCAACCCGCGTAGGTCACGCCCGCGGCATCGAGCAGCCGCTGCATCCCGCCATCCTCGCCAAAAGTCCCGTGGAGCGTCGAAAACACGACGTGCACCGCCGGATCGAGTCCCGCCGGCAGTGCATCGGCGCTAATCTCGAAGAGTCGCGTCGGCCACGAGCGCGCGAGCGCGAGCGCCGCGGCGCGGCCCGAACCGAGCGAAACTTCGCGCTCGGCCGAGACGCCACCGGCCAGCACCGCGATGCTGGTTAACGGTAGACTCATAAAACCTCCTCCCATTTTTTCCCGAAGAGCAGCACTTCGGGCACGAGGACGATGCCCGTGACCTGTCGCACCCGCGCCCGCACTCGGCGCACGAGCTCGATCACCTCGGCCGCAGTCGCCTGGCCCCGGTTCACCACGAAATTCGCATGCGTCGCCGACACCTCCGCGTCCCCCACCCGCTCACCTTTCAGCCCGCACTCGTCAATCACTCGACCCGCGGAAATGCCGGGCGGATTTTTGAAAAAACACCCGGCACTCGGCTCGCGCGGCTGCGACTCGTGGCGCTTGCGCGCATAAGCGTCCATCTGCCGCTTGATCCCATCGGTGTCCGCCTGCGCCGCGGGCCGGAGCAACGCCCCGAGCGCGATCGCCTCCTGCAGCTCAGCGCAATGGCGGTAGTCCACGTGCATCTCCGCCTTCGCCAGCGTCCGCACCTCGCCGGCCAGCGTCAGGAGTTGCACTTCCTCGACGACATCGAACATCCAGCCGCCCATCGCCCCGGCGTTCATCCGCAGTGCCCCGCCCACCGAGCCGGGAATCCCCTCGAGAAACTCAAAGCCCACGAGCCCCGCCTTGGCCGCCTGCCCGCACAGATTTTTCAACCGCAGCCCGGCGCCCGCCTGCACCCGCCCCTCGCCGTCCGGCGCAAATCCGGCCCAAGTCGCATGCGTCAGCGCGAGCACGAGCCCCTCCACCCCTTCGTCCGGCACGATGAGATTCGAGCCGCGGCCGAGCACAAAAACGTCCACCTGGCCGGCCCGCGCCGCCCGCCCCAGTGCCTGCAAATCCGCGATCGACGCCGGCTCCGCGTAAACCCGCGCCGCCCCTCCGACCCGCATCGTCGTCTTCGCCGCGAGCGAGGCTTCGCGTTCTAATTTGGTGGCCGGCGTGACCAGCGGTTTGAGCGACGCGAAAAAATCGTCCCAGCCGAGCGGGCCAGCCACCCGGCCGCTTCCCTCCACGACGGGGCGGGGGCGCTCTTCCCGGTCCAGCTGGCGCGGCCGCGCGGTGGCTCTCATGCGACGAGGCCGTGGGCGGCCGGCAGATCGCCCCGGTGGTTGGTCACAATTTCCTCCAAATCACGCAGCATGAGCTCGAGCGAGTTCGCGCGATCCATCCGCTGGAGGTTGCCCCGGAATTTCCGCAGCAGCCAGTCGTTGAAAATCACGTCGCACACCTCGGCGTGGAGCTGGCCGAGCTGGGTTTGCTCGACGACGATGCCACCGCCCTGCCGCTCGAAGAACGCGGCGTTGGCCCGCTGATGATCGTCGGCGGCCTGCGGGTAGGGCACGAGAATCGCGGGCGTCTCACAGCGAATAAGCTCGGCGAGCGTGCCCGCGCCCGCGCGCGAGACCACGAGATCGGCGGCGGACAGCAGCTCGCCGACGCGGTCACTGAACGCCACGAAGTGCGAGCGCACCGGCGCACCGGTCTTCGTGCATAAATCGACCGCGCCATCGTCACCCTTGCCCAACCCGGTGACACAATAAACCTGCACCCCCTCGGCCGCAAAATACTCGAGCTGACGGCGCGCCCAATCGTTGAGCGCCCCGGCGCCCTGACTGCCGCCCAAAATCACGAGCAGCTTCTGGTTGGGATCAAGCGCGAGGGCGGCGCGGGCCGCGGCCGGCGGCCGGCGGCTGAATTCGCGGCGCACGGGCAGCCCCACGTGGCGGGTCGCCACGGCGCGCACACTCGCGAGCCGGATGCCAGTGGGGAGATAAACCCGTTGGGCGAAACGGCCGAGCGCCCGGATGGCGAGGCCGGGCACCCGGTTGGATTCGTGAAGCGCCGTCGGCACGCCGAGGCAGCGGCCCGCGAGCACGACCGGGGCGGAGGTGAAGCCACCGAAGCCGACGATGCCGTCGGGCTGCAGCGAGCGGATCAGGCGCAGGCAGGTGAAAAACGCGGCCGTCTGCGAGACGAGGCACTGGAGAAACTTCAGCGGATGCAGGGAAAAACCCGTGCCAGCCATGCGCTCGAAGCGCAGGTGCGGGTATTTTTCGAGCAGGCGCGAGTCGACCCGCTTCCGGCTGACCAGCAGCACCGCCTCGTGGCCGCGCGCCGCGAGGCCCTCCGCCAGCGAGATGCCGGGCGAAAGGTGGCCGCCGGTCCCACCGCAGGAAATCAGAAACCGGCTCATGCCAAAACCTCCCGCATTGCCCGGGCGCGCTCTGGCAGCGACGCGCGGCTCCACGTGCGCTGGGTGTTGAGAAAGATGCCGATCAAGATGCCCATCAGCAGCAGATTCGAAAGTCCCGCGCTGATGAACGGGAGCGGCATGCCCTTGTTGGGCAGCAGCGCGGTGACGACGCCGAGGTTGATGATCGCCTGCACGCACATCAGCAGCAAGCAGCCCGCCACGAGCAGAAATTGAAATAAATTCGGCGCGCGCCGCAGATGGATGAGCCCGGCGATCAACATCACGGTAAACACGATGACGATTCCGAGGGTGAACCATAGTCCGAGTTCTTCGCCCACGATCGCGAGAATCATGTCGGTGTGCGCCTCGGGGAGAAAATTCAACTGTTGCCGCCCCTGGCCCAGGCCGACTCCGTCCGGCCCGCCGCTGGCGAACGCGAGCAAGGCCTGCCAGTTTTGATAACCCACCCCCTGCTTTGTGCCCTCGGGGTCGAGAAACGCCAGGACGCGCTTCAAGCGGATCGGATCGTTGATCACCAGTGCCACAAAACCCACCACCGCGAGCGCACCGGCGGGGATGAGGTAGCGCAATCTGGCGCCGGCCAGAAACAGCAGCGTGAGCCCGACCACTCCGATCAAAGCCGCCGAACCGAAATCCGGCTCCCGCTGGATCAACATCGCCGGCACGCCGATAATCACCAACGGCCAGATGAAGCCGTGCTTAAAATCGCCAATGCGGGACTGATTGAGCGCGAGGTAGTGCGCGAGGCAGAAGACCACGCCGAGCTTCGCAAATTCCGAAACCTGCACCCGGGCGGCACCGAAGCCCAGCCAGCGCCGGCTGCCGTTGATCGGGTGCGTGAGCAGCACGAGGAGGAGCAGCACGACGACCGCTCCCGCAATCCACCACGCGTAGCGGCGCACGTAGTCGAGATCGAGCCGGCTGACGACAAAGCAGAGTCCGGCGGCCACCACGACGCCGGCGAGTTGCTTGTTGAGATAGAAATACGCGCCCTGCCGGAACGCCGCGCTCGCGCTGAAGAGAATCGTCAGCCCGAGCAGCGAGAGGGCGAGCGCACAGACAATGAGGACGGCGGCGGGAGTGACGGAAAACCGCGTTCGAAACCGGTCGGCAGGCGGCGGGGACGTGGTCATGTCGCGTCAGCGAAAATCTGAAGGTCAGGGTTTTTGTTTCGGCTCGACGGGCGCCTCCTCGACCTTGATCTCGGGCACGCCGCCCGCCGGCGCGGGCTTCGGACTGATGTCGGGAGTCTGACCGGCACCGGGCGCGGCGAAGAGCGGCTTCACTTCCGGGACGGCGGGCTTGGTGGTGCGGCCAGGCGCGGCGGCCTTGGTCGCGGGCTTCGGCGCTTTGCCCGCGGGATTCTGCCAGCCCGGAATCGTGAGTTCCAAGCCCGCGCGGATTTTTTGTGGATCAGAAATATTGTTGGCGACGGCGATATCGCCCTGCTTCACATCGTATTTCTTGGCGATGGTGCTCAGCGTTTCGCCGGATTTCACGATGTGCTTCACCGAATCGGCCGGACCCTTGGCCGGGATGGCGGCCTCGATTTTCGCCGCGGTGGCCGCACTGGTCGCGGCGGGCGTGGTGCGTTTGCCGGGAATGAGGAGCTTCTGGCCGGCATGCAGCGTGGCGTTGGCCTTGAGGCTGTTCGCGGCCGTGAGCTCCGCGACAGTGAGGTGGCTTTTGTTGGCCACCGTCCAAAGACTGTCGCCAGCTTTCACCGTGTAGGTCGTGGCGGGAGTCACATCCGCAACGGGCTCGGCCACCAGCGTCGACGCCGCGGGCGTGCCGGGCCGCGTCGGCAGGAAGCGCACGCCGCCACCGGCGGCCGTCGCGGGCGCGTCGGGGTTGAAGTTGATCGGCGCCGCGCTCACGAGCGCGTGGCGGCTGTCGCCCATGGGCACGGCCACCCCGGGCGAGACGCCTGGCACCGTGACGCCGGGACCGGCGTCCGGCTTCGCCAGGGTATCGATCGGCGCCGGCGTTGGCTTCGAGGTCGAGCTGCAGCCGGGGTTGGCAAAAATCAAAATGAGGGCAAACACGTGGATGCCCGCGACAACGCCGAGGACTTTCATGATTTTCATAGGAGAGGAATGGTTGAGCGGTTGTGAAGGTTTGTGCGAGTGAAAGCTACTTCAAATTGGCGCGGCGGCGGCGAGGTGGCGCGCGAGAAACTCGAACTGTTCGCCGCGGTCCTCGTAGTTGCGAAACTGATCGAAGCTGGCGAAGCCCGGACTGAGCAGCACGTGCTCGCCCGGCGCCGCCAGCTCGGCCGCGCGGCGCACCGCCTCGTCGAGCGTCGCACAGGTCGTGTGCGCCACGCGAAACGTCGAGCAGTGAAACGCGAGGTCCGCGCTCGTCCCGCCCATGAGCACGGCGTGTTTCACCCGGGGCGCGATGCGGTGGACGAAGCCGGCCAGGTCGCCGCCCTTGGCCTTGCCTCCGGCAATGAGCACGACGGGCGCGGTGAAGCCGGCGAGCGCGGCCTCGACCGCGTGAAAATTGGTCGCTTTTGAATCGTTCCAGAACACGACGCCGTCGTGTTCGATCACGCGCGCCAGGCGGTGCCGCCCGAGCCGGAAGCTGCGCGCGGCCGTGAGGAGCGCGGCCTCGTCGAGGCCGGTGGCCCGCCACCACGCGGCGGCGAGCAGAAAATTTTCACGCTGCGGATATTCGGCGAAGACCGTGCGGGCCAGCCGTGGGTCGGCGGGCCGGCCTTCGCTCGCGACGAGCGCCGCGGGCGGCACCGGTCGGTCGAATTTTTGGGCGTAGCGGGCGACGGAGGAACCGGCGAAGAGCCCGCCCGGCGTGGTGCGCGCCACGAGGTTCCACTTCGCAGAAAAATACGCTTCGAGGCCTGGATGGCGCTCGAGGTGATCTTCCGCGAAATTAGTCCAGAGCGTCGCATCGGCGCGGAAGTGGCGCAGCGTCTCGGCTTGGAACGAACTGACTTCGCAGAGGGCCAGCATGTCCTTGGTCCCGCCGCGCTGGGCCACCGCGAGCCGGGAGAACGGGTGACCGAGGTGGCCGGTCGCGTGCGCGTCCCGGCCGAGGCTGCGGAGCGCATGGGTGAGAAATTCCGTCAGCGTGGTCTTCCCGTTCGTGCCGGTAATGGCGACGATCTGGCCGCGCCAGCAGAGGGCGGCGAAATCGAGTTCGCCGAGGCAATCGGCGCCCACGGCCGCCGCGCGCGCCAGCCACGGGTGCTCGGGCGCAAAACCGGGAGAGTAGACGACCAGCGAGTGCGCCCGCGCCGCCAGCACGGTGAAATCGGCGCCCCGGGCATCGTAGATTTTCCCGGTGGCGCCGAGGGCGCCGAGCAGCGCGAGCACGCCCTCCCCGCCCACGCCGCCACCGAAAATGGCGACGGGTTGCGCGAGATGGGGCCGGAGCAGCTCGGGGACGGTGAAAGGCATCGATTCGGTTCGCGGCGGGTTAACGGATTTTGAGCGTGACGAGCCCGGCGAGGGCAAAGCCGAGCGAGAGCACCCAGAAGCGCAGGACAACTTTCGTTTCCGGCCAGCCGAGTTTTTGAAAATGATGGTGAATCGGCGCCATGAGGAAGAAGCGCCGCCCTTCACCGGTCGCGCTGACGCGTTTCGTATATTTGAACCACCCGACCTGAATGATCACCGACAGCGCTTCCATCACGAACACCCCGCCGACGATCACGAGCGTGAACGGCTGGTGGATCATGAAGGCCATCACGCCAATCAATCCGCCGATCGCGAGCGACCCGGTGTCACCCATGAACACCTCGGCCGGATAGCAGTTATACCAGAGAAACGCCATGCAGCCACCGATGAGCGCGCCACAGATGACGGTGAGTTCACTCGTCCCCGGCACGTAACTGAGCAGGAGAAAATCGGCGTAGATGATGTTGTCGGCGATGTAGGCCATGATGCCGAACACGAGCGCGACTGAGATCGTGCTCCCCACCGCGAGACCATCGAGCCCATCGGTGAGGTTGATGGCATTGCTGAAGCCGACGACCCACAGGTAGATCAGCACCAGCAACAGCCACCCCGACATGTGGGCAATCACGGCGTGCTTGACGAACGGCACCCAGAGCTCGCGGATTTTTTCCGCACTCTGCGGATGCCACAACAACACTCCGAGCGCGACGAGGGTGGCGCCGGACTGCCACGCGATCTTTTCCCACGAGGAGATGCCGTCGCGGCTGAGGCGGACGACCTTGAGATAGTCGTCGCGCCAGCCGGCGATGGTGAGCGTGGTGTAAACGAACAGGCTGACCAACACCCAGACGTTGGGCGCGGCCCAGAGCACCGAGCTGGCGAACACGGAGATGAAGATGATCAACCCGCCCATCGTCGGCGTGTTTTTCTTGTCGAAGCGTTGCGCGAGATCGCCGGTGCGGTCGTCGTCGTAGTGCTGGCCGAACTTGAGCGCGCGGAACCGGGCGATCAGCCACGGGCCGATCAGAAAACCGATGACCAGCGCCGTCCCGGTGGCCATCACGATGCGAAACGTGTGGGACCCCAGCAGGCGCAGTGGGCCGAAATATTTCGCGTAATCTGCGAGGTAGCTCAGCATGGCAGCGGCAGGGAGGTCTGGGTTTCGATCGTCCGCTCGAGTTGATAGCGGCGGCTGCCTTTCACAAAAATCGCGCCCGGCCACTCGGTGACACAAGCGGTGATCGGATCAAGCGACGAGACGATTTGAAGCTGCGAACGGAAATCGCCCTGCTCCAGCACGCCCGTGCACAGCTCGTGCGCCTGCGGGCCGATGACGAACAGCCGGTCGCCGGCGCGGATGGGCAATTGGCGGCCGAGCCGGCGGTGATGGGCGGCGGACTCCGCGCCGAGCTCTTCCATGCACCCGAGGATGAAGAGCCGCGGCTCGTCGCGAGGAGTGATCGCGTCGAAGGTCCCGAGCGCGTCGGCCATCGAGGCGGGGTTGGCATTGTAGCAGTCGAGATAAAGCAGTCGTCCGTCCTCCTGGCGGATCTCGCCGCGGAGCTTCGTCGGCGTCCAGGTCGCCAGGCGCGCCTGAATCGTTTCGCGCGGCACGCCGAGGCGCAGCGCCGTCAGGATCACGAGCGCGGCGTTCTGCGCCATGCCATCGGTCACGCGCCGCGTCTTGAAGAGATGCGGTGGGGGTGGGCCGAACGCGACGACGATGACCGTCTCCTCCGGGCGCTGGATGACGTTGAAGTGAATCGCATGCTGCGGCAGCGTGGCCGGCCGCAGCACCGCCGAGCGCTCAAGCACGAGCTGATCAACAAACAAATCGCGAAACGCCGCGAACTGCGTGCAACTTTTCGGAAACACCGCCACGCCCGCCGGCCGCACCGCGGCGGGCAGCACGGCCTTTTCGCGCGCGACGCCTTCGACGCTGCCGAGATCCCGGGTGTGCGCCGGCGCGACGAGCGTGATCAGCGCGACGTCGGGCCTGATCATGTCCGCGAGCGGCGCCATCTCGCCGGGCGCGCTGACGCCGGCCTCGATGACGGCGAAGTGATGCTTCGCGGGATCGAGCCGCGTCAGCGTGAGCGGCACGCCGAGGTGGTTGTTAAGATTACCCTCGGTGGCGAGCACGCCGGTAGCTGCGCCACCGAGGACGAGAGAAAGAAGATTCTTGGTCGAAGTCTTCCCTGCACTCCCGGAAATTCCAATCACCGGCCCGCGAAACGCGCAGCGGTGTTCGCGCGCGATGGCCTGAAACGCCGTCAGCGGGTCCGCGACCACGAGCTGTGGCAGCGAGAGCGAACGGTCGGGCGTCGCGACCAGCGCGGCGCTCGCGCCCGCGGCGAGCGCGTCGGCGAGAAACGCGTGGCCATCCCGCTGGTCGGTTTTGAGCGCGACAAAAACCTGCCCGGCGCGGAGCTGGCGCGTGTCGGTCATGAAGCCGGTCAACGCTGAAACCGGCGGAGCCGTCCAGTGGCCGCCGGTCCATTTCGCCAAGGTGTCTGGAGCAAACGTCGGCATTTACCTTTTCAGTTTATGGCTCGCGAGGAGCTCGCGCACCATCTGGCGGTCGTCGAACGGAAACACGGTGTCGGCGCACTCCTGGGAGCTTTCGTGGCCCTTCCCCGCGACGAGCAGACAGTCGCCCGGCTGGCACGCCTCGAGCGCGAGGCGGATGGCCTCGCGGCGATTTTCGGTCCAGGTGATTTTTTCCGGCGCGGTGACGCCCGCGCGCATGTCCTCGAAAATTTGCCCGAGCCGTTCGGTGCGGGGGTTGTCGGCCGTGGCGAAGGCAAGATCGGCCGTCGCCTGCGCGGCGCGCACCATGAGCGGACGCTGCGTTCGGTCCCGGTTGCCACCGCAGCCGAAGACGACGTGGAGCCGGCCGGGCGTGATGGGGCGGAGCAGCTCGAGGGCGCTTCGCAGGGTGGCGGGGGTGTGCGCGTAGTCGACGAGCACATTGAAAGGCTGGCCCTCTTCGATGCGCTCCATGCGCCCCGGCACTCCCGGAAACGCGCGCAACCGCGCGAGGAATACCACCGGATCGCGACCGAGCCCCCACGCGGTCGCGATGGCGGCGAGGAGGTGACTGACGTTGTCGCGGCCGATGAGCGGCGAAGTGAGATCCATCACGCCGCCCGGCCCTCCGGCCCCTCGCGGGGCGGGCCAGACGAGGCGGAACGTGGTGTGCTTGGCATGAAGCGTGATATTTTCCGCGCGCACGAGGGCGCGCGGGTCTTCGCCGAAGGTGACGAGACGCGCGCCGGGAACGTCCGCAGAAATCTTGGCGGCGAGTTTTTCGCCCTGGGGATCGTCGAGATGGACCACCGCGACCTTGGGTGCCGGGCCGGTGCCACCCGTGAAGAGCCGCCCGATCGCGGCGAAGCCGGCGTCGAGCGCCGGGGCGGGGCCGCCGGGGTCGCGCGTGAGGTTCGTGAAGACCGCCGCGCCAAAGTTCAGGCCGGCGACGCGCTGCTGGTTGATCCCGTGCGAGCTGACCTCCATCACGGCGTGCCGGCAGCCGGCGTCGCGCATCTGCGCCATGAGGCCGAAAATATCCAGCGACTCGGGCGTGGTGCGATACGACGGCACCGAGCGCGCGCCGAGGTCGTAGCTGATGGCGCCGAGCAAGCCGACGCGCTGGTCGCCACTGAGCAGGTGCTTGAGCAGATGCGTGACGGTGGTCTGGCCGCTCGTGCCGGCGACACCGACGACGGACAGGTCGCGATCGGGAAACTTGTAATAGCGCTGGGCCACCGCGGCGAGCGAGGCGCGGGCGTCGGCGACCTGGATAAACGTGGCCCCGCCCGGCGCGTGGGCGGGCAGTTTCGGGGTGACGACGGCCACGGCGCCGCGGCTGACCGCCTCGTCGATGAACATCGCGCCATCCGCGCGCAGGCCGGGAAGCGCAAAGAAGAGGTTGCCCGGCAGGACGCGGCGGCTGTCCATCGCCAGGCCCGAGATGGGGCGATCCAGCGGTCCTTTAACGGCCATGATCTCACCCTCGTGGAAATACTCGGAGAGTTGCGGGGCCATTTTGAAAACGCGCTTGAACGCGAGAGATTCGTGCCGGGTGCGCCGCGCGGGGCGGGGAGCGAAGGCGTGGATGAGCGCGTAGTTTTGGGCGAGATAACCGATCATCGGCGGCCGCCCTCCAGCCCCGCGAAGACGGGCGCCAAGGCGGAGTGGCCGGCCTTGATTTTGAGATACGGGATGAGTTGCTCGCCGATGCGCTTGAACGACGGGGCGGCGACCTTCGACCCATAGGCGACACCGCCCGGTGCCAGGGCGTCCGCATCGTCCACGATCACGGAAATCGCCACCTGCGGATCGCTCGCCGGAAAGAAACCGACGAACGACACGACGTGATGATGGTGCGAGGGCCGCAGCACCAGGTTGCCATGGGCATCCAGCTCCGGAAGAAATTTCTGGGCCGTGCCCGTCTTGCCCGCGACTTCGTAACCGGCGATCGCCGCCTCCGGCGCCGTGCCTTCCTTGCTGGCCACGCTCATCAGCATCCGCGCCATCGTGCGCGCGGTTGGGGCGGAGACCGCCCGGTTCAGCTCGGCGCGATCGAAACGGTAAACGACTTCGCCGGCGTCATCGCGAATCTCGCGGATGATCTGCGGTCGCAGCAACACCCCGTCGCTGGCGATCGCGCTCATCGCTTGGTGCATCTGCAAGGCCGTCGCCGCAATCGACTGGCCCATCGGAATGCGGGTGATGTCGATCGGATACCATTTTTCCGGCTTCGCAAAAATTCCAGCCACCTCGCCGCCGACGGGAAAGCCGAGCGGATGACCAAAGCCGAACGCGCGCGCATAATTGTAAAGTCGTTGTTCCCCGAGCAACACGCCGAGCTGCGCCGCGCCCCGGTTGCTCGAGAAACTGATGACCTGGGCGAGCGGCACGCTATGGGGATTTTCGAAATGGTGATCCTCGGCGGGCAGCGAGAGCGAACGGCCTTTATGGGTGATGCGATCGAGCGAGCAATCGAACGTCCGGCCGACGGTGACGAGCCCTTCCTCGAGCGCGGCGGAGGCCGCGATAATCTTAAACACGGACCCAGGCTCATACACGTCGGCCACGGCGACGTTGCGCATGCTCCCCTGCTCCTCCCGCGGAATCTGGTTATAGTGGTTGGGATCAAAGGTCGGGTAATTGGCGAGGCCGAGGATGAAGCCCGTGCTGGGCCGGCTCACGATGATCGTCGCTTTCAGCGGCGAATACTTCTGCGCGATGGCCGCGAGCTCCTGCTCGATGATGTCCTGCACGTTGGCATCGATCGAAAGTTTCACGCTGTAGCCGTCGGCCCGCGGGACGTCGCGGGTGCGAAACTGCGCGAGCTCGCGCCCGCGGCCGTCGTGCTCCCCTTCGCGCCACCCGTCCTGCCCGCGCAGGTAGAAATCCGCATAGCGCTCGAGGCCGGCGACGGCCTCCTCCTTCCGATTGACGAAGCCGATCAGGTGCGCCGCGAGCTGGTTGTGCGGGTAGGCGCGGCGGTAAACGCGCGTGGTGTAGACGCCGTGGAGGGCGAGCTTCTCGATCTCCGCGTAGGTGGACTCGGAGATGTTTTCGCTGAGCTTCACCCACTGGATTTTTTGACGACCCCGTTCATCTGCCGTGGGCCCAAGCTCCGCTTCGTCCGCCACCGGTTCCGCGGCGGGAGCCGGCGGGGTGGCGGGCGCGGTGAGATTGAACACCAAGCCCGCGGGCCGCGCGACCGGCGAAGCCGCGGTTGCGGGATTCGCCGGGGCGGGCTCGCGAAACTTGGTGGTAAATATTTTTTCCAGCTCGGGCAGCGGCCGGCCGATCAGGGCGGCGAGCTTCGGCCATTTTTTCTTTTCCCGGGTGGTCTCGAGCAGGGCGCTGGGATCGACTTGTAGCACCATCAGCGAGCGGCTCGTGGCGAGGATCGCATCGTTGGCATCGCGGATGTCGCCGCGGCGGGCCTTTTGCACCATCACCGTGCGCCGGACCTGCACGATGGAACGTAAGAGCTCGTCGCGATTGATCACGTGCAGCCAGACGAGGCGCGCCCCCAACCCGCCAAAGCAGACGAGCAGGCCGCTCGCGAGGAGCGCGATGCGGTAATTGGAAGCAAAACCCTTGGACATGGCTCAGTTTTTCAAAGCGAGCTTGAAGCTGACGGGGAGCGGGCCGTCCTGGCTGAGCAGCTCGCGGCTGCGGCGGTTGGCGAGATGCTGGCCGGGATCCTCGGTCACGCTCACCACTTGAAGCTCCGTGGCCGGCGCGAGGCCGAGACTCCACTCGGTGTTGCGCCGGCGCAGCACATCGGAGGTCTGCTCGCTTTCGATTGCGGTGGTCGCTTCAGCGAGGCGCCGCTCCAGCGCCACAATGCCCGACTCCAGGAGGCGATTGTGGTTGGCGGTGACGGAAATCTGATGACGCATCCACACCGTGCCGAGGCCAATGGAGCCGCCGAAACAAATGGTGACGAGCAGGTAGGCGAGCAGCTGGTTCACGTAGCCGTGAGTGTCGGACTTTTTCATCGAGGGGACGGGGTTGAAGTCAAAGCGGAGCGGAGAAAAATCAGAGTTTGCGGAGCGCCCGCAGTTTGGCGGAACGGCTGCGCGGGTTCGCCGCGATCTCGGCGTCGCCAGGCGTGAGCGGACGGCGGGTGAGCGGCTCGGCCAATTTCACGCGCAGGTCCTGCGGCAAGGCGTCGTCGGCGTTTTCCGGCTGACCGCACTGGCGGCGGAAAAATTGCTTCACCGGCCGGTCCTCCAGGGAGTGGAAACTGATGACGCAGAGCACGCCGCCCGCGACGAGTTTCGCGAAGGCCGCCGGCAGGGCGCGCTCGATGGCGCCGAGTTCGTCGTTGACGGCGATCCGGATGCCTTGGAACGCCCGCGTGGCCGGATGGATTTTCGACGCGAGGCGGTCACGGGCGGGAATCGCCTCGGCGATGAGCGCGGCGAGCGAGGTCGTGCGCGCGAGCTGACCGCCCCCCCGAGCGGCCAGGATCGCGCGCACGACGCGACGCCAGTGTAGTTCCTCCCCAAAATCGCGGATCGCGCTCACGAGCATTTCCTCGGTGGCGGTCTCGAGCCAGCGGTGGGCGGGCACGCCGGTGCGTGGATCCATGCGCATGTCCGCGGGCGCATCCGCGCGAAACGAAAAACCACGCGTGGCATCGTCGAGCTGAAACGACGAGACACCGAAGTCGAAAAGGATGCCGTCAAAATTTTCCATGGGCAGCTCCGCGAGCCGGCCAAAATCACGATCCACGAGGGCAAACCGGCCCGCGAATTCCTCGCGCAGCACGGCGGCCCGTTCCTGCGCGGCGGGATCGCGGTCGAGCGCCACCACCTCGAGCGCCGGCGCCGCGTGCAGCAGCGCGCGGGTGTGCCCGCCACCCCCGAAGGTGCAGTCGAGATAGCGCCCGCCAGCGCGCGGCGCGAGCAGCGCCAGCACCTCGGTCAGCAACACGGGTTGGTGGCCGGAGGGCATGGTCGCAGGGGAAAAATCAGCGGACGCGGTCGCCATCGGAAAAATTCCTCGTCGCGGCGGATTTCTTTCGGCCGACGATGCGCAGCACGAGCGCATCGCGCACCCGCGGCACGGCGGTGGTCGCAAAAAACGCGACCCCGCGCTCGCCGGCGTCGATCCAGGCAGGGAAACTCCGCCGCGAGGCGGCGGCGGACGTCATCGCCGCCTTGCGCAGCGGGACGCGGGCGACGGCTACTTTGACTTTGGCGACGCGGCGCATGGTTAGATGCCGAGGCGGCGCATGAGGTCGCCGAAGTTTTCGCCGGAGGTGCGGGTCTCGACTTTCGTCCAGCGCGCGGGAGCGTAGAGGTTGAACTTCGTCAGCGACCCGACGAGCACGGCGTCCTTCCGGATGCCGGCGTGAGCGAGCAGCGTCTCCTCGAAGCCGACACGGCCGGCCTTGTCGAACGAGAACGACTGCGTCTGCGCAAAAAAGCGCGCGGCAAAATCCTGGCCCGCGCCATCGCTGAGGGCCAGCTGCGCGATCTTCACGTGAAGTTTTTCCACCTCGGCCGGAGGCAGCACGGCCAGGTAGCCGTCCGGGTGTGGCGTCGCAAGAAACGTGTCACTCTCTTCGTGCGCATAGCGCCACGCCGACGGGATCGTGAGCCGACCTTTGTCGTCGAGGGTGTGCCTAAAAAGGCCCGTATAAAAAGCATTGCCCGATTGCGCCATGAGGGTGTGAGGCCGCTGGATGCCCCAAAGTGCCCCATTTCAACCCATTTTCCCCCACCCACGTCAAGCCAAGACCGGCAAAAAAGCACGGAATCTTATTCACATCTTGATCGCGGCGCTTCGCCGCCGCGGCGCGCACGATGGAGCGCAGCCCAAGTCACCTGAAAATCAGCGCCCGCTCACTGCGATGCGGCGCGACGAAGCAGCCACGCGTTCACGCCGAGCCCGCGGATTTTTCGCCCGACATCCCCGTGATCACGCGCGCGCCGCGTTTGTAGGTGAGATACGAGTAGGTCCACTGCATCAACACCGAGATCTTGTTGCGGAAACCGATGAGAAAAATCAGGTGGATGCCAAGCCACGCCAGCCATGCCGGATAGCCGCTGAAATGCAGCCGCCCCACCACCGCCACCGCCGACGAGCGCCCGATGGTCGCCATGCTGCCTTTGTCGATATAAGCGTAGGCGGCGCGCTGGGCTGGCGAGTGGTTCCCACCGGCAATTTCGCCGCCGATCACCTGCGCGGCATGTCCTCCCATCTGCATCGCCGCAGGACACAGGCCGGGCACCACGCGGCCCTTGGCGTCGGTCAGCACGGTCATGTCACCCAGCGCAAACACGTCCGGATATCCCGGCACACTCAGGTCGGGCAGGATCTTGACGCGGCCCGCTTGGTCGAGTTCGACTCCAAGCGTGCGCGTCAGCGGATGGGCCGCGATGCCGGCACCCCAAATGATGTTCGCCGCGCGGATCGTTTCGCCGCCCGCGTCGAGTTCGCCCTGACGAATCGCCGTCACGTGCACCCCGGTGCGCACCTCGACGCCGAGCCGCTCCAGCTGCCGTTGACCGCTCGCCGAGAGGTCCGGCGGAAACGCCCCCAGCACGCGCGGCCCGCCCTCGATCAGCAGCACGCGCGCCTTCGTCGGATCGATGCGGTCGAAATCTTGGTTTAACACCGTGCGCGTTAGCTCCGCAAACGCGCCCGCGAGTTCCACGCCCGTCGGCCCGCCGCCGATGACGACGATCGTCATCAGTTCCTGGCGCCGTGTCTCATCGGCTTCGGTTTCGGCGCGCTCGAACGCGAGCAGGATGGTGCGGCGAATTTTCAGCGCGTCGTCGAGCGACTTGAGCCCCGGAGCGAATTGCGCCCACTCATCGTGGCCGAAGTAACTCGTCACGCCGCCGAGCCCGAGCACGAGGTAGTCGTAGCTCAGCTCGCCGGCGGTGTGCCGAACTTTTTTCGCCGCAAGATCGATGGCCGTCACTTCGGCCATCAGCACCTCGAGGTTGGCCTGGTTGTTGAGAATCGCGCGCACGGGTTGGGCGATGTCCACGGCCGAAAGTCCGGCCGTCGCGACTTGGTAGAGCAGCGGCTGGAACAGGTGGTGATTTTGCCGATCGATGACGGTGATCCGCGCGCGGTCGGTCGGGAATTTCTGGCAGAAATTCAGCCCGGCAAAACCGGCGCCAACGACGACGATGTGCGGGAACGAAGGGGTAGCGGCGGCGCTCATCAGTCGACCACTATGCTGGGCCGCCGCGCCGCTGGCAATCGCGCGCCGGAGAAATTTGCTGGGCTTCCGCGGCGAATAAATTCTAGCTCGCCGATCTCCGCCATGCACGCACCCGTCAACATCCAGCTCATCGGTGCCGAAGTCGCCGTCGCCTGGGACGACGGGGTGGAAAGTTTTTTCACGTTCGAAAAACTCCGCGCCGCGTCGCCGAGCGCCGAGACGCAGGGCGAACGTGACATCCTCGGCAACCAATATGGCGGCGGGGGCACGCGAAAATTTCCGGGTGTGCAGGTGCTGGGCTGGGCCCAGATTGGGAATTACGCGATCCGGTTCGATTTCAGCGACGGCCACCGCACGGGGCTTTACAGCTACGACTATCTGCGGAAACTCGGCGAGCAGCCCTGATTTTTCATGAGCACCTACGTCTTCCCCGCCCGCACCACGACCGCCGAGATCGAACTCGGCACGACGTTGCAGCCGAAATTCGGCCCCGATGGCCTGATCCCGTGCATCACGACCGATCACGTGACAAACGAGGTGCTGATGTTCGCATTCATGAACGCCGAGTCGCTCGCGCGCACGCTGACGACGCGAAAAGCGACCTATTGGAGCCGCTCGCGCAGCAAGCTTTGGACCAAAGGCGAGGAGTCCGGCAACGCCCAACTCGTGAAAGAACTCCGCGTCGACTGTGATCAAGACGTGCTGCTCCTCAAAGTAGAAAACGTCGGCGGTGCCGCCTGCCACAATGGCTACCCGTCGTGTTTTTATCGCAAGCTCGCCGACGGCGCGACGGTCGACACCCCCGCCTCGCTCAAACTCGAGCTGACCGCCCGACGCGTTTTCGATCCGGCGACCGTCTATAAAAAGAAATAGCCGCGGTTCGCTAGGCTTTGACGGCGCCGGAGCGAGGTTGACCCGAGCAAAGGCAGGATCGGTTGGCCGGTCGTGACAGCGGAGAATTTTGCTGCTAACAATTAATCGCATGATGCCGCTTCGCGTCCTGTTTGTCCGCGTGGGTGAAGAGATTCGCGGCCCCTACCACCTCGAACAACTGCGCCAGCTCGCCGAAGTTGAGGTCCTCACGCCGAGGACACTGGCCAGCGAGTCCGCCGCCGGACCATGGACGCCGCTATCAACCATGGCGGAAAACCCGACCCTGTTTCCGCCGCGCCCCGAGTTGAATTTCAAGCCGACGAATTTCGTGAGCCTAAACGAAAAATCCGCGCCGCTGCCCGACGCGCGCGAAGTCATCGCGTTCGCGCACTCGGCCCCGCTGCCGGCCTCGGCGCGCGAAATTGTCGTGGCAAAAAAGTCCGAGGCGCCCAACGAGGTGCTCGCGATGGTGCGGGAAGTCGAGCACCAGCAGGCGCAGTTCGCGCCACCCCCGCCCCCGCCGCCGAAATGGCGCCCGAGCCGGCGGCTGCAGCTCTGCGTAGTTCTGGCCGTGGCGGGCAACGCCACGCTCGCCGCCATCGCCGTGGGTTACGGCGCGCTGCACGACGAGCTGTCGATGATGATCCTGTCGGCCTGGGCGGTGCTCTACAACGGCGGGGTCGCGGTTTTGTTCGTAACGCTGCCGCGCGAATGAGCGGCACCCGGCAAAGTGTTCCCGAGCGCCCAAGGGATTGGTGGCCCGGTCGTGACAGCGGGCGGCTTTGCTGCTAGCGTGGCCGGATGAAGAGCGATCCGATCCAGCCGGAAAAAACCCCGCCGACGCCGGCCGCGGGACCAGCCGGCCCAGGCACGGCTCCCGCCGCAGGTGACGTGATGGCTGCGAACAAATTGACGCCCGAAGAGCAAATGGCGCTGTTCGAAAAAGAGTTGAAGGAAAACGATTGGGGTCACCAGCCGTGCTGACCTGGCGGCGGGAACCGGGGCGGTGGAACGAGCGGCGCGCCATCGCATGAGTCGCGAGATGTGCTACCGCTGTTTCTGGCCGAAGGCGCTGTGCTGGTGCCCCTCGCTCCAGCCCATGGCAACGCGAACGCGGTTCGTGTTCCTGATGCACCCGAAGGAATTCAAGCAGGAGAAGGCGAACACCGGCCGGCTCACCCACCTCTGCCTGCCGAACAGCGAATTGCACATGGGCCAGAGTTTCGACGGCGACGAAGCGGTCCAGGCATTGCTGAACGACGCCCGGAATTTTTGCCTGCTGCTCTATCCGGGGACCGAGGCACGCAACCTGTCCAACGGGGCCCTGACGCCTGCCGATCTGGGTGAGCGGCAGCTCGTCGTGCTGCTGCTCGACGCCACTTGGAGTGGTGCGAGAAAAATGCTGAAACAGAGCCCGAGTCTCCAACGGTTGCCGCGCATCATGTTTACCCCGGCGGCACCCAGCCGCTACGTGATCAAGCAACAACCGCAGCCCGGCTGCCTCTCCACGCTGGAGGCCGTGCATGAATTGCTGACTGGGCTGGAACAATCCGGACTCGACCACTACCCGCAGCCAACACAGCTCCTCGGTGTTTTTCAACGGCTGCAGGATTTCCAAATCCGTTGCGCCGCCGATCCATCCCGTCCGGGTTACCGCCATCGTCCCTACAGCGCCCCGAGCGAACGGGTCACTGCGTCGGGCCGCAGCGGCGAGCGACGATCGAAATATCTCCGCCAGCCGACGAACGCGACAGACTCGGTGCCGTAATCGGAAGAAAACGCCGGGCAAACGCTCGTCGCCAGTAGCCCTGCGCGTGAGCGCAGGGACCATGCGCTCTAGCCATCCTGTGATCCCGCCGGCTCACGCGGTGGGCGACCCCGAACCGTCAGCCGGCCGCAGGTTTCGGTTCGTCCGTGGCAGGCGCAACCGGTGGTTCAACCGCCGGTGTGGCTTCCGCGATGGCCACAGGCGGCGGAGTTTCTGTCGCAGCGGGCGCCGGTGCGGGCACGGGATCATCCGGGGGCGCAGCGACCGGTGCGTCGGGGAAATTTTCCGGGTCGTGCTCTTCCGCCTCGGCCTCTTTCTTGCGCGCCTCGACCACCGGCGGCGGCGCAAAGAGGCGGCCGTCGATAAACTCGGTCACATAACCTTCGCGCACGAGCCACGTGAGGTCGCCTTGCAGGCGGGAGATTTTCGCGCGGTCATCGACCGACAGCGTGGATTCAATTTTCGGCGGCGTCTCGGCTGGCGCCGCCGGGGCGGCGGCGGGAGCGGCAGGGGCAAAGCCGAGAAATTTGCGCGGGAGTTCGCTGGCGCGCATCATCGGATTGGCCTCGATGAACGAGATGAGCGCACCGATGCTATCGGCGAAGGTCTGGTCGGGCACGCGGAACTTGCGCTTCACCGCGCAAACATAGGAGACGCCCTTCGAACCCTTCTTGAAGATCGTGAAGTGCTCGCGGCGCAGGCGACCGCGCAGCGCGTTGGCCGTATCGAGGGGAAATTTCCGCTGGCGCTCCAGCGCGCCCTCGACGGCGCGGCGGATTTCGCCGGGCGGCATCGTCTCGGCGATCTTGCCGTGGAAACGCGCGGTGTCGGAGGTGCGCACAACTTTGTCGCGCGCCTGCGTGAGCAGGTAGGTGCGCGCCTCTTCGAGCGAGTCGAAGCTCAGCGCGGGGGCGACCACGGGCGCCTCGGTCACCGGAGCGGCGGCGGGAGCTTCGGCCGGCTCAGCGACGGCGGCGGCCGGCGCCGACGTCTCCAACGCGGGCGCGACCGGAGCGGCGGCGGCGGTCGTGGGCGCGGCGGCCGGCTTCGCTTTGATCTTTGGATTCCACGTGTAGCGCGTGGTCTTCTTCATTTTCTCCATCCACTGGTTCACGATTTCTGGATCGCGCACGGTCTCGATCCGGCTACGGAACGCCTCGAACGCCATGCGGGCGACCTTCGCCGCATGATGCTGCTGGACGATTTGATTATAGCGGTGGTAATTCGGCGGGCCGAGCAGTTCACTCGTGACGCCACACTTGTTGATGACCTGATAATTCCCCTTGGGCGGATCGACCTCGACCTCGGCCGTATCGAAGAACGCGCCGAGATGATTCGCCAGCACGTGAGCCACCGCCGCCTCGTCGCTCTCGAACGGCAGCGCGTCGGGCACGGAAATGTAGAACGCCGGCTTCGCGGCGCTGGCCGCGGATTCGGCGGCCGCGGCCGAATTTTCCGCCGCCGGTCGGGCCGCTGACGGCGCTCCGGAGACCGGCGTCTTGCGCGTCACGACGACAACGAAGCGGTCGAGTTTGTCGACGACGGTGCGCGCAATCTCGAACAATTCGATCGTGCGGCAGGATTTCCGGATGGTTTGAACGAGGGTGTTGAAGCTCGTGTCCTCGGGATAGAATGTAGCGTTGAAGAACGGGCTCTCATACGGGCCCCGTTCATACTGCTCGCTCCGACCGGCGTAACGCGGGCCGCCGCGCTCGCCCCCAGGGCCGTCGCGGCGAGGACCGCCACGATATTCGCCGCCGCCCTCGCGTCGCGGCTGACCGCCACCGGAAAGATCCCGGCGGTCGGACGCACCCGGGGCGGCTGGAGCTCCTGGACCGCCCTCACTGCCGGGGGCACCAGCGGGTTTGCGAAAGGCGCGACGATCACGACTCACCGGCGCACCGCCCGGACCATCGCGGCGGTCATCCCGACGGTCATCGCGGCGTGGACGCTCGCTCCCAGGCTCGCGTTCGCGACGGTCGGACGGGGACGATTTGTCCTGGGTCCATTGCGTGCCGAAGCTGAAGCTTTGAAGCTGGGTCAGATCGAGTTTATTGAAATCCGCGGGCGGATTCTCCTTGGGAGCGTTGTCGTCCATGTAGTCCGAAAAGCGGGGGTGAGCCCGCGAAGTGTTAGCGTGGTGGTGCTTGGCGTGATCGCAATCGACGAGCAGTGTCCACGCTCCCGGGGGGGAGTGGCAAGAAGTTTCCCGAGCCCGCCACCAGCGGAAATATTCCAGATGGCGCCTGAGCGGGTCCCGAAAACTGGGCCAGGTGGAATGTTAGTCCGCAGCGTTGGTTGATGTGATGACTGCGGTGGTGGTTGGCAATCCCAAGCGGAGGGACGGACCGGCTTGGCGGTCCGGCCCGGAGCTTGGGATTGGTAAAGATTTTCC
>SIBG01000069.1 GCA_009695305.1 Opitutus sp. | reverse complement strand
CGAGCGGCCGCACAGCTCGCTCGGCTATCTCGCTCCGCAACGCTTCGTCGCGGAAAAATCTTTACCAAGCCCAAGCTCCGGGCCGGACCGCCAAGCCGGTCCGTCCCTCCGCTTGGGCTTGCCAACCACCACCGCAGTCATCACATCAAACAACGCAGCAAACTAACATTCCACCTGGCCCAGTTTTCGGGACCCGCTCAATCTCCTGAACATCTCCGGCGGTATCCTCAACATCACCGCCGCCAACACGAACAGCGCCACCCGCTTCACTCTCAGCCTCAACGCCCTCGATCCCAGCGGCCATCCCGGCGTTCTCTCGGGCTTTAGCTTCGCGAACAACTACAGTTGGACCGTCTTCACGACCACGGGCATCAGCGGCTTCGCGGCGGACAAATTCACGCTCAACACCACCTCGTTCACCAATAGCAACCCGCTCGGCGGCGGCCAGTTCTCCCTGTCCCAGAGCGGCAACAATCTGGTGCTGAATTTCACGCCCGTCCCCGAGCCCTCGGCCTCGTCGCCGTCGCCCTCACCACCCGCCGCCGCCGCTGATCGCCGCGAGCCGCCCGGCGCCCGGTGCTTTGTTAGAAAAGATTTTTGCTTCCGGCGCTGACCGGGGCTTTCCTGCGACATGCGTTTCCGCCTGTCTGTTCTCTGTCTTCTCTTCTCCGTTCTCAGTCTCACAGCCTGCACCAAACGCGAAACGCCCGTCGAGGAGGGCATCCGCACCCACACGCTCCTCCTCGGCAACGGTGCCGAGCCCCAACACCTCGATCCCCAACTTGTGGCGGCCTACACCGACATGAACATCGGTGTCGCGTTGTTCGAAGGGCTGACCGCGTTTGATGAAAAGACCTCCCAGGCAGTCCCCGCCGTCGCCGAGCGCTGGGAAACCTCCGCCGACGGGCTGACTTGGACGTTCCATCTTCGCCCCGCCGCGCGCTGGTCAAACGGCGAACCGCTGACCGCCGACGATTTCGTGCAATCGTGGCGCCGGATGCTTCTGCCCACCCTCGCCGCGGAAGGTGCCTACGTGCTCTACCCGCTCAAGAACGCCGAGGCCTACAATACCGGCCGGCTCAAGGATGCGAGCGACGTCGGAGCCGTCGCAGTCGACGCCCACACGCTGCGTGTCGTGCTCGAACATCCCACGCCCCACCTGCCGATCATCGCGGCGCAGCCCGCGTGGTATCCGTTGAACGTCCGTGTGCTCGCAAAATTCGGCGGCAGCGAACGGCGCGGCACGGCCTGGACCAACCCGGGCAACCTCGTCGGCAACGGCCCGTTTCTCCTCACCGAATGGAAGCCCAACGCCCGGCTCGTCGTCGAAAAAAATTCCCACTACTGGGACGCCGCGCGCACGTCGGTTGCGCGCATCGTGTTTTTTCCCACTGAAAATCCGAGCGTCGAGGAACGAGATTTCCGGGCCGGTCAGCTTCACCTCACCGCCGAACTCCCGCTGAGCAAAGTCGACACTTACCGCCAGAGCGCCCCCGCCAGTCTGCGTATCGATCCGTTTCTCGAAGTTTTTTTCCTCCGCTTCAACACCACGCGCGCGCCGTTTAGCAATCCGCAGGTCCGGCAGGCCCTGACCCGCGCGATCGACCGCGCCTCCATCGCCCGCAACATCCTTCGCGGCACCCGCGAGCCCGCCGAACACTACACTCCGCCCAATTGTGCCGGCTACACTCCGCGCGCCCGGGTGGCCACCGACTTTGCCGAGGCTCGCCGCCTCCTCGCCGCCGCCGGTTTTCCCGACGGCAAGGGCTTTCCGGCGGTCGAAGTGCAGGTCCGCAACGACGAGATCCACCCCAAGGTGATGGAAGCCATCCAGGCCATGTGGCTGCGCGAACTCGGCATCAAAATCACGCTCGCGGCGATGGAGCAAAAGACGTGGCTGCAAAATATGATGTCGCTCAACTACACCGTCTCGACCGCCCGCTGGATCGCCGACTTCGCCGATCCCGTCAGCTTCCTTGAGGTCTATACGACCGGCAACGGCTTCAACATGACCGGTTGGTCCAACGCCTCGTTCGATCAACTCATCAAGCAGGCCGCCCAAACCGCCGATGCCGCCCAACGCCTCGAGTTCTTTCAGCAAGCCGAGGCCATGCTCCTCGCCGAAACGCCGATCGCTCCCGTATTTTTCGGTGCGCGGACCTATCTCGCCCATCCCGCCGTCCATGGCTGGGCCCCCGCCGCCCTCGGCCTGCACCGTTATCCGTTCGTGCGGCTGGAAAATTGATTTCATTGTCCCGCGTCACGCCGCCGTTCAATCTTTTCCGATGCGCCGCCTCTTCGCTCTCGCTCTCCTGCTCTCTTCGCTCGTCACCGTGCGCGCGGCCGGAGCCGAGTTCACTCTGGTCCGGCCGCAATGGCGCGACGCGGATTCGTTCGACCGCATCAGCGAATATCTCGGCGGCGGCGAAAACTCCGGCGGCCAGAACATCCTCCGCACGCAGCTCAACCTGCGCGCCGGCTTCTATTTTCTCGTGCGCGTGAGCCACCCCGCCGCACTCGCCGACGCAAAATTCGTGCTGAACATCATCCGGCCCGACTCGCCGGAGCCGAAGACGTTCACCTTCCCTGTCACCGCCCCCGCTGGTGGTGCGGCGTTCCAACTCGGCCTCACCGGTGCCGACTGGCCCGGCGAAAAGAAGGCCCACCCCGTCGCGTGGAAACTCGCCCTCCTCGCCGCCGACGGCCACGTGCTCGCCGAGCAAAAAAGTTTCCTGTGGGAAAAACCCGCGAAGTGAGCGGGATGCCGCCTGTAGCGAGCCGCGTGAGCGTTTCGGCGCCAACGAAAGCTTCACGGCTTCCGCTACCCGATCGGGTGTGGTCCGCCTGGCAAGTCCTCCCCGGCATGCCGCCCCAGACAGCCGACGTCCTCGCCGAAACCCTCGACGGTGGCCAGGCGTTCCGCTGGCAACGCGAACCCGCCGATTGCTGGCTTGGCGGGTGGTCCGACCACGTCGCACGTCTGCGACTCGCACCCGGCGACCGGCTCGAGTGGTCTGCGCCCGTCGTTCTCGCGCCGCGGGTCGCGACGGCGCTGCCAGACTACTTCGCCACCAAGCAGGATTTCGCCGCGCTCGCCGACTCACTGCCGTGGCGCAGCGATGCCCATCTCGCGCGCTGCCTCGCGGAATTTCGCGGCCTGCGGATTTTGCGTCAGCCGTTTGGCGAAACGCTCCTCGGCTTCCTGTGCAGCGCCACGAAGCAGATCGTCCAGATCAAGCAGATGCTCGCGCTCCTCGCCGAGCGCCACGGCGCACCCGTGGTGGAGCGCGTTGTCCCCAACGCGCTTTCCGGCGCTACCGCGCAACCAATCCAGCGTGGTGGGGACAACGCGCTCCACCGCCTCCCCACCTGGCCCGAGCTCGCCGCGATTCCGGAAGCCACGCTCCGTGTCTGCCAGCTCGGCTTCCGCGCGAAATTTATTCATCAGACCGCGCAATTTCTCGCCGCTCATCCCGGCTGGCTCGAGGAAACGGAAGCCCTGCCCTATGCCGACGCCAAGGAGCGCCTCTGCTCGCTGCCCGGTGTCGGCGACAAAATCGCCGACTGCGTGCTCCTCTTCGGTGCCGGCCGGCTCGAGGCGTTCCCCGTGGACACATGGATTCTGCAATCACTCGCGCGCCGCTACGGCCTCGACGGCTGGAAGCCCGCCCAAGTCGCCCAGTTCGGCCGCGCGCACTTCGGCCCGCTCGCCGGCCTTGCGCAACAATACCTCTTCTCCTTCGAGCGTCGCGCCACGCGAGCCAAATTTGTAACTCAATAGGTTACAGACCCTCGGGGGCGGTGGGCCGGGGCGCCAGCCGCCACGGCGAAAAATAAGCCAGCGCCGCTAGGGTGTAGCACCCAATGTGATCGATCGTGAAGAGTTTCGTCACGTCGCCCAACACCGACAGCATGGCCAGCGGCAAAAAGATCACCCATGTGCGCATCACCGGAAAATATGGCCCCACTTGGTCGAACCGCCGCATCGCTCCCCGCACCATCTCGCGCTCGGTTACTACCGTCATCAGCAGCATCGGCCAGTAGTGCGTAAACAGCAGCGACCAAAACCGCACGCTCCAGACGCCGCCGCGCAGGCCGTCGACCGGCGCGATGTTCGGCAGCACATAGGCCACGACCCAATTGAAGCCGACAAAATGCAGAGTGAAGAACAATCCCATCCCGATCACAAAAACGCCCGCGACGGGCTCAGCGCGCCGCCGCCGCCATTCGCCCGCGAGACCCACGAGCAGCGCCGCAGCAGCCGCCACGGAAAAAAGTAAACTGCATAGACGATCGCATAGGCGGTGAAGCTCTCGAATTTCGAAAAATGCGCCACGCCGAAAAAGATCATCAACAGATGCATTCGGATGACGTTCTTGTAAGGCGTCATCACCGCCACCCAACCGTAGCCTTGGCGGGCCTTGCGCACCGCGATGTCCGCCGCCTTGACCGAAGTTCGCGGTGGTTCCGGCGGTATGACCTGCAATTGAAATCCCTGACGTTCCGCCAGCGCCGCGGCCGGGATGAACCACCCGTAGCGCCGCACTGCCTCGCCCAGCAGATGCAGCCCGGGAAAATCCCTGCTCCCATCCAGCGGCAGAATCGTGTTCAAGATTGCAGCCTGCGCCCAGTGGAAGACCCCGAAATGCACGGCAAAAAACGCGACCATCGCGAGACCACTCACGATCGCCAAGACGCCCGCACCCGTGCGGCCCTCGCGAAAACATAACATCGCCGGACTGAACGCCCCCCAGATAATCATCGCAAAGCCGACCGTCAGACTCGCCAGCCACAAACTCCACACGAGGTCCGTCGTGTTCCAGCCCAGCCACCCTGCGACGACGAGCCCGAGCGCAAACGCCACCGCATCGGGCCACGCCCCGGCCCAGCGGTTGGTCGCGACTGCCGGGGCGGCACTCATGTCACCTGGCCCGCTGGATGAGCTCGATCTCGTAGCCCTCGGGCGCGTCGATGAAGGCGATGACCGAACCGCTCCCGGTCTTGGTCGGACCGTCGCTCAGCTTGAAGCCTTTTTTCTCGATCGCCGCCGTGAACGCGGCGAGGTCCTCCACCTCGAACGCGAGATGCATCAGGTCCGGCTGCACCTGCACGGGCGGTGCGCCGGGTGGCATCTGGCAGATTTCGATTTCCTCGTCGCTGTGCGGCGTCGCGAGAAATACGATCTGCGCCCCGCGGGGCGACACGCTGCGGCGCGCAATCTTGAGCTCGAGCGCCTGTTCGTAGAACTTCACGGTGCGCTCCAGGTCGTTCACGCGCATCCGGGTGTGGAGAAGTTTTTTAACCATGCACGCGAGATTGCACACCGGCGCGCCGCGGCGCAAGCTGCGCGCATGGCATGGTTGTCATGGCGCGGAACGCCGGCGCCCGACAATCCATCCCGCCTCCCAATGTCCCTCACCCTTGCCACCATCCGCGCTGCACACACGCGCATCCACCCGCATATCCGCCGCACCCCCGTGCTGACGAGCGAGGCGCTCGACGCCGCGTGGAGCGGCTCGCTGTTTTTCAAGTGCGAAAACCTCCAGCACGTCGGCGCGTTCAAGGCGCGCGGCGCGACCAACGCCGTGTTTTCGCTCACCGCCGCCGAGGCCGCGCGCGGTGTCTGCACGCACTCTTCGGGCAACCACGCCGCCGCCCTAGCCCGCGCCGCGAAATTGCGGGGCATCCCCGCGGTGATCGTCATGCCGTCCAACACGCCGCAGATCAAAGTGCGCAACGTCGAACGCTTCGGCCCGCGCATCTTATTTTGCGAACCAACTCAGCAGGCCCGGGAGGCCGCGTGCGAGCGCATCGTGGCCGAGACGGGCGCGACGTTGATCCACCCCTTCACCGATTACCGGGTGATGGCCGGCCAGGGCACGGCGGCCATCGAACTGCTCGAAGACGTCGCCGCTCCCGGTCTCGATCTTGTGCTGTGTCCCGTCGGCGGCGGCGGCCTGCTCTGCGGGACGGCGGTGGCCGTGAAGTCGCTTACCCCAACGGCGCGCGTGGTGGCGTGCGAGCCCGCGGGCGCCGCCGATGCCGCCGCGGCGTTTCGCACCGGCCGAATCGAGCCGCTCGCCCAAGTCGCCACCATCGCCGATGGCCTGCGCACCACCATCGGCGAGGAAAATTTCGCGCTCATTCGCACCCACGTCGACGACATCGTGACCGTGAGCGAAGCCAGCATCGTCGCGGCGATGCGGCGGCTCTGGGAGACCCTCCGCGTCGTCGTCGAGCCGTCCGGCGCCGTGCCGTTCGCCGCCATCCAGGAAGGCAAGGTCGACGTGCGCGGTAAACGGGTCGGCCTCATTTTGAGTGGGGGCAACGTCGATCTCGATACCCTGCCGTGGTTGAACAAATAATTTCGCGGCGATTTTTTCCGCGGATGACCCAGATGAACCCAGAAAAAATACCGACCACAAAGATCGCCGCATGGGTGGGGCGCGACCGCTGGGCGCGCCGTGCTTGGTTCGCGGCGGGCCCAGCGGTCCCGCCCGACCTCCGACCATTCGCCGTCACCCTGCTCTCCCTCCTCGCCTGCGTCTCCACTCCGCTCCTCCGCGCCACCGACGCCGCGCCCCGGGTGTTTATGGCCGGCGACTCGACGATGGCGAACAAGCCCGCCGACCTCCCGGAATACGGCTGGGGCCAGGCGCTGCCGCGCTTCTTCTCCGACCCGGCGATGATCCACAATCACGCCGTGAATGGCCGCAGCACGAAAAGCTTCATCGACGAAGGCCGGTGGCAGAAAATCGTCGATGAACTGCACGCTGGCGACTTCGTGATCATCCAGTTCGGCCACAACGACGAGAAGATCGAGGATGCGAAGCGCGGCACCGACCCAAAGACCACGTTTTCCGACAACCTCCGTCGTTTCATCCGCGAAGTCCGCGCCAAGGAGGCCTCGCCGATTCTCGCCACCCCGGTCTGTCGCCGAAGCTTCCGCCCGCCCGGGAAGCTAAGAGACACCCACGGTGCCTATCCGGATGCGCTCCGCGCCGTTGCCACGGAGGAGAATGTGCCGCTGCTGGATCTCCAACGCGCGACCGCCCAGTGGTTGGAAAACGTCGGCGACGAGCCTTCGAAACAATTTTTCATGTGGATCGAGCCGGGCAAATTCGAGCAGCTCCCGCAAGGTGCGCAGGACAATACCCACTTCGGCGAGTCCGGCGCCGTCCACGTCGCCGGACTCGCCGTCGCGCAGATGCGCGAGCAGAAACTCCCGCTCGCGCAGTGGCTGAAATGATTCCGTCACTCGAGGTGAAACACCTCGCGTAGTCCGTGGGCGACCGGGCTGTGATCCGCGTTTGACGGCATGACGTCGCCCATGGGTTTCCACCAGCGCTGGCGGACTTCGGTTTTCGCGATCGCGGCCCAGCGGGCTTCGTCCTCAACCATTCGACTACAACGCTTCCTCTCCGACCGGCGTCTGCGCCAGTGTCAGGAACGTTTTCACCCATTCACCCTCGCCGCAAACGATCATGCCCGGAAACCGCTTGAACCATTGGCCGGCGGGGACCTCGGGGTTGGTGTCCAGCCACGCCGCGAGCAAACCCAGCTGGTCGGCGGAAATGCTGCGTTGCTGGATCCGCGTCAGCAAATGCTGGAGCAGGGCCGGCGGCAGACTCTATCGGCGAACCTCAGGCATGGGTGCCGCCGTAGAAGCCGCGCATGATCTCGGAGCGAAGGCGGGCCGTTTCGCCGGCGTCGGGCGAAGCGACCATGCATTCGGCGAGAGCGGACAACTCCGGACCGCTCAGCTTCCGCTCGGCATCGAGGCGATAAGCAAAGCGGATCACCTCGGCCTGTTCGCCGGGCGGCAACGCCACGATCTGCTTCATTACTTCGGTCGCAGTCACGGTGTGAGTGAATTCCCCCCACTGCTGAGTGTCAACCACTGGGCCGGTTAGGCCAGCGAGGTTACTCTTTGCGAGCTCCGGCCGGGTGACGGTCGAAGTTGAAGTGACCTGTCATTGCGAGGCGCCCCGCGCCGAAGCAATCCAGCTTGATCGCCACGCCCGTCCCGTCACGGCGGGATCGTCTCGCGATGACTACCTTCGCTCGATGTGAAACACTTCCTGCAGCCCTTGCGCGACCGGACTGTGGTCCGCGTTTGATGGCATGACGTCGCCCATGTGTTTCCACCAGCGCTGGCAGACTTCGGTTTTCGCGATCGCGGCCCAGCGCGCTTCATCCTCGATTTCGGCGTAGGCGAAGAGCTGGTGCGTTTCGGTGTGCAGGAAAATGGAATAGTTCTGCACGCCGTGCGCTTTGAGCATGGCTTCAAGCTCGGGCCAGATCGGGCGGTGGCGGCGCTCATACTCAAGCTCGTGACCAGGCAGCACGCTCATCACGAAGGATTTTCTGATCATGGTGACGGGCGGGGGTTCGGATTCAGATGGATTGCTTCACCACTCGCGTGTCGCGCAAAGACAAATGGAGCGCGCTCAACGGCCCTTCGGATTAACGGGGGCGGGCCCCGGACTGATCGAGACCAACTCGGGCGCCGGCAGCGCGGCTTTGAGTTTCTCGAACAACTCCCTCGTCTTCACGTCGGGCGCGACCTTTAAAGCGTAGTCGACGAGCGACGTGGCGACGTCGTTCATGCCGGCGTCCACGGAGAGCACGGCGGTTTGATACATGAGCCGGAGGCGATGGGGAAAAAGCTGCACGCCCTCCACGAGCAGTCCGACGTCGTCGCGCTTCGGCTTCGCGGCACTGTGCGCCCAGGTGTCGGCGATCAGCTCGTAAACCGCCACCGTCGGTGGCGGCTGTTTGCGGGCCACGAGGAGCAGGTCGAGCACCTGCGCCGACTGCGTGGCGGAAAACTCTCCGCCCGCCGTGCCGGGCTTCGCCAGCGCGTCGGCGTAGCGCAAGCGCGCGAGTTCGAGGTAGGCGGTGGGACGCACGACCTTGGCCGTGGTGGCGGCCTCCAGAAACTTGCGGGCGTGATCGTCCTGCCCGGTGGCATGCTGTTGGAGGCCGAGGGCCGCCAGGAGCTGCGGATCGCGTTCTCCGCGAATATAGGGCGCGATCAACTCCGCTCGCGCCGCCGCCGAATGTCCGCCCAGCGCCAGTGCCTCGCCCTTGATCCGGCCAACTTCGGATTGGGTCGCATCGCGCAGCACGAGCGGCGGCGCCACGACCAGACCGTCGCCCTTGATGGTGTATTCCTGATGCTTGTAATTGGTGAAGTCGATGTAGCTCCGGAGCTCGTTGAGCATTTTTTTGTAGTCCATCCCAAAGCATTCCTTGAAGAGTTCCTCGCTCACCGGCTCCTTGCTCAGGCGCAGGAGAAAAGTGGCGAACGGTTTTTGGAAACGCCGGTTGTGGCCATACAGGCCGAGGTGGACAAACGCGTAGCATTGCTTGGCCCACACGTTGTTCCCGAGAGGATTGATCGCTTCCGGCGAGTCGGAGGCGACCGCGAAAAACTTGGGGAACGGGACCAGCGGGCGGCGCTGGAGTGCGACATTAAAGTCACGGTCCTCCGCGGGCGCGCCCGCGATTTGGAGCCCGGTCGGGTCGTCGGCGGCCGTCAAGGCATTCATCGCCGCAACCGCGCCAGCCTGCGCGGAAATGGTGTTCGGATCCTCAATCTTGCCGAAGACGATGTATTTCCGGTCCACCTTCATCGCCATGATGATTTGCGCCATGCCTTCTTCAAACCAGGCCGGGAAGCGCGGCTCACTTTTGCTCAGGAGGTAGTGGACGTATTCGCGGTAGAGCTGTTTGTCGTGATCGACCGAGAGGAGACTCGAGTCGGTGCCGGTCGCGGAGTCGTTGGTGGTGTCGTAAGCGAGGAGGTTCAACGTCGACGAGGCCAGATCGATGACGATCGCGGTCTGCTCCTGGTTTTTGAGAAAAATACTGGCGAGCGAGCGGTCGGCGCGGGACGTGCCGGCGGGGACGAACCCATCGAACTTTGCGCCCCGGGCGGAAAGAATGAGTGACGTGGGGACGCCGGCGCGATTCGGGATTGGCCAGATGAGACTGAGCGCCTCTTTGAAGAGTTCGAAATCCTTGATGAGGCGCCGCGTGGTTCTGTCGGAGGCGTTGGTGAGAATCTCAAAGCCCGGAATCTCGGCATAACGCCACGCCTCGGGGGGCGGGAGCTCGCGGGAGTCGGTGACGACGAATTTCGGCAGCTCGATGATCGGGCCGACCGGCGCCTCGTCGGCACCGAACGCGGGCGCGACGATCACGAGCAGCGCCGCCACTCGCCGGGCGAGAGCCAACATCAACCAAGGGCCGGGCTTTGCGGGTTTCATTGAACGATAAGACGAGTGCAGCCGGCGACCGTTTCCGAGTAAAAAGCGGTTTCATCCCGTGAACCGCGCGCAACCGCCGAGAAAGTCGATGGGCTCGACTCGGCCCCTTGGCAAAATTCCCCGTCGGAGCCTGGCACCAGCTTCGTGGGGTCAAAGCGGATCGGGTTGCGGCGCATCTCCTCCACCCTCACCGCGCTAGCCCGGGTGTGGCACCGACCAGCCCGGCCTCGAAGTTGAACTCGTTGCTCAGGAAGCCCGGTTGGGTCACGAGCGGGGACGGCGTTCGGATTCGGCCCTGGACCCGGGAGGCACGGACCTGACGAAGGCTTGGTGGATCACAAAAAACTGGGGCTCATCTTATCTGTTTCAGGGGGGCGCGCAGCAGATCCGCCCCAGACGGCGTCGGCGTCGCGGTCGGGGTCGTCGTTCGAGTTGGCGATGGTGGTGGCGACGGCGACTGGGGGGCGAGCAGCGCGGTGGCCGACTCCGGCGGCAGTTGCTTGCTCAGGCCTTCAAGCGCGAGCCGCGCGGGCGAGTTTCCCATCACGCGCAGGCCGTGGTCGATGATCTTGCGCGCGTCCTCCGGGTCGCCGTGGCGCAGATTCAGCTCGGCGGCGCGCACCAGGAGGAGCGGGCGGCGGGGAAAATAATTCACGCCCTGGTTGATGAGCTGCAAATCCTCGCGGCCCGGCGGGCGCGCGCTGCGGCTCCACACCTCGGCCGCGAGTTCGAAGATCTCGGCCATCGGCGGCGGCAGGCTGCGAGCGGCCGCGAGGGGTTCGAGCACGTCGGCCACCTGCGCTTCGCTGAGGCGTTGGTCTGCCCGGCTGGCGACGGCCTGCGTGACGGCGGTGTGGCGCAGGCGGGCGAGTTCGAGGTAGGCGCGGGGGCGCCGGGCGGCGGCCTGCGTGGCGGCCTCAAGAAATTTTCGCGCGCGGTCATCGTGGCCGGCGACCCGTTCGTCGAGCCCAAGCGCCGCCAGTAACTCCGGCTCACGCGAGCCGCGGATGTAGGGCGCGATGAGCGCGAGGTGCGCCGCGTTGCCATGGCCACCGAGGCGCAGCGCCTCGCCCACGATGCGGCCCGATTCGGCCTCGGTGGCGTCGCGCAGCGCGACGGGTGGCGGGTCGGGCAGCGCCTGCCCTTTCTTCGCCGTCAGCTGGATGTATTTGTGGTCGGTGAAGTCCAGGTAGCCGCGTAGCTCGAGCCCCATTTCCTTGTAGCTGACCTTGAAGCACGCGATGAACAGATCCTCGCTCGGCAGCTCGCTGCCGAGCCGCCCGAGATACCGCAGGAAGCCGGCCTGGTATTTCTGGCCGCGCCCATAGAGGCACAGGTGGACAAAGGCGTAGCATTGCGCCGACCAGAACGTATCGGCCATGACGACCTCGCGCGCCAGCATTTCGGAGAGCGGCATCAATCCGTGTTGCGACAGGAGCTGGTTAAAGTCGGTTTCCTTCCCGTCGATCTGCGCAAACGTGATCCACTTCTTGTTGAAATCGATCGCGGAGAACATCTGGACAAGGCCCTCCTCGAACCACGCCGGTGGCCGGCGGCCCATCTGCTGGCGGATGAGGTGGCGGAAATACTCCTTGTAGAAACTGCGATACGGATCGGCCTCGATGCTCGTGTTGTCGGCGAGCATCAGCTCGCTCAACACAAAATCGACGATGATGGCGCCGCGCTCGGGATCGTCGAAGAAGAGGCTGTTGGTGCGGTAGGTATCGTCGCCGCGATCGGCAGGCAGGAAGCGATCGAATCCCTGGCCGCGACCGCACAGGATGAGGCTGGTGGGCACGGCGACGCTGGGGCGGTTGAGCCCGGGCATGAGCGCGCCGACGGCCGACTGGAGCAGCAGAAAATCGCTGACAAACCGCTTCGTCTCGCGCGCGGAAATGCTGGAAAGGACCTCGAAGCCGGGAATCGCCGCGTAGTGCCATTTCTCGGGCGGCGGCAGCACGCGGCTGTCCACGACCTCAAACTTCGGCAGCTCGACGATGCCGGGGGCGATGGGCCCGGGCACCTCGGCGGCGATCGCCCAGCCGGCGAGCAGTGCGAGCGCAGAGATACGGAGGAGCTGGGAGCAGCGGTGCATGGCCGGCGAGGTCAACCACGATGGGGGCGAGGCGAGGCGCCACGCAATCCCGGAGCACACCATCGGCTCAACCGGGCGCGGCCCAGCGCAACAGGCCGAGAAAAATCCCGACGATCGTCGCCGAGAGCGCGCAACAGCCGAGAAAGCCGATGGTATCGACCCGGTCCCATTTGCAAAATTCCCAATTGGAGCCGGGCACCAGCTTCGTGTGGTCGAAGCGGGCCGGGTTCCGCCGCGTCTCCTCCACGGCCCCCGCTTCCAACTCGGGCGTGGCACCGACCGGCGTCTTCATCGTGCCGTAGAACTGCGCCACGATTTTGGGCTCGGTCGGACGCGTCAGCAGGCTGGCGATGACCAGCACCACGAACGGAAAGAGTCCGTCGAAAAAGAACTGCAGAGTGAAGCGCTGCGACACGCTCAGAGCCGGCACATCGACGCCGAACTGGCTGACCACCCACGCCTCGAAGTTGAACTCGTTGCTCAGGAATCCCGATTTGGCCATCAGCGGGGACGTGAGGTCATTGGCTTTCTGGTGGACGACGCTCTCGAAATACACCCCGACGCCCGGCTTCGTGCTCATCTGCGTGAGCGTCGCGTGCGTCGCCAGCGCGGGGATGGCCGAGGCGACCCGCGGGATCACGAGAATCGTGAGCGTGGACAGCACGACGCACCACCACACGGCCGGGGCCGTCACGCGCCGCCACCAGAACGTCAGCAGCACGGCGGCGCCGAACGGAATGTTCACCTTGAGCACGATCTTCACGATCGAGAAAAAGCTGCCCATCGTCAGGGCTGCGAGCGTGCCCAGCACCAGCACGGCCACGATCGTGCACCGGGCGTAGAACACGCCCTGCGCCTGCGTGATGTCGGGCCAGATCTGGCGGTAGACGTTCCGGACGAACAGCGAGGAAATGGCGAGCGCCTTGGCGGCCAGGGTCGACATCGTGCCCGCGAGGACACCGGCGAGCATCAGGCCGATCAGACCGGGGCCAAGGAGCTTGTTCGACATGGCGCCCCACGTGGCATCGGGATCCGCCAGACCGCCGACCCCAAACATCGCGACGGCGATGAGGCCGGCAAAGGCCCAGAGGATAATCATGAAACGTTTCAGGTAGGTGCCCGAAACGCCGGAGCGCGCGGCGAACTCGTCCTTCGCCGAGCCGCAGATCCCCATATTGTGACTGAGCCCGGCGTTCTGCACGACACTGACGAGGAAGATCGCGCCCAGCCCCACGACTGAGAACTGGTCAGTGTTTCCCGAGCCGAAGAGACTGAACATCTGCGCGGGCACCTTGCCCGCCAGGGCCGACCAGCCGCCGATGGCATGAAGGCCCGTCGGGATGAGCAGCAGCGAGAACACAATGATGAGGACGCTCTGCAGGCCCTCGTTGACCGCGGCGGCGGCCATGCCCCCCATGACGATGTAGGCGCCGACAATGATGCCGAACACCACATAGAACATGATGTCGTTCAGCACCGTGATGTAGCTGTGTAGTTCGCCCCGCGTGTTGCGGTCGCGCAAGTTGTCCAGCCGCGCCTTGGCCTCGCCAGACAACGGGGCGGTCGCGTGTTGTTTATCCAACCGCTTCAACTCGCGATAGCCCTCGACCGAAGCGCGATCCTCGGCGGTCCACTGCGCGTCCTGCTTCACCACGAGCGACGAGGCAATCTTGTAGGCGGTGACATTGCCGAAGCCGAGGAACACGCAGGCCACGAGGATTTGGAACAGGGCGTAGAACAGGCTGAGTTTCTTGCTGACGTAGCGCGTCTCGAACAAGTCCGACAGCGTCGTGAGCCGCACCCGGCGGAACCAGACATTCATGAACCAGAAATAGGGATTCATGAACACCGTCTGAAACGAGAGCCATGCCCCTGGCGCGCCCTGCTGGTAAACAAAGCTGGCGGTGCTGACAGCGCCCTGGGGCTCGGTGGCGTTGCCGAAATTCAGGAAGAACTGGTAGAGCTTGCCCAGCTTGCGGCCAGCGAGGAAGAACCCGTCCTCGCTCTTGGTGGCGGACGCTGCCCGCTTGCCGATGTATACGACCGTCGCGAGATAGGCGACGACGATGGCGAGATCGATGAGGTTCAGGCTGCCGATGGTCATACTGGGTGAAGGGGGCGGGGAAACCTGCAACGCGACCGCCGCCGCGGCGAGCTAACTGTGGGCCCGGATCGATCGCGGGTCGCGCCGGCGGGCCGTCCACTCGCGTCGGCGCTCCGGAAAACCGTTGCCTTCTACCTGGGTCGGCAAAATCTCGGACAGTCCGAACATGGCCTCGACCGCCCCCACTCTTCGCTCGCTGGCCCGCACCCTCGGCCTCTCGCGCACCACCGTCTCCGATGCGTTGCGCGGCTCGCCGCGCGTTGATCCCGGCACCGCCGCCCGCGTGAAGCAGGCGGCCAAGGAGGCCGGCTACCGGCGCAATCCCCTCGCGGGTGCGCTCATGTCCGAGCTGCGGCGCTCGCGCGGCACCGCCTTTCGCGGCGTGCTGGCGGCGGTGGATTTCAACGAGCCCGACCGCCCCGGCTACGCGGCCCGCTTTCATCGCGAGCTCGTGCTCGGTGCCGAGGCGCGCGCGACCGAGCTCGGCTTCAAGGTGGAAAAATTCGCCGTCGGCCACGCGGGGGTCTTCGTGCAACGGCTCGATTCCATCCTCCAGTCCCGCGGCATCCATGGGGTCATCCTGCTGCCCGCCTGGGACGAACCGGATTTGTCGAACCTCGACTGGTCGCGCTTTGCCGGCATCTACACCGACTACATCATCGAGCGGCCCGCGCTGCATTCCGTGTGCTCCGATCACTACCGCTCGCTGCTCGCCGCGCTCCAGCGCCTCGCCGTCCTCGGTTACCACCGGCCAGGCCTGCTGCTGCAAAAACGTCAGGACGAACGGCTCCAATATCGCTGGGGCGCCGCGTTTCGCGCGTTTCAGGAAAGCCATCCCGCCATCCGCCCGCTGCCGCCGCTCATCGTCGAGACGTTCACCCGCGAGGAATTCGCCCGCTGGTTCCGCCGCTACAAACCCGACGTCGTCCTCGCGCACCACACCGAGGCCATCGACTGGATGGAGAGTTGCGGCGCCGATCTGCCCGTCACCCACGGCTTCGTCAGCCTCAACGTCCTCATGAAAACCCGGCCATGCGCCGGCCTCGATCTCCAGCCCCGCGCGCTCGGCGCCCGCGCCACCGAGCTGCTCATCGCCCAGCTTCATCGCAACGAGACCGGCATCCCCGACTGGCCCTCGACGACGACCATCCCGGCCCGCTGGGTCGACGGCCCAACGCTGCGCACGAAGGCGCCGGCGAAGTGAGGCCGATGGGCTGATGGGGCGCGGCGACCCGCAGGCTCGCGCGGACCCGCTCCCATGGCGGAGCAGTCAGAAGCGGTCGAACGGGCCGGGTGGAATCGCCGCCGTCCAGCTCCCCCTACGCGGGCTCACGCCAACAACTTCGTCAGCAACTTACCGTGCACGTCCGTCAGGCGGAAGTCGCGGCCTTGAAAACGGAAGGTGAGCTTCGT
Organism: Opitutus sp.; assembly: GCA_009695305.1. Taxonomy (GTDB): domain Bacteria; phylum Verrucomicrobiota; class Verrucomicrobiia; order Opitutales; family Opitutaceae; genus SIBG01. The sequence goes on along the minus strand of SIBG01000069.1, from coordinate 9,790 downwards.
GTGATCCAAGCCGAGGAGGTGGAGCATCGTCGCATGGATGTCATGGACGTGCGCGCGATCGGAGACGGAGTTAAATCCGAGTTCGTCGGTCTCGCCGATCACGGTGCCGGCTTTCGTGCCGCCGCCGGCGAACCACATCGTAAACGCGTCGATGTGGTGGTTGCGGCCGGTGGTGACGCGGTTTTCGCCCATCGGGGTGCGGCCGAATTCGCCGCCCCAGATGACGAGTGTGTCTTTGAGGAGACCCCGGGCTTTGAGGTCTTGCACGAGGGCGGCCTGGCCTTGGTCCACCTCGCGGCAGCGCTCTTCGAAATCGCTTTGCAGGTTTTCTTTCGGGCCCCCGTGGCTGTCCCAATTCGTGTGATAGAGCTGCACGAAACGGGAGCCGCGCTCGACCAGGCGGCGGGCGAGGAGGCAGTTGCGAGCGAAGGAGGGTCGATCTTGCTCGACGCCGTAGAGTTTGAGGGTGGCGGCGCTCTCCTTGCTGAGGTCGATGAGTTCCGGCGCGCTCGACTGCATGCGGCTCGCCATCTCGTAAGAGGCGATGCGGGTGGCGATCTCGGGGTCGCCGGTCTCGACGGCGCGCGAAAGGTTGAGATCGCGGATGGCGTCGATGGCCTGACGCTGGCGGCCGGCGGTGATGCCGGCGGGGTTTGTGAGGTTGAGGATCGGGTCCCCGTGGCCGCGCAGGGGCACGCCCTGAAACGTCGTCGGCAGGAAACCGCTGCCCCAGTTGACGCCGCCACCACGCGGGCCGCGGGAGCCGGATTGCAAGACGACGAAGCCGGGGAGGTCCTGCGACGCGCTGCCGAGCCCGTAGGTGACCCAGGCACCCATGCTCGGGCGGCCGAACTGGCCCGAGCCGGTGTTCATGAATAGTTTCGCCGGCGCGTGGTTGAAGAGCTCGGCCGCGCAGGATTTGACGATCGTGAGGTCGTCGACGATCCCGGCCGTGTGGGGGAAAAGGTCGGACACCCACGCGCCGCTCTTGCCGTGCTGCTTGAACTCGCGCCGCGTGCCGAGGAGTTTGGTGCCATGGCTCGTGTCCATGAAGGCGAAGCGCTTGCCCTCGATCAGCGACGGCGGGACGGGTTGGCCGTTGAGCTCGATGAGGCGGGGTTTGTAATCGAAGAGCTCGAGCTGGCTCGGGCCGCCGGCCATGAAGAGGAAGATGACGTTCTTCGCGCGCGGGGCGAACATCGGCGCGCGGGGCGCCATGGGGTTGGGCAGGCCGCTGGGCGCCGAGGAGGGTGAGCTGGCGTCGGCCCCGAGGAGGTGGCGCTCGCCCAACATCGAGGCGAGGGCAATGCCGCCGAGGCCCATCGTGCAGCGGCTAAAAAAATGGCGGCGCGTGACGTGGCCGAAGTGTTGCGCGGGATCGAAAGGCGGGAGGGGCGGCATGGGATTATTCGCGCGTGATGGTTTCGTCGAGATTCAGGAGGACGCGGGCGATGGTCGTCCACGCTTCCGCTTCAGAGGCGGCGGGATCGGTCGCGCGAGGTGTGCGGAGGTCGGCCAACAGGGCGAGGAGACGCGTGCGCTCTTTCGGCGCCGGCGGACGCGCGACGCAGAGGCGAAAAGCGTAATCGAGGCGGGCCGAGTCGTCGTTGCCGCCCTCGGCCAGCACGCGTTTGGCGAGGGCCCCGGCGAATTCGAAGAACTGCTGGTCGTTGAGGAGCGTGAGGGCTTGGAGCGGGGTGTTGGAGCGCAGGCGGCGGGTGCAGGCGCTGAAGCTGTCGGCTGCGTCGAAGACGGCGGCGGCGGGATGCGGCGTCGCGCGCCAGTAGTGCGTGTAGAGTCCGCGGCGATAACGATCATGGCCGGTGCTGGCGATCCACGGACGGCTCGACTGGCCGAGGTTCATCACGCCGTCGGGCTGCGGCGGGTAGACCGGCGGACCACCGAGTTGGGGGGCGAGGAGGCCGCTCGCGGCGAGGGCCACATCGCGGACGATCTCGGCGTCGAGGCGGAGGCGCGATTGGTGGGCGAGAAACTTGTTCAGCGGATCGACGACGTGGAGGTCGGGGCGTTCGCGCGAGGATTGGCGGTAGGTGGCGGAGCTGACGATGAGGCGGTGGAGGGCCTTCATGCTCCATTTTTGGGCGATGAACTCGGTGGAGAGAAAATCGAGCAGTTCGGGCTGCGAGGGGGCGAGGCCTTGCGTGCCGAAATCGTTTTCGGTTTCGACGAGGCCGCGGCCGAAATACTGCTGCCAAATGCGGTTCACCATTACACGGGCGGTGAGCGGGTGCTCGGGCTGAAAAAGCCAGCGCGCGAGATCGAGGCGGTTGGGGGTGGCGACGGCCATGGGCGGGAGGATGGCGGGCGTGCCGGGCTGCACCGGATCGCCGCGGCGCGTGAAGTCGCCCTTGATAAAGATCGTGCTCTCACGCGGCGTCTTCAGCTCGGACATCACCAGGGTGGTGAGCCGCCGGGAGGCTTTGCGTTCCAGCGCGCTGAATTTTTGGTTGCGGGTCTTGAATTCGGGCTCGGCCTGCGGGTCGGCGGCGAACACCGCTCGCTTCTGCGCGAAGGTCAGATCAGTCCACGCGACATCGAGGGCTTCGCGGGCGGTGCCGCCGAGATTGGTTTTGCCCAGGCCGTCGAGGGCGGAAAACCACGCCACCACCGGAGCACTGCGCGCATCGAGAAATTTTTCGAACGCGGCCTGCTGGGTCTCCAACTCGCGCATCGCCGCTTCGTCGGCCGGGTTTTCACTGGCAAAGGCGAGCGTGCTGCCGGGGGCGTTCTTGCCATGGCCGTCGTCGGCGGAGTTGTTGAAGATCGCGTAGAGTTGGTAGTATTCGCGCTGCTTGATCGGGTCGAACTTGTGGTCGTGGCATTGCGCGCAGCCGACGGTGAGACCGAGAAACACGGTGCCAAACGTGCTCACGCGGTCCAGCACGGACTCGATGCGGAACTGCTCGGGGTCGATGCCGCCCTCTTGATTGATCTGCGTGTTGCGGTTGAAGCCGGTCGCGACCTTCTGATCGACGGTGGGGTTCGGCAGGAGGTCGCCGCCGAGTTGTTCGATCACGAATTGATCGTAGGGGAGATCGCGGTTCAGCGCGCCGACGACCCAGTCGCGGTATTTCCAAATCTGCCGCGGAGCGTCGACGGAGTAGCCGTTGGAATCGGCGTAGCGCGCGACGTCGAGCCACGGCCGCGCCCACCGTTCGCCAAAATGCGGCGACGCCAGCAGCCGTTCCACCACCCGCGCATAGGCGCCGGGCGCGCGATCCACCACAAACGCGTCCACCTCCGCGAGGGTCGGCGGCAAGCCGATCAGGTCGAGCGTGACCCGCCGGAGCAGCGTGGCCTTTTCCGCCTCGGGCGCGGGGCGCAGGCCTTCCGCCTCGAGCCGCGCGAGCACGAAGCGATCGAGGTCGTGCCGCGGCCAGGCAGCGTCCTGCACCGCGGGCGGCGGCGAGCGCTCAGGCGGAACGAAAGCCCAGTGTTTGGTTTTCTCCGGCTCCTCGGCCGCGGGTGCGTGGGCGCCCTGCGCAATCCAACGCCTGATCACTTCGATTTCCGCGGCGGGGAGTGGTGGCTTCTTATATGGCATCGGCGCGATGTCGTCATGCGCACCCGTAATGACCTGGAGCAGCAGGCTTTTTTCGGCCTCACCCGCCACATAGCCGCTGCCGGTGTCCCCCCCGGTCCGCAACATCGCCGCAGTGTCGAGGCGCAAGCCGGCCTTTTGCTGCGACGCGCCGTGACACTTGTAGCAACGCGTCGTGAGGATCGGCTTCACTGAGGTCACATAGTCGACGATGGCGGCCGGCGGTTCCGCGGCCAGCGCCGGCCACGGCAGCAGCCACGCGAGGATTCCAATCTGCAGGAGATGAGTTCGGGGAAGACGCACAACGACGATCAGGAGAGGCCGGGAATTAGTCACGCCCTCCACCGCCATGACAAGCCGATAGGCGACCGAGCCGACAGCCGCTTGACCGTCCCTGGGCGGACGGCAACTTGGCGGGAACGTCCATTTTCGTTGGCCTTTCAAAATCGAGCATCACTCCAAACCAGCCATGCATCTATTTTTTGTCGGCCAGCGCATCGACCACCCACCGGCCGGCAGGCAAGTGAGGCGGCAGCTGCTCGCCGCCTGGCTGGCCCTTGGGACGCTCACGCAGAGCACTGCGCTGATTCACGCCGCGACTGAACCCGAGCCGTTGTGGGCGTATGGCTTCAGCACGCCGCCGGCCCCCGGCGACAAGGCGACGCCGCAGAGCCCGCCCAGCCGGAACCTGCGCCCGAATGAAGATCCGCGTGAGCAGACCAAGCCGCGGCACGTCGAGGGGAGCAGCGCGACCTATTCGAGGGTGGATATCCGCGACGGCGGCAACGTGATCGATTGGTTTCCCGGCGACCATCCGCCGATGGCCCCCATCATCGCGCATGGTTCCGCCAGTCTGGGCAACGCGGCGCGCGGCTGCGCCTCGTGCCACTTGCCCACCGGCAAGGGGCGCCCGGAAAACGCTCCGGTCGTCGGGCTCCCCGTGGCGTATTTCATCCGCCAGATCGAAGATTTCCGCCATGGCCTGCGATCGACGGTCGATCCGCGAAAGCCGAATACTCCCACCATGATCGCGTTGGCGAAGGCCATGACCGATGACGAACTGAAAACCGCGGCCGAGTATTTCGGGGCGATGAAGTGGACCCCGTGGACGAGGGTGGTCGAGACCGACCTCGTGCCGAGGACGCGAATTGTGGGCAACCTGTTTCTCGCCCTCGAGACGGCGCGGACGGAGCCGATCGCCGGGCGAATCATCGAGGTGCCGGAAGACGAGGAGCAATCCGAAGGCGTGCGCAATCCACGCTCGGGCTTCATCGCCTACGTGCCGGTGGGCAGCCTCAAAAAGGGCGAAGCGTTAGTGACCACCGGTGGCATGAGCGTCGTCGATGGCAAAATTGTGCCGGGCAAGACGGTCGCCTGCGGCACCTGCCACGGGCCGGATCTCATGGGGCTGGCCGATGTGCCGGGAATCGCCGGCCGCTCGCCCAGCTATCTGGTGCGGCAGATTTACGATCTCCAGCGGGGCACGCGAAAGGGCGCGTCGGCGCCGTTGATGCAGCCGGTCGTGGCCAACCTGACGGGCGACGATCTGGTGGCGATCGCCGCCTACGTCACCTCGCTCGCGTCGCCGCCCAATCCGACGGTCGTGAAATAGCCGGCGGCGTTTGGTGGAGCGCTTTACTCAAAAAATGAGCCCCACTACCGGTTCGCTCCTCTCGTCGAACGGCTCGCCGCTCACGACCTCGGTCGCATCGCCTCGCTGCTCGGTGCTCTCGCTGGCTGGGCTCCGTGTCCTCGGTGGCAAAAGATCGCGCGCCGGCAGGGTGAAATCTGCAGGCTAACTGGGGCGCCCCAGCGTGGTGGTGTGAAAAGGGTTCAACGTATCGATCTCCTCCGGCGACTGCGTCCGCACATCCCACTTGAAGAATCGGAGCACAATCCGATCGGGATGAAAATCCGCGATCGTGAAACCGTGCTGCTCGATCGGTTTGACCTCTTCGCGCAGATCGAGGTGCGCCGGCGGAGTCGGACCGACGCCCCGAAAAGCCGAAGGCCAGCCGCCCGGGTTGGTGCCGATGGGCCCCGCCAGCACGGTCGTGATCGGATTGGCCTGAAAATCGAGCGCGCCCGCCCGCAGCATCCGACCGATGCCGACCGCATGGAGATCGCCACTGATGATCAGTGGAATCCGTTGCTTCATCGTCGAGAGCGACTGCATCAGCCGATCGTGCTGCCGCAGCCAGCCCGATTGCCAGTAAGGTTTCGGCACCGACGTCGTCAGCTTCTTGTCCGCGCCCAGGATGTCCGGATACCACTCGCCCCATTTGCCGGCACTCCAGCCCGGCGGATTCGAGGGGACATGCACGAGATGGGTGACGTCGGTGGAGGCGGCGCGGCCACGTAACCAGCTTTCAACTTCAGGATCGACGAACACCGCGCTGGGCCCCGCGAGAGTGCCCGTGCGCCGGACATCGTAGAGATTGATTTCCGCCAGGCGCCCGTAGCGGATCGTCCCGAAGCTCTCGGACACCGCATCCGCTCCCCCCTCGGACCACGGCAGTCCGCGCGGTCGGTCGGCATCGGGCAGGAATTCCGGATAATACAACCGCTGGGTCGCGCGCGCGAGCCGCAGCATGAACGTCGACGGTGGAAACGTGACGATCTCGTCGGTCGCCTCGTCGTTGTCGAAATTATCGTGGTCGTCCTGCAGGAAAAACACCGGCGTCGACCGGAAGTCGGTGCCATAGACGGGGATGATCTGCGGTCCCGCGGCGAGTTTCAGCACCGTCTCGTTGTTCTCGCCAAACACCAGTGCAGAGCGGTCGAATTTTCCGGCGAGGCGCGCCGCCTCGGGCGACGCCCCGAGATTCACGCTGCCCCGGGGTGCCAGCAGATCCCAATAGACATGATCGCCGTTGGCCACGACCGCCTGCGGTCCAAAGGAAAGCCCGCGACGTAGCAGTCGGTTCCGCACGGCCGCGGACAAAAAACCCGTCGGCAGTTGCTCGTGACCGCCGGCGCAGGTGAAAATCAAAACCCGGAAATGCTCCGGCCGGGCTTCGCGAGACGGAAACGTCGACAGCTCCCAGGGCTGGCACAGCGACGTTTCATCGGAGGCGGTCAAGGCGAGCAAATACCTTCGGCCCGGGCTGAGGCCCTCCGCGCGGAATTGCCAGAAACGGCCCTGCGTATCATTGGGCCGCCCGCGCACCGCGGTCGCGCCGGGCGTGAGGCGCAGAACCGGCGGCGCCGCCAGCGGCGATACGAACGACGCCTTGATGAGCAGCGCGGTATCACTGACCGTCGGCAGCAGATGCGTGACCCGGCCCGGATCCCAGCGGGACTCCGACGGCGGATTTCCTACCGCCGCCAGGAGGTCGGCCGGCAGGGCGGCGAGGAGGGTCGCGCCGAAACTGCCGGTGAGAAATTCACGTCGATCAATCATGGGAGGATCAATTCGGAGACGATCATAGACGCGACGGGAGCGATGGATCGCAAGAGAAACTGCCGAAGGCCAAGGCCAGGCGCATTCCCGTCGACGGTTTAATACCAATTGCGAATCGCTTTTGGACGGTGAGGACAAATGAATCGGACTGCTGGTCTTGAGCCCCAACGGGGCGCCGGTAGAAAGCCCGGGGCAACGCCCCGGGAAATCGGCCCGCGAAAAATCAGAGCCCTGAATGGGCGAAACGTTCGCGAATTGGTTCCGCCCTTTCAGGGCTCTGCCAAAAAGGTGGATCGGTTTTCCCAGGGTTACACCCTGGGCTTTCAAATTGCGCCCCGTTGGGGCTCGACTCCCGGCTGTCGGCCAAATGCGACTCGTAAATGGTTTAAACCGCCTACTTGCGTCTCATAAGGAATGGCCGCATTTGAATGGCGAGCGTCCGAGCACGCGGCAGCACAACCCACTCGTCGTCCATTTCGTGGCGTAAGCGATCACTCCGTAAATCATAACATGTGCCGCCCAGTGCTATACCGTGCAGTGAATTTTCAAGCCTTGGCCAAACTCTCGGCCTCGTTGCTTGCGCTGATTCTTTCCGTTCTTGTCGCGTCGGCGGCCGATGCGCCGAAAGAATCCCGCGCGCCCGCCGCGCCCTTCGTCCACCCCGGACTCCTCCACACCCGCGAGGAACTGGCCTTCGTGCGGCAAAAAGTCGCCGGCGATGAGGAACCGTGGAAGACCGCCTGGGAAAATCTCCGCGCGTCCGGCGAATGCCAGGAGAGTGGCCGCGATCAAGGACACACGCAGATGGGCCTCGGCTTCCTCGGCTGCGCCGCCGAGATAGCGTGGTTCCGTGGGGAGCGTTGATGTTTGAAAAACTGCCGAGCGCTCCGGCCGATTCAGCCGAAGCGACCACGGACGGAAGCGTTCCTCAACCAGCGTCGCTGAGCGCGCTCACGCCTTCCACAAATCCTCGCCGTATTCCCAGCCGCGACGCACCGGCTCCTTGAGATGGGCGTTCAGTTCCGGCCGGTTCGTGACCTTCATCCTGGCGGCATCCCACTCGATGCGTCCGCCGAATCGCTGGGCCAGGACCCCGAGCAAGTCGATCTCGGTCAAACGCGCAGCATACTCGAAATTCGAGCCCGTGTCGGGGATCAGTCCCTTGATGGCATCGATCCATTCCTGGTGCGGCCCGCCTTTCACCCGGCGATACTTGGCCGAGGGCAGCGTGCCGCTGTCACGCAGCGCGTTGTTTTTCTCCATGTCGGTCAGACGCGGATTATTGGAGCGGTTGTCCAGAAAAGCGTTGGATTTACTGCCGGTCCAGTAAGAGCCAGCTTTCGGCGGAGTCGTCGCGGTGACTTTTCCTGTCTCCGCATGCTTGGTGGACCAGTTCCAGTCGGCGGAAGTCTTGATCGGACGGCCACCGTTGGCCTGGCCATCGCTCCAGTAGAGCGAACACGGGGCCAGCTTGCCGCGCGCCGGAAAGTCCCACCGCACCACGGAGCTGTTCGGGCACATCGTGTCGCCCATTTCGTTGGCGTTTCGCTCGACGCATTCGACGACGGTTGGCTCGTAGAGATCGAGCACCCAGACCGGACCGTCGCCGATGTGACAGAACCAATCGCCCAACGTGCCGCCGCCGTAATTCCAAAATCCGCGCCAATATCTCGGGTGATAAAAATGGCTGTAGGGCGACTCGGCCACCGGGCCCTGCCACAAATCCCAGTTCAATCCCGCCGGCACGGATTCGACTTCCAGCGGCAGTTTGCTGGGTTTGCGAAAATAGCCGCCCATCCATTCCGGGCCACCAATCCCCGAGTGAACCTCCGTGATCTGCCCGAGGATGCCGGCCTCGACCCATTCCTTCATCTTGCGAATGCCATCATACGTGTGCCCTTGATTGCCCATGTTCGTCACCACCTTGTATTTCTTGGCGGCGAGGCGGAGCGTGCGCGCCTGCCAGATATCGTGCGTGAGCGGTTTCTGCGTGATGACGTGCTTGCCCCGCTGCATGCACTCCATCGTGGCGGCAAAGTGAGTGTGGTCCGGAGTGTTCACGCAGACGGCGTCGATCTCCCGGCCCATCTTGTCGAGCATCACGCGGAAATCGGCGAATTTTTTCGCGCCCGCGAGCGTGGGGTAGGTTTTATTGAATTGGCCAAATTTCGTTTCGTCCACATCGCACAGCCCGACCACATTTTCATCGCAGCAGGAACCGTAAGCCATGCCGGCGATGCCACCCGCGCCGATCATCGCGATGTTGACCTTGCTGTTCGGTGAGCCGCCGGGCTGGGCAATGCTGAAACGAGGGAGAACAAACGAAGCGCCGCCAATCAGGGCGGTGGATTTGATGAAGTGGCGGCGGCTGACGGTTTTGGTGATGGGCTTGGACATGAGGGGATAGTCGAGTGAGTTGATTCAGCGATGAGGCCAATAATGCGCGGCGGAGAGGAGAGCAAAGCGCAGGGAATCAGTTCCGCAACGACAGAAGCACCGTCTTGATGCCGGCGCGCGGCATGTCGTGGATCGAGCAGTGGCGGACAGTGATCGTCCCTACCTCGTTAGTTCGCAAATTCTCGCCTCAATGAGCCGAGAATTTGCCGATAACGAGTTGCCTCACCGTGACAGGTTCAACACCTGTCACGGTCTCCAAATCTCACGAAGTTCTATTTGGTGCTCGGGACAGGACTTGAACCTGCACGCCTTGCGGCAACGGCTTCTAAGACCGTCGTGTATGCCATTCCACCACCCGAGCGGATTGCGGATTTCCGATTTCAGACTGCCGATTTTCGCTCGCCGGAGGCAAGCGGCGAATCGCGCCG
>SIBG01000068.1 GCA_009695305.1 Opitutus sp. | reverse complement strand
GGAATGTGACCTCGGAGATATTATGCTCCTTGCACACTTCCACGATGCTCTTGCCGCCGTCGGCTTCCCGCAAAATGCGGATCTTTTGCTCCGTCGCGTGGTGTTTTCCTTTCATGGTCTGGGCTCCTTTTAGGGCCGCAGACTAACCTTACAAGTGGCCCGGATTTCGGGGGATCACCGCAGTCTCGTGCCGCTGATCGAGCGGGCGGGCGCGCCGTGGGCGGAGCGGACGCTGTTCACCCACGTGGGACGTTGGGCGAAAGGCAGCGCGCCCGGGCTGGCGAAGTTCAAAAACTGCTCGGTGCGCGAGCCGCGGTGGCATCTCGTGTCGACCGACGGTGGCGTGGCACCGGCCTGGCAGCTCTTCGAGGTGAAGGCGGATCCCGGCGAGCAGACGGACGTGGCGGGGCAGAACCCCGACGTCGTGAAACGCCTGGCGGCCAATTACGATGTTTGGTGGAAGGACGTGCAGCCGATGCTGGTGAACGAGCAGGCCGTCGGGCCGCGGTTGAATCCGTTTGCGGAGCATTACTGGAAACAGTTCGGTGGCGAACCGACGCCGGCTCAGTTGCGCACGATGGACCCCACCCGGGATCTGTCGGAGGGAGCGGTGCCAACAGGGAAAAATAAAAAAACGTGAAGCCGGTGCGACGATGCCGTGGCCGCGCCACCCGCGGAGGAGGCAAGCCCGGCTCCGACCGACGCGGCTTTGGCGCCGGCTCGCGCTGTCCGGTGCGTGGGTTGCGCACGGAGGGGTGGCCGGTGGCCTGGCCTTCGGATGATTTTGAAAATTCGCCCTGACTTGGACGGCTCGAACCGCACTGTTTTCGACATGCCGCCTTCTTCTCCGCCGCCCGCCCCGACCATCCGGCTCGCTGACGGCGGCTTGTTTCCGTCCGTGGGACTCGGCTGCTGGAAAATGCCCAAGCCCGAGGCGCCCGCGCTGGTGACGGCCGCGATCCGCGCCGGCTACCGCCACCTCGATTGCGCGTGCGACTACGGCAACGAGCCGCAAGTCGGCGAGGGGATCGCCGCCGCGTTGAGTGAGGGCCTCTGTCGTCGCGAAGACCTCTGGGTGACCTCGAAACTCTGGAACACCTACCACGAGCCGAAGCACGTGCGCGCGGCCTGCGAACGGTCGTTGCGCGACCTCCGCCTCGACTATCTCGATCTCTACCTGATCCATTTTCCCATCGCCCTCGCCTACGTGCCCTTCGATGTGCGTTACCCGCCGGAGTGGTTCCACGACCCGAAGGCTGCGTCGCCCGCGATGAAGCCGATCAACGTGCCTTACGCGGAAACGTGGGCGGCCATGGAAGAGCTCCACCGTGCCGGTCTCGTGAAGCACCTCGGGGTGTGCAATCTCAACGTCTCCCTGCTGCGCGAGCTGCTCGGCACCTGCGCGATCCGACCCACGGTGCACCAGATCGAACTGCACCCGTATCTCGCGCAGGCGCGGCAACTGCGGTTCTGCGCGCAGGAGAAAATCGCCGTCACCGCGTTTTCCCCGCTCGGTTCGCCCTCCTACGAGTCGATCGGCATGGCGCGGCCCGAGGAAAACGTGCTCCAAGATCCGGTCGTCACCACCATCGCCGCCGCGCAGCGCAAGACCCCCGCGCAGATCACGCTGCGCTGGGGCGTGCAGCGGGGTTGCGCGGTCATCCCCAAAACGCAGACGCTCGCGCGCCTCGCCGAAAACCTCGCGCTCTTCGATTTCGCCCTCACCGCCGCCGACATGACGGCGATCGACGCCCTCGATCGTCGCCGCCGTTTCAACGACCCCGGCCACTTCGGCGAGATTGCCTTCAAGACGTTTTTCCCAATCTTCGACTAAGTTCACGCTTCACTCGGCCCCAAGAAATTATCCCTCTTATGTCCTCCTCCCTTCGCCTTCTCGCCTTCGTCGCTGCGCTCGCGCTTCCCGGTCTCGCCTGCGCAGCGGCTGCGCCGAAACCGTTAAAAATTCTGCTGATCACCGGCGGCTGCTGCCACGACTACGCCGCGCAAAAGGACCTCCTCAAGCAGGGCCTGGAGGCGCGCGCCAACGTCGTCGTCGACCACCAGCACACCGCCGACAAGACCACGCGCCCCGCGCTCCCGGCCCATACGAATCCCGCTTACGCGCAAGGCTACGACCTCGTCATCCACGACGAATGCGCCGCCGACATCGCCGATCCCGAGATGGTGAAAAACGTCCTCGCGCCGCACCTCGCGGGCCTCCCGGGCGTGAATCTCCATTGTGCGATGCACAGCTACCGCGTGGCCAAAGATTTTGCGCGTCCCCTCGAGCCCGGTTCCGCCGGTGCGCTTTGGTTCGACTACCTCGGGCTCCAGTCGAGCCGGCACGGTCCGAAAGAGCCGATTGCGATCTCGTTTGCGGTGACGGGCAGCCCGATCACCAAGGGCTTCGAAAATTGGCTCACGGGCAACGAGGAACTCTACAATAACGTGCAGGACCCCAAAGTTTTCGCCGGCCATCACTCGCTCGCGTCCGGCAAGCAGACCGTGAAAACCAAAGACGGCAAGTCGAGTGACCAGGAGTCCGTCGTCGTCTGGACCAACACCTATGGCCCGAAACAATCCCGCGTGTTTAGCACGACGATCGGCCACATGAACGAGACGGTGAGCGACGCCCGCTACCTCGAGCTCGTGACCCGGGGCGTCCTCTGGGCCGCCGGCAAACTCGGTAACGACGGCCGCCCGGTCGCCGGCTACGGTCCGCAGGGGAAGTGAGGAAATCAACGGCGACAGAAATGTCGCCACTCCGCGATAGACGGATGGCTCCCGGTGAGACCGGTAGTCATCCGGCCGAGCAACCGGCGGCGAGTGAGTTTGAGCGGAGCAGCTCTCGTGAGGTGCGCCCAGGGCAGGGGAGGCGGACGCCTGTGCTGCGCGAATGAATTTCGCGCGCCCCATCGCAGCCTTGCGCACCACACCGCTTTTTTTCCACGCTCATGGCCCCCCCCCATCCATCATGAACCTCACCCCGTTGGGAAGGATCGGGCAGCGGGAGCGAGGAAGCGTGGATTCGTGGCGTTGCGGCTGTTACATTGATTTCCGTAGACGAGTCCTTCGATTGGCGGCGCTTGGGTCCCGTGGAGGCCGCCGTTCTTGCGCACGCGATGGGTTTGCCGCCGCAGCTGGCGGCGTGCACCGTTGACCCTAATCGAGGTAAATCAGCTCGTTCATATTGAGCAGCGCGCGACAAAACGCCGTAAGTCCGTGGGTCTCGATCAACTTCGCCCCTGCTGCCCGTTCCTCCGCTGTCGGCGAGCGCTGAAACGCGATCGCGTAGGCCGCGTCGATTTTCTCCGAACTTGACGCTCCGCTGCCGTGCTCCAGTCGGTCCGCCAGCGCCTGCGCCATATCCGTCGTGAAACTATGATTGAGCAACGTGAGCGCTTGGAGCGGCGTCGTGGTATTCGCCCGCCGCGGCGCGGCGAACGCGATATCGGGCAGATCGAAGTCATTGAGCACGTCGACCACGCTCGCCCGCGCGTTCTGGTGATAGACGCTGCGCCGATACGTCTCCGGACCGTGGCGATCCAACGGGAAATACGTGCACACATTGTTCTGCGTAAATTTGTAGAGCCGGAAACCGGGTCCGCCCATTTTCCGATCCAGTTTGCCCGCGACGTGTAGCATCGTGTCGCGCAACTCTTCCGCGCCGAGCCGGCGCGGCGGGAACCGCCAGAGCAGCCGCGCTTCCTGATCGACCCTCGCCGCGTCCGCACGATGCGCGCCCGACTGCCGATAGGTGCGCGAGAGCAGGATTTCCCGGTGCAGCGGCTTTAGCCGCCAACCCACCGCGACGAGCCGTCGCGCGAGATAGTCGAGCAGCTCCGGGTGCGTCGGGCGGCCGCCGAGAAACCCAAAGTCACTCGGTGTGTCCACGATGCCCGTGCCAAAGTGATATTGCCACACGCGGTTGGCCAATACCCGTGGCGTGAGCGGATGGTCGTCGCGGACGATCCACTCGCCGAGCGCGCGACGGCGCTCGCCCTCAGGTGCATCGGCCGGGAGCGCAAACGACGGCACCACCCGGTCCGCCATCGTCGGACTCGCCGGCACGACCGCTTCGCCAGGCTTCATGGGATCGCCGCCCTTGTGCACAAAGGTCCCTTCTTCGGGCTGCGCATATTTTCCCGCCCATACCTCGCGCAGCGGCGGCACCGCTTTCAGCGCGCGATCCACCTTCGCGATTTCCGCCGACAGCGCCGCGATCTGCTTCGCCTCCTCCGGTGTCGTGACTTCGCGACGCATGCGCTCGATGGCGTGGGCCGCGCTCCACGGTTCGCGTCCCGCGCTCGAGGCCACTGTCCGCCACGTTTCTCCGTCGGCCGAGACTTGAATTTCGTAGTCGGTCGGCGTCGCGCCTTGGGCCTTGTCCTCGGTCATGAGGTCCTTCGCGTTGCGAAACGAAACACGGTCGATCGTCTCGGTCTTTGCGAACGTGACCGTCAGCACTGCCGGAGTGCCGATGAACCACTGCTCGCCAAATAGACCGTCGATCGCGAGGTGCGCCCCATAAGCCTCCGGAAAATCCTCAGCCACCGCCGACTTCGCGCCCTCGGCCCGTGCGCCATTGCTCGCGAGCGCGACGTTGCGCGCGCCGTCGCCGGCGCTCCAGGCCTCAAACTCCACGATCCGCGAGCCGCCCGCCGATTTCGGGTTTGTCGTGCTCGCGGTCATGACGAGCTTCACCGCGCGCACTGCGACGGGCTCAAAGCGCTCCTCGGTCAGCTCGGGATTCACCTTGGATCGCGTCGCGACGACTTTGTCCGCTGCCTCCTTCGCGCGCCGCGTCACTTCCCGTTCCAAAGTATCGCGGTCCTTCACGAGCTTCGCCCGCTGATCGTTCAGCGGATCGGTCGCCGCTTTGAACGCCGCCCGCTCCTCCGCCGACGCGATGACGCGCCGGCCGTGCGTTACGCCCTCAAACGCCGCGCGCAGCCGGTAGTAATCCTCCGTGGGAATCGGATCAAATTTGTGGTGATGGCAGCGCGCGCAATGGATCGTCATCCCCAGAAACGCCCCGCTCGTTGCCGTGATCAGATCGTCGAGCGTCGCCGCGCGGATGTTCTTCTGCGCGACCACATCTCGATTACCGACACTATCGTAGGGCCCGGCCACGAGAAACGCGCTGCCAACCTCTGTCTCAGGTTGGTCTTTACCGAACACATCACCCGCGAGTTGCTCCGCGATGAAACGGTTGAAGGGCTTATCCTCGTTGAGCGACCGGATAACGTAATCGCGAAACGGCCAGAGATCGTTGATGGGGAAATTGACCTCAAAGCCGATGGTCTCGCCAAAGCGCACGACGTCCAGCCAGTGCCGCCCCCACCGTTCGCCATACGCCGGCAAAGCCAGCAATCGGTCCGCCAGCTCCGCCACCGCCCGCTGAGGCTCCGAGCGATACGCCGCCGCAAACGCCGCAACGTCTTCCGGCGTCGGCGGCAGGCCCGTCACATCGTAGCTCATCCGGCGGATTAACGCGCGCGCATCCGCCGGCGGATTTAGCGCGAGGCCCTTCTCCTTCAAACTCACTTCAATGTAGTGGTCGATTGCCTCTGGTCCCACGCCCACCGCAGGGTCAGCAGCGCGCAACGGCTGGAGCGACCACCACGATTTATCTGCACGTTTCGCTTCGACCAGCGCGCCGTCGCGCGGATCGGGTGCCCCCATCTTCACCCATGAGACGAGGTCGGCGATGACTGCATCAGGCAGCTTCGGTTTCTTCGGCGGCATCGCGAGGTCGTCCTCGAGATGCTGCACCGCGCGGATCAGCAGACTCTCCTCCGGCTGCCCCGGCACAATCGCCGCCGTGCCTCCGTCGCCTCCTGTGAGCCAACCCGCACGCGAGTCCAACCGCAGCCCGCCCTTGATCTTCTTCGCCTGGTCGCTGTGGCATTCGTAGCAGTGTTCGACCAGCACCGGCCGAATTTTCTGTTCGAAGAACGCGACGCCCGCCGCTTCGGCCGCGTTTACCCTCGCCGCGGTAAGCAGACCCGCAGCCAAAAGAGCCCACTTCGATTTACCGCAGCGACGACCCATGGCTTCAGCTCAGCACTCCCTTCAACACATGCCCGTGCACATCGGTGAGCCGCCGATTGGAACCGTTGTGGTAATACGTGAGCCGCTCGTGGTCGACGCCGAGCAGGTGAAGCACCGTCGCGTAGAAATCGTAGACTGTCGCCACGTCCTGCACGCTGCGTCGACCAAAGTCATCCGTCGCCCCGTGGCTCACGCCCCCCTTCACGCCCGCACCCATGAGCCACGTCGTGAACGCGTCGGGGTTGTGATCGCGCCCCGCCGTTCCTTCTTGGTGCGTCGGCATCCGTCCAAACTCGCTGCACCAAATCACCAACGTGTCCGCCAACAAGCCGCGTTGCTTCATGTCCGCCAGCAACGCCGCCGTCGGCTGGTCGAAAATCGGCGCATGGCGTTCGTAGTCCGCCTTGAGTGTTTTGTGTGCGTCCCAATTGAGCAACCCATCCACCGAGCTCGCCCTCGACGCACAATAGAGGCTCACATAGCGCACGCCTTTTTCGAGCAGCCGTCGCGTCAGCAAACAGTTTCGCGCGTAGCTCGCCTTGAGCATATTCGCGTCGTTCGTGCCATACAGCGCATGCACATGCGCCGGCTCGCGTGACAGATCGCTCACTTCGGGCGCGGCGAGCTGCATCCGCGCCGCGAGTTCGTAGGCCGCGATCCGCGCCCTCAATTCGCTGTTGCCCGGATGCGCCTCCGCGTGGCCGGCGTTCGCCTGCGCCAGAAACGCCCGCGTCGCCTCTTCCTCCGCCTCTGAAATAGACCCGGGCCGCGCAAGGTTGCGGAGCGGTTGGTGCGCCGCGAGCACGACCGCCTGATGCTGCGCCGGCAAAAACCCGTTGCCCCAGTTTGCTTTTCCGTTCGGCGGCTCGCCCCGGATATCCTGCAAGGCGACAAACGTCGGCAGGTTTTCATTGAGCGTGCCGAGACCGTGACTGATCCACGCTCCGGCGCTCGGAAACCCTTCGCGCGTGAAACACGTGTTCATCGCGATGCAGCCGGGGCCGTGGGTGTTCGTGCGCGATGTCATCGAATGCACAAACGCCATGTCGTCCACGTGCCGCGCCATGTGCGGCAGCAGCGTCGAAATCATTTTTCCGCTGCGACCCGCCGGTGCGAAATCCCACGGCGACCGCATGAGATTCCCGTTCTTGCCTTGAAACGTCACTTCCGCGTCGCCACCCGGCAGCGGCGTGCCGTGAAATTTCTCCAGCAGCGGCTTGTGATCCCACAGGTCGACGTGCGATGCGCCGCCCGGACAAAAAATCTGCAGCACCCGCTTCGCCTTCGCCGGAAAGTGCGGCAACACCCCGCCACCCGCCGCCCCGAACAGATCCGCCCGCAGCAGCCGCGCGAGAGCCACACCGGTGAGGCCAGTGGTCATCCGGCCGAGAAATTGTCGGCGGGCAAGTTCGAGCGGGGCGACTGTCATGGGGGAAACACGAGAGCATCCAGAAGCAGCACCACCGCAAACGTAATTATCTTCCGCGCGCCGCGCGCCCGCAGCCTTGCCTACGGGAGCTTTTTCGCCCACGCTACGCTGCTCCTCAACCCCTTCCCTTGATGAACTTCCCGTCGTTGGCTCCCTCGCTCCGCGCGCTCTTGGGCCTCGCTCTCGGTGTCGCGCTACCCGCCGCGCTATCCCTTCGCGCCGCTGACTCGGCCTCCACGTCCACCTCCGCGACTGGCTCGATTCAGGGCCGCGTGCTCAGTCCCGTCACCCAGGAATACCTCCGGAACGTCGAGGTCACGATCCCGGGCACGAACTTCGCCACGTTCACTGGTGAGGATGGTTTCTTCACCATCACGGGCGTGCCACCAGGCGAGCGTGAGATTGTCGTGAACTACACGGGCTACGAAACGTCGACCGCGCGCCTTACTGTCGCGCCGGGCGCCACCGCTACGCGCGACTTCGAACTCACGCCTTCGGGCCCCAAACCCGCGGCGTCGGCGGCGGGCAAAGATTCCGTCGTGAAGCTCGCGCAGATCACAGTCTCCTCCGAACGCGAGGGCAACGCCAAGGCCATCATGGAACAGCGCGCGGCGCTCAACGTGAAGAACGTCATCGCGGCCGACAACTTCGGCGACATCACCGGCGGCAATGTCGGCGAGTTCATCAAGTATATCCCCGGCGTCGTCATCGACTACAATCAGTCCGACGCCCGTGCCGTCCGCATCGGCGGCCTCGATCCCAAATACGTCGGCGTCAGCGTCGACGGCATGCGCATGGCCAGCGCGCAGGGCGCGGCGTTCGGCGGAGACTCGCGGCAATTCGAATTCGAGCAGTCGTCGATCAACAGCGTCGAGGCCATCGAGGTGAACAAGACGCTTACCGCCCGCATGGACGCCGACTCTCCCGCGGGCTCGATCAATTTCCGCAGCAAGAGCGCGTTCGACCGCAAGGGCCGCGAAATCACCGCCCAGTTTTCCCTTTCCGCCAACGAATACCAAATGTCGCTCCGCCGCGTTCCTTCGCCGACTAACCAACTTCGCCGCGTCGTCTTTCCCGGCGGCAATTTCAGCTACTCCGATGTTTTCGACGGCAGGCTTGGCGTGCAGTTCAACGTCGGCGGATCCACCATGTATGGCGAGCAGGAGCAAATTACCCACGCCTACGATTTCTCCAACGTCGCCACCGGCCCGCGCCTCACCGGTCTCACCTTCAAAGATGCGCCCAAGGTCATCGAACGCGCCTCTCTCGGCGCCACCTTCGACTACAAGATCACGCCCCGCCTCATCGCCTCGGTGCGCGTCACCGGCTCGCACCTGAGCGACGAATTCTACGCCCGCAATCTGCTCTTCACCGCCAACATCGCGCAGATCGATCCTGCCTCCACGCTCACCAAGGTCATCGCCAACTCCACCGCCAACGCCAACACGCGTCTCAATGCCGCCAGCAATCACCGCAACAAACGCAACGCCACGATCACTTACGTCGGCAAACTCGACTACACCCGCGGCGACCTCACGCTCACCGCGGGCGGTGGCTACTCCCGCAGCCGCACCCACTATGAGGATTTGCGCGACGGGTATTTTCAAACCTCCACCCTCAGCCTCACCCGGATGAGTTGGATGGCCGAGCGCGCCAACACCAACTCCACCGAGTGGACCATGACCCAGCTCTCCGGCCGTCCGTGGGGCGACATCGCCAACTGGGGTCGCGACGACGCCAACGCCAACAACATGGTCAGCACCGCGCGCGGCGGCCACAGTCAGGTGTTCTCCGGCAACCTCGACGCGAAGAAAACCTTCAACGTCGCCGGTCTCCCCGTGCAGGTCCTCACCGGCGTAAAATCGCGCCTCACCACCTTCGACATCACCTGGGGCGGCACGCAAAACTGGGCCTTCGTCGGACCGCGCGGCATCCAAACCGACCCGACGACCCTCGTGATCGACGAGTCCCGCCACCCCTACGACCCCAAGCGCGGCGGCAACGTCACCCAGCAGAATTTCCCGTGGCCCGACACCATCGCCATGGCCTCGCTGTTCCGTTCCAATCCCGAGCAATTCGTGCCCAACACCGTCGGAAATTTCACCAACGCGTTCACCACCCCGCGCTCCGTGAAAGAGCAGATCGACGCCGGCTATGCCGAGGCCAACACTCGCTGGAACCAGCTCCGTTTCAATCTCGGCGCCCGCTACGAGCGCACGCGCACGGTCGGCCGCACCTTCGATATCTTGCCCGCCGCCATCGTCCGCGCCGCCGGCTTCACCGCCGGCACGATTCCCTACACCATCTACCAATATCGCAACGGCGTGCGTCCCTCGACCTACGGCAGCTACGACAACGTGTTCTTCAGCGGCGGCGCGAAATATTCCTTCTCCCGCAATCTCGTTTTCCAGGTCGCCGCCAGCCAGTCCATCGGTCGTCCCAACTACGACAGCCTCGCCGGTGTCATTGCCGTCAACGACACCACGCAACGCGTCACCCTGCCCAATTCCAATCTCAAGCCCGAGACCTCCGACAAATTGTTTGTGAGCGCTCAATACTACATCGAGCCCGCCGGCACGATCACCGTCTCCGCCTACAAGCTCGTCGTGGAAAATATGGGCACCATCAATTCGCCCGTCTCCGCCGAGGAAGCCGGCTACGCCGACGACACGGAATACACCGGCTACTCGTTTTTCCGTGCCGCCAACGCCACCGACACCCGCCGCATCAAGGGCATCGACGCCGAATACAGCCAGCAGCTCACGTTTCTCCCCGGCTTCTGGCGCGGCTTCAGCGTGTTTGGCTCCATCTCCCACACCGTCCCCGATGTCCAGATCGTCGATATCGTCTCGAAGTCGGCCAATGGCGGCCTGCGGTTCGGCAACCACCGTTTCAATTCCCAGCTCCGCTTCACGTGGACCGCCGCGCGCCTCACCTCGATCACCGCCGCGCGCACGCAATGGGAACGCGAACGACTCATGTTCGACTTCAGCGGCGGCGTGAAGCTCAACCGCACCTACGAACTCACCTTCAGTTGCCGCAACGTCTTCAACCAAGCCCTCGAAACCTATTTCAACGTCCCCGGCACCATCGCCTACAAGGACAACTTCGGCGCCGTCTGGACCGCCGGCGTCCGCGGCCGGTTCTGATTCGAGGCCAATTCGAGACCATGAATGGACAACGCTTACTCCGCCTCACGCTGATCGCGCTCGTCTGGGCTTTCGCCGCGACCGCCGCTCCACCCAACATCGTCTGGATCATCGCCGACGACATGTCGCCCGACACGGGTGCCTACGGCTTGCGCGATGTCAAAACCCCGCACCTTGACCGCCTCGCCGCCGAGGGCCGCCGCTACACGCGCGCCTACGCCACCGCGCCCGTTTGCAGTTCATCGCGCTCCGCGTTCATCCTCGGCACGTCGCAGATTATCACCGGCCTTCACGCGCACGACGTCGAAAATCCCCAGCCACTCCCCGCGCCCTACCGCCATCTCCCCGCACTCCTCCGCGACGCCGGCTGGTTCGTCACCAACGCCGCCGCTCCCGGCACGATGCGCAGCGGACGCGTCATCACGAAAGCGAAAACCCACTACAATTTCGCCCACGATCCCGCGCAGATGTTCGACGGCAACGACTGGCGGAAACGTCAACCCGGCCAGCCCTTCTTCGCGCAGTTCCAAATCACCGAACCGCACCGCCCGTTTCCCATTCCTGATTCCTACAACGCAGCCGCACTCGCCGCCCGCAAGCTTCCGGCGAACTACCCCGACCACCCGCTCATGCGCCGCGACTGGTATGCCTACCAACGCAGCGTCGAAACCGTCGACCAACGCGTCGGCGTCATCCTCGCCCAACTCGCCGAAGCCGGTGTCCTCGACAATACGCTCGTCTTTTTCTTCGCCGACCACGGCCGCCCGATGCCATGGGGCAAGCAATGGCTCACCGTCGAGGGCCTCCACGTCCCGCTCCTGGTGCGCGGCCCCGGCATCGCCGCCGGCAGCGTCGAGTCTCGCCTCGTCAGCCTGATCGACCTTGCGCCCACCGCGCTGGTCCACGCCGCCCTCCCCGCGCCCCATTGGATGGACGGCCGCGCGCTCCTCGGCGCCACCTTCCCTGAGCGCCCCCAGATTTTCGCCGCCCGCGACCGCTGCGGCGACGCTTACGATCGCATCCGCGCCGTGATCACGCCGGACCACATGCTCGTCCAAAATTTCTTTCCAGACGTTTCGCGCCTTAACTGGTCCGGTTACAAAGAGGCCAGCTACCCCGGTATGCCGCTTCTCCGTGTGCTCCATAGCGCCGGAAAACTCGACACCCTCCAAGACCTCTGGTGCCAGCCCACGCGTGCCGCCCTCGAACTCTACGATCTCCGACGCGATCCCGCCGGCCTCCACAACGTCGCCACCGCTCCTGCCCACGCCACCATCGTGGCCACGCTCCGCCGCTCCCTCGACGAATGGATCCGCGCCACCGACGATCGTGGCGCCCTGCCCGATCCCGCCACCGAGCCGACCAAAGCCGAAATCCAAAAATCCAAACGCGCCGACTACCAACGCACGTGGCAAGCCCGCCTGAAGAAACCCGAACCCACCGACGCCGAGCGCCTCAGCTGGTGGGAAAAGTCCTATGGACTGGTGCCCTGAGTTCGGATCGGCCGCACTCTTGCCCTGCATTGCTGGTTTTGATTCACCGCTCTTCCTCACCCCATGAAAGGCCTCGGCTTTCTCTCCCTCATTTTTCTCATCTGCGGCTGGACTTCGCTCACCCCCGCCGCGCAACCCAACATCCTCTGGCTCGTCGGAGAAAACCTCTCGCACGATCTCGGGTGCTACGGCGCGAAGAATGTCTCCACGCCAAATCTCGACGGCCTCGCCGCCGGCGGCGTCCGCTTCACGCGCGCCTTCGCAACGAATCCGGCGTGCGCACCCAGCCGCTCGGCGTTTTTCACCGGGCTCTATCAGACCACCACCGACACGCACCCGATGCGGGCGCATCGCGACGACGGCTTCCGCCTTCCCCCCGGCGTGCGACCGATCACGCACTGGCTGCGTGACGCCGGCTATTACACCGCCAACCTCAAGACCGTCGACGGCCGCGTCGTCGGCACCGGCAAACTCGATCTCAACTTCACGCAGGAGGGCCCCATCTATCACGTCGGTTCCGACGACTGGTCTTCGCTCGCCGGCCAGCGGCCGTTCTTCGCCGTCGTGAATTCGCACGAGAGCGAATACGACATCTACGATCGCCAGACCTTCAAAAAAGATCGCGTCAAATGGGTCGGCGAGGACGAGCACGAAAAGATCGCCACCGCGGAAAACGTTACCCCGCCGCCCTACTACCCCGACCATCCTGTCGTGCGCGAAGAGTGGGCGCGCTACCTCAACTCCGTTTCCGGCATGGATCGCCGGATCGGCTGGGTGCTCGATCGGCTGCGCCGCGATGGACTGGAGGACGACACTATCATCGTGTTCTTCGGCGACAACGGCCAGTTGGAGCCGCGGGGCATCCACTGGTGTTACGACAACGGGCTGCGCGTGCCGCTGATCATCAAGTGGCCGAAGAATTTTCCTGCGCCGACGCAATACCGCGCCGGCGCCGTCAACGACCAGATCGTCAGTCTCATCGACATCACCGCCACGACGCTGGCGTTCGCCGGCGTCGCGCGGCCACCGTTGATGCAGGGCCGCGTGTTCTTCGGCGAGCGCACCGACCCGCCGCGCCGCTACGCCTTCGCCGCCCGCGATCGCATCGACGAGACCGTCCAGCGCATTCGGTCGGTGCATGAGGAGCGCTTTCACTACATTCGCAACTACACCGCCGGTCCCACCTTCGCTTCGTTGAATCGCTACAAGGAAAAGTGTTTCCCGATCCTGCCGCTGATGCGCGAACTCTACGCCGCCGGAAAACTCACCGGCCCGCCTCGCGACCTGATGGAGCGCCGTGGGCCGAGCGAGGAACTCTACGACACCGCCACTGATCCCCACGAAATCCGCAATCTCGTGAACTCGTCCGATGCTGCGCATCGTGAGGCGCTCGCCCGCCTGCGCGCTGCCCTCGACACTTGGGTCTCTGACACCGGCGATCGGGGGGCCATTCCGGAACGGCCGGAAATCGTCGCGCCCTTCGCCAAAGAAATGCACGATTGGTTCGGCACGCCCGCGTGGGCGAAAAATTAAGCTGCTCGCCTCTACCATGAAAACTCCCCGCGCCAGCGCGCTTCTGTTCGGTTTCATTTTATTCGGCCTCGCGACCGCCACGGCCGCGCAGCCCAACATCCTTTGGGTCTCCAGCGAAGATCACGGTCCGCAGATGGGATGCTACGGCGACCCCTACGCCAACACACCCAACGTCGACAAACTCGCCACACGCTCGCTGCGTTACACGCACGCCTGGGCCACCGCGCCTGTCTGCGCGCCCACACGCACGACGATCATCTCCGGCCTCCACGGCCCGTCCTCGGGTGGCGATCACATGCGCAGCATGGTCGCCTATCCGGCTGGCCAAAAAATGTTCCCGCAGCTCCTCCGCGAGGCCGGTTACTACACGACCAATCATGCGAAGGAGGACTATAACCTGCCGAAAACTCCCGCCGTCTGGGACGCCTCGTCCAACTCCGCCCATTGGAAAAATCGTCCCGCCGGAAAGCCGTTCTTCGCCGTCTTCAATTCCACCAAGAGCCACGAGAGTCAGACCGTAAGAGGCGACGCCACACCCATCCACGATCCGGCGAAAGTCCGCGTCCCCGCTTATCACCCCGACACCCCTGAAGTCCGCCGCGACTGGGCACTCTTCTACGACAGTGTCACCGCCGCCGACGCCGATGCTGGCGTCGTCCTCGCCCAACTTGCCGCCGATGGCCTCGCCGACGACACGATCATTTTTTACTGGGCTGACCACGGCTCCGGCATGCCGCGCAGCAAGCGCTGGCCGTCCGACTCCGGCCTCCACGTGCCGCTCATCGTGCACATTCCGGAGAAATTCAAAGACCTCCGCCCCGCCGACTACGTCGCTGGCGGCACCACCGACCGTCCCGTGAGCTTCGCCGACTTCGCGCCCACGCTGTGCAGCCTCGCCGGCATCAAGCCGCCCGAGTGGATGCAGGGCTACGCCTTCCTCGGCAAGTTCATCGCTCCCGCCCAACCCTACGTTTACGGCTTTCGCGGCCGCATGGATGAGCGCTACGATCTCGTGCGCAGCGTGACCGATGGCCGCTACGTTTACCTGCGCAACTACCTCCCGCACCTCTCGCAGGGTCAGCACGTCGACACGCAATTCAAGACGCCCACCACCGCCGTCTGGCGCAAACTCTACGACGAGGGCAAACTCAACGCCGCCCAAAGCATCTTCTGGCAGACCCCCAAAGCCCCCGAGGAACTCTACGATCTCCAGAGCGACCGCGACGAGGTGAACAACCTCGCCGCGTCGCCCGCGCACCAAACGATCCTCGAAAAACTCCGCGCCGCGCAGCAAGCCCACTCGCGTCGCATACGCGACCTCGGCTTCATCCCCGAGGGCGAGCGCCTCACGCGCGCCGGCACGCGGGCGCCCTACGACTTCGGCCACGACGACACGAAGTATCCCTACGAGAAAATCTTCGCCGCTGCCGAACTCGCCTCGTCGCTCAAGCCCGACGCCGCGCCCGCGTTGAAAAAACTCCTCACCGACGCCGACAGCGCCGTCCGTTACTGGGGTGCGATCGGTCTGTATATGCGCGGCCCGTCCGCCGTGAATGCTGCGCGCACCGAATTCACCGCCGCCCTCAGTGACAGCTCGCCCTACGTCCGTATCGTCGCCGCCGAAGCCCTCGGGCAATTCGGAACCGGCCCCGATCTCACCGCCGCGCTCCCCGTGCTCACGTCCCTCGCCCACTGGGGCCACAACGATGTCTTCACCTCGCTCGCCGCACTCCACGCGATCGAAGCCCTCGGCCCGAAGAAATACACCCTCGCTCGCGACGCCATCCTCGCACTCCCCGCCACCGGTCCGACGCCTGACGCGCGCTACGCCCCCTATATCCCGCGCATCCTCGCCGATCTCCGCGCCAGCCTTGGCGCTCCCGCCGGGCCGGCGGCCGAGAAAACCAAAAAAGGAAAACGCAAAGCCGCGAACCAGGCCGAGCCAAAGGAATAGGTCGGCGACCGCCCACCCTGCGAAATTCCATTGTCCCTCCAGTAGCTCTCTCAGCCCGATTCCATCGATGAAAATAATCCCACGTGGCGCCACGGCCCTTCTCCTGGGGGTTGGCCTGATCTTCGCCTGCTGCATCGCCTGCGCCCGGGCCGAACCTCCGCCGAGTTCCTTCGGGGTTTGGGACCGTGGTGATACCTTCGACCCCAAGCAGTATCCCTTCCTGCGCGGGCTGTCGTTCAACGCGTCTTGGTCGGAAGTGGAAAAACAACCGGGCGTCTTCGACTGGAGTCGTCTCGATCAGGCGGTTGAGAAGGCGCTCCAAAACAAAGTTTTTCTGTATCTTTCACTGGGCGCCGGTCCCGAGGCGCCGGAGTGGATCTACCAAAACGGAGTCCCCAAGGTGTTCACCGACGACGAGCGTCATGTGGGCAAATGGGAATACTATCCCTACTACCTCGCGCCCGCCTACCGGACGTTCTTCACGCGGCTCATCACGGAATTCGGCCAACACATCCGCACTTACCCCGAGGAAAAGCAGCGGCGCATCGCGTTCGTTCAGATCAAGACCGGCTGCACGGGCGACGAAGCCGCCTACAAGGGAGAACCCAAAGACAGCCGCTACGCCCTGGCCAAAACGTCGGCGGCGTGGCGCGACTTCCGCCTCGAGACCTTTGCCCTGTTTGTGAAGCTGTTTCAGGAGAGTCCGGGCCCGCGCATCGACCTGCTCTTCAATTCGGTCGGTGGCGACGCGTTTGGCGACGAGGGTTTTGCCGAGGAATGGAAATGGGTCACCACGCACCTCAAGGGCGGTTTCGGCATCAAGAACGGCGCGCTCTCGCGCGGACACCACCTCAGTGGCGAACGCACGTTGGTCGAGCAATGGAACCCCTATCTCATCGATCCGAAAGGCCTCACGCTGTTTCGCCGTTCCGAAATGGACCAGACTTGGACGAAGCCGTGGTATCAACTCAACGTGCCCTTGAATTTCTATTGGGGCGCCCTGAATGCGCTCAACAGCGGCCAGAGCGTGTGGGACATCACCAAGCGCGCCATCGAGGAAGCCAAGACCGGCGGCTTCGAATATTCGTTCCATTTCTTCAACAAGTATGCCGGCCAAATCCGTCCGGAGACCGCCACTGCCGCGTTCTGCGCCCTGCACAAGGGCCTCGATGCCGCCGACACCAAGGCCTATCCCGAGGAGAAGTTCGGCAAAGCCACCCCCAAGAACCTCGAGCGCATGTTGAAAATCTGCGCGCAGTTCGCGAAGTATGGCGCCAGCGCAGACGACCAAGAAGCCCTCACGATCGGGCAGGTGGGACAGCGCCGCGAGCAGAAGGGATTCAACGACGTGGGCTGGCAGATCTGGCCGGACAACTACACGCGGTTCCTCCAGCAAATCGATGCGGACGAGACGTCGGTTCCGCGATGGCGCGTCGGCGGTCCCATCACGCCGGCGTCCTCCATCTACTCGCGGTTCGCCCGCGGCTTCGAGCACGCGACGGGCAAGGACGCCCTGTATTTCCAACTCCACGAGAATTTTTTCAAAGACCGCGCCCCCAAGACCATCACGATTCGCGTCGTCTGGTATGACGCCCACCCCGGCTCGACCTGGAAACTCGCCTATGATTCCGGCGACCGCGAAATGAAGACCGCCATCGCGATCACCGGCACTGGCGACCGACAGTGGCACGATCAAACCGTCACGTTGACCGATGCCGTGATGCGGCGCGGCGGCATCAAGGGCAGCGACGTCGCCTTGGTGAACACCGACGACAAGGACGACATCTTCAGCATCATCGAAGTGAACCGTGGAATTCCGGAGGCCCTGCAGGCGGCCGACGCGAAACCCGCTACGTCGCCGTCCGCCATCCCGGCGACCGAAAAGACCAAACGGGGTAAGCGCAGAGCCGTGCCATAAATCTTTGATTCGGTTCCCACCAAACGCCGAACATTTCGTCTTAGCCCTCCCTCCACCGCTTTCACCCCAACCTCACGGAACAACCATGAAAACTTCTCCGAAAATTCCCCGTCGAACATTCCTCTCCCAAACCGCCGTCGGCGCCGCCGCGCTCGGCGCGTCCTCGTTGGCCTCGCTCGCTTCATTCGCCCGCGCGCAGAGCGCGCCGGAAAAGACCGCGCCCGCCGGCGGCGAGGCGATCACCGCACGTGCCTATCTACAGAGCATCCTCTACACGCGCGACGAGGTGAAGCAATGGCTCGCCCAGCAGGCGTTTCCCTTCGCGAAATACAGCAGCGAGTTTGGCTGGCTGCTGCGCAATGCGCGCTTTCAGGACGGCATGAATGACTCGACCAGCGTCTACACCTATGGCCCGCTCGATGAGCGCATCACGATCAACTACCGCGACCGGCCGTGCCGCCTCAACACTTACGGCAACAGCTACACCCAGTGCCATCAGGTCAGCGACGGCGAGACTTGGCAGGAGACGCTCGCGGCACATTTACAGGAGCCCGTGCGGAATTTTGGTGTCGGCGGCTGGTCGGTTTACCAGGCGTATCTGCGCATGTTGAAGGAGGAGCTGCGCGCGCCAGCGGAGTTCATCGTCTTCAACATCTACGATGACGATCATTTCCGCAGCCTCGATTCGTGGCGCAACATCCGCGTCGTGAAACACGAACGCTTCATCGAGCCCACGCTCCCCTACGTCGCCGTCAACGTGAAGGAGAACCGCTTCGAGGAACGCCCCAACGTCTGCCCGACGCCCGAGAGTTGCTACCAGTTGTGCGACCTCGATTGGGTGGCCGATAAATTCAAGGACGACTTCGGCCTGAAAATCATGCTCGCGCACCTCAACGCGAAGACGAAAAACCCCGAGATCGCCTACGCCGACACCCTACGCTTCGCGACGACCCACGGCATCGCCACGCGCATCGACACCGCTGCCAGCCTCTCGCAGGCCGCCGACGAAGTGCACCGCCAGTCCGCCTTTTTCGCGTCGCAGAAAATTGTCGAGAAGATCGACGTCTACGCGAAGGCGCAGAACAAGAAGGTGCTCTTCGTTCTCTCCTACCCGCCGCGCTCCGTCACGAAGTTTGCCAAGGAACGCGTCCGCATGGACCAACCGTTCGTCGACTACATGACGCGCCGCGGCCAGCCGTTCGTGGACCTGATGCAGGACCACATGGAGGACTTCGCGCAGTTCAAGGGCGACATCAAGGCCTACACGACCAAGCTTTGGGTCGGGCACTACAACCCGCGCGGAAACCATTTCTGCGCGATGGCCATTTTGCCGAAGCTCGTCGAAATGCTGAACCCCAAACCCGCGCCCTATCGCGCGGGCCCGGCGGTGATGAAGTGAATTCGCTAGGCTCGGCCGCCGATGGAGTCTTCGCGACATCGCGGAAGTTCCGTCTGCCTGCCGGCATTGCGCGCACCTCGGTTAGGACCGCATGGCTCGCGGTCGCCTCAACTGCAAACTTGGAAGTCTCGCCGAGGGCTGACACGCTTCCGCCATGTCGACGCTTCCCGTGCCAATGCCCAAGGAGGACCTGGGGTTTCTCCGCGCTAACTCGAAGACATAGGGGATTTCTGCCGAGGCGCTGCTGGCCAGGCAGGCGCGTAGCTTGCGCGAACATTTGCAGCGTCCGGCGCATCCTGACGTGGCAGCGGCGACCGGCATCATCCCCGTCGGGATTGACGGTAAGGACGCGCATCGCTCACCCCTCGCCGATACGCACTCGTGACTGTCACGGTGGACACCCGCGTAAGCGCGCCCACTCGTCCTTCCCGATCTTCGTCTGCACGGTTGTCACTTTTACTTGAGTGAGAAAGGCCGTGAGCGTTTGATCCAGTTCCTTGGTTTTCTCCGGCATTTTTGCTGACAGGGATTTTGCTCCGCTGAGAACCTACATGAAACCCAACCTGCGCCGCCGGCTCGATCCCCGCCGACTCGTCTGGGAAATCTTCCTGCCTAGAAAATCTTCCTGCCCCAACTCTGACAAACCAAAGGGTAGGAAAATTTTCGTGGTAGGAAATCTCCGGAGGCGACCCGCACCGCGGACTCTGAGGTCCGAGCCGGCTATTTGCGGGGCAGCGTGGCGACAAAGCTGCGGGAAACTTTCAGCCACGTCTTCAGCCGGGCGGGCGTCGCGATCGCCGGCGGATCCATGAGCAACCAGCCCTTCATGCTGGCCCTGTGATGTCCATTTCGCGGAGGTGATTTTTTTCCAGTGACCGGTCCAATCCGCCGGCCCGCACCGGACGACGAGACTGTCGTGCCTAATGCCGACACACATGTTGCCGTGGAGCATCCAAGCCATGCCGCCGAACATTTTCTTGGGCACGAACCCGCGCCAATCCTGCGTGGCGGTTTCGACCCGGGCGATGAGTTTGGCGTCGCTGGGCATGTCAGGAAGGTCTAATTCCCGATGGGTCGAAGGTCAGTCCCCGAAACAATACGGAGAGCGCAACGATTGATTTTCCGCGAGCGATCGGATCAATGCTCTTTTTCACGTTCCACCGGCGCACTTTGCGTCCACGTTCCCCAACCGGAAAATTTCCCTTTTTGTTGTCCCCGAGTTCGCAAGTGAACTCATCAAATCCCCCGCCCCCAATGATCATCAAAATCCTCATCGCTGTCGCGATCCTCCTTGTTGTCATCGCCATCGTGGCGGCCTTCCAATCATCGACCTACCGGGTCGTGCGCACCGCCACGTTTTCCGCCCCGCCCGCCAGCGTGTTTGCCCAGAGCAACGATCTGCGGAAATACCAAACGTGGAATCCATTTGGGAAATCCGACCCCGAGGCCGTCTACGTTTACGAAGGCCCGGCCACTGGGGTTGGCTCCATCCTAAAATGGTCGAGCACCGGCCAGACCGGCGAGGGCACCATGAGCATCGTCGAGAGCCGCCTCAACGAAGTGGTCCGCTATCGTCTCATCTTCATCAAGCCGATGGCCGGCGCGGGCGACATGGCGCTCACGCTTCAAACGCAGGGCAATCAAACGCTGGTCACCTGGACCATGGCAGGAGACAAAAACTACCTCGCCAAACTCATGGGCCTTTTCATGAACATGGACAAGATGATGGGCGGCGCCTTCGAGCGGGGCCTCGCCGAGCTCAAGACCATCGCCGAAAAAGAAGCCCAGCGCTGATGCGGGAGGTGGCCGCCAGCGCCACCACCGCTCCGGCGGCGAAACCAAAAAAGGGAAAGCGCCCAGCGAAGAAGCAACGCGAAGAGGCCAAACCGACAGGGCCAGGCCGAGTTCGATCCGGCGGTGATCCTCACCAAATCTTTCCAGGATGAATCTGGACCCACACCAGTCGTCGCCAAGCCGCGAAAACACTCTGCCTGAAATCCGCGCGGAACGGAGCGCACCGCCGCCGGCGCCCGCGGCGGTCCGTGCCGCGCCGCCCAGCTCAGGCTTGCCATGACCAGCCAGAGGTCACTCGCTCGGCGCCGTGTCGCTGCTGAGCCAATACCGCCTGGTTGACGTCGCCACCCAAGGCTACCTGCTCTTCGTGGCCTTCGTCGCGCTGGCGCTGCGGGGCGAGCATTGGGTCGGACTCGTCGCGCTGCACCTTGGCACCGTGACGGTCGTGCATGGGCTAATCCGAACGAACCCGCCGCCCGCGGCTCGCGATGTCGCCGGCGGGGCATTCAGCGCGAACGCTGGGCGGGCGTGGCTGCGGGAGTTTTATCCGATCCTGCTCTACGTTGGATTGTATGTGGAAACCGTGGTCGTGAACCGGATGATGGCCACGCCCCGGCTCGACCCATGGCTGCTGCGGGTCGATCACGAGTTGCTGGGTTTTCAGCCGGCGGAAGTTTTCCCCGTCGCGTTCGTCCAACCGCTGTTCAGCGAGTTCATGCACTTGTCCTACCTGAGCTTTCATGTGATGGTCGGCGGCGTCGGCTGGTGGCTCTCCGTGCGGAATCTGACCGCCTTCCGTCATTTCGTGACAGTCGTCTCGCTGGTGTTCTACGCCTGCTACGCGACCTACCTGTTTGTGCCGGCCGTGGGGCCGCGCGTGCTCTTCGCCGACACGCCGGAACGCGCGCAGTTTATTGCGCAATACGGACGGCCGCCGCGGCCGACGCCAGTCCCCGCCGGCGGCCAGTGGGCGGGGCGGGCCTTCACGCTCGTTGAGGAACATGGGGAAATCCCGGGCGCCGCGTTCCCGAGCAGTCATGTGGCAGTGGCGCTGGTGACCGCGTGGTTTTCCTGGCGATATGTCCGGCGGATCCGCTGGCTGCATTTGTTCTTCGTCGTCACGATCCTGTTTTCGACCGTCTACACGCGAGCCCACTATGCCGTGGACGTCATCGGCGGGCTCGTGGCGGCCGCGGTGCTGTTCCCTGCCGCGCAGGCGCTCTACGCCCGAGCCGGCGGGCCGCGTCACACCGGACGTTCGTAGACCCGGTAGGTCTTGTAGGGCTCAGCGGAAAAGGCCGCGAGCAGCCGCCGGACCGGCAGGTTGTCCTCGAGAATCCAGGAACCCTCGCAACCGTTGAAGCCCATTTGGCGGGCCTTGCGCAACGTCTCGGCGAACATCATGGCCTCCAGGCCGCGCCCGCGAAATTCCCGTCGCGTGCCGAGGGCGATCACGCGAAACAGTCGCGGCTGCCGCCAGCCGACGAGATACGGCAGTGCCCGCCACAGGCCCGGTGACAGCAGGCGCCCGCGCAGCGGTTGGATGATTTCGTTGGCATCCGGCATCGCCAGCAAGAAGCCGGCAACCTCGTGGCCCTCCTCCGCCAGCCAGACGAGACCTTCCACGACCAAAGCGAGCAGCCGCTCCGCCAGCAGCGTGATTTCGCCATCCGTCAGCGGCACGGCGCCCCAGTTTTTTCCCCAGGCCTCGTTGTAGATCTGTTTGAGCTTCGGCACATCGGTCGCCACCGTGGCCTTGGTAATCGGCCGCACGGTGATCTGCGGGTGGCGGCGGCGAAAATCTGCGGCGATGCGTTCGAGTCGCTCCAGCGGCGCCTTCGTCAGGTCCACGTAGTAGGCGAACAGGTCCTTCGCTTTGACGAACCCCGCGGCCTCCACCAGCGCCGGGAGGTAGGATGGGTTGTAGGTCATCATCAGCACCGGCGGGGAATCGAAGCCGGCGATGAGCAGGCCGCACTCGTCGTTGATCGACGGGTTCATCGGGCCCACGACGCGGTCGCAACCCGCCGCCCGCGACCAGGCCACCACGGCGTCGAAGAGCGCGCCGGTGACGGCGGCCTCGTCGATGCTCTCCAGAAAGCCAAAATGCGCCGTGCGGCCGCCATGGACGGCGTTGTGGGTGTCATCCAGGATCGCGGCGATGCGACCGACATCACGGCCGTCGCGCACCGCGACCCAGAGCTGCATTCGGGCGTGTTGGAAAAAGGGATTGACCGGCGCCAGCACGCGGTGCGCTTCGGAGTCGAGCGGGGCCACCCAGTGCGGGTCGCGGGCATACAGGTGGTGGGCCACGCGCAGGAAACGACCGCGGTCCCGGGCGCGAGCGTGATCCAGCGGAACGAGGGCGATCGTGACGGCCATGGGAAGCGACGCTAGGGTCACCGATCACCGAATCGAACCCAAACCGCACGGCCTCCACACCTGAATTGCCCGCCTGTAGTCTCGACCCCAGAACCAGCCTCGGCAATTATCTCTCCCGATGACCCTCGCGCGCATTTCTCGGTTCATTACTTTTCTCTCGTCGGCTCAGCTGGTGGCGGTGCTGCCCGCGGGCGTCCGCGCCGCCGAGCGTCCCGCCGCCACGCGCCCCAACATCGTGATGATCGTCGCCGACGATCATGGCCTCGATGCCCTCGGCTGCTACGGCAACCCGGTGATCAAGACGCCCCAGCTCGACGCCCTTGCCGCCGACGGCACGCGCTTCACTCACGCGTTCTGCACCACCGCGAGTTGCAGTCCGTCGCGCTCTGTCATCCTCACCGGCCAGCAAAATCACCGCAACGGCATGTATGGCCTCCAACATGACGACCATCACTTTCAGTCCTTCGACCGCGTCAAGGGCCTGCCTGTGTTGCTCGGCGAAGCCGGCTACCGCACCGCCCGCATCGGGAAATTTCACGTCGCCCCCGAGTCGGCCTACGCGTTTCAAACCGTCCTGTCCGGCGGCGCCGCCAACGATCCCGCCACCATCGGCCGCAGTCCCGTGGAAATGGCCGAGCGCACCCGCGAGGTCATCGAGTCCCAGGACGCCCGCCCGTTCTTTCTCTATTTCGCCAGCGACGATCCCCACCGCGCCAATGCCGTCCTGCCGAACGGCAAACCCACCTTCGACACCTATCCGCAGCCCAACTCCTTCGGCAACCGCCCCGCCGGCTATCCCGGCATCGATCCGGTGCGCTACCGCCCGGCCGACGTGCGCGTGCCCGCCTATCTGCCCGACACGCCCGCGTCCCGCGCCGAGCTCGCCGAATACTATCAAGCCGTCTCGCGCCTCGACCAAGGCGTCGGTCGGCTCATCGCGCTGCTCAAATCCGCCGGCCAGTATGAGAACACGCTTATTCTCTACCTCTCCGACAACGGCGCCGCCTTCCCCGGTGCGAAGACCACGCTCTACGATCCCGGCATGCGCCTGCCCTTGATCGTCCGCGCCCCCGGCCGCCAACACCCCGGCGCCGTCCAATCCGCCATGGTGAGCTGGGCCGACCTCACCCCCACCCTGCTCGACCTCGCCGGCGTCCCCACCGACCGCGCCCAATTCGACGGCCGCTCCTTCCGCGCCGCCCTCGACGGCGCCGCCGTGTCGGGCTGGGACACCGTGTTCGCCTCTCACACCCTGCACGAGGTCACCATGTATTATCCGATGCGTGTCGTGCGAACCCGGCAGCACAAGCTGATCGTCAACCTCGCCTCCGAGCTGCCCTATCCCTTCGCCCTCGACCTGATCAAGTCGCCCACCTGGATCAGCGCCACCGCAACGGGCGGAAAACTCTACGGCCGTCGCACGATTGAAAAATTCCTCCATCGCCCCCGGCTCGAGCTCTACGACCTCGAACGCGATCCCGACGAAGTCACCAACCTCGCCGACTCCCCGGCCCACGCCGCCCTGCAAGCCGACTTATTGTCGCGCCTGAAAGAATTCCAAACCGCCACGAAAGACCCTTGGTTCCATTATTGGAGTTACCGTTGAACGCTAACTCGGGCGGATCCCCGCGCTCCCGCCTTGCGGCCCAACCGCCCCGCTCGCTCCGGTGTGATGCGAGAGCCTGCCGCCCGCCCTCACAGCTCCTTGATCCGGATGTTGCGCCAGCGGATTTCCTCGCCGGCGGGCTTCTTCGTGCCGTCGCCGATCTGGTGCACTTGTAGCGCGATGAGGCCGCGCAGGGTCATGCTGTCCTTGAGGTCCGCAGCCTTGACGCCGTTAATCCACGTTTGGATGTGGTCGCCGTGGCATTCGATCCGGGCGAGATTCCAGTCACCTTTCTTGAAGGCCTGCTGCGCGGCGGTGTTGTCCTTGAGGTCGACGAGCCAGCCGCGGCGCGCTTCGTCGTAGACGCCACCCGTGTAGGCGCGCGGCGACGGATCGATCTCATACTGGTAGCCGAACACGCGGTCGGCGGGAAACGTTCGTTTTTTCTTCCCGTTGACCACCGCCTCCGTCGCCTTCGTGTAGAACTCGCTGCGAAACTGCACGCCGGAGTTCATGTCGGGCGCGACCTTGAATTCGAACTCCAGGATGAAATCGCCGTAGGTCTTCTTCGTGCAGAGAAAACTGTTGTCCGTCTTGATCACCGTCTTGCCGACAATGGCGCCGTCCTCGACGCGATAGAGCGCCTTCCCGCTGTGCTGCTCCCAACCGTCGAGCGTTTTGCCGTCGAAGAGATTCACCCACCCGGCGTCAGCCGCGCGGACCGAAGCCGGAATGAAAATCGCGCCGACGAGCGCGAGGAGGGGAAGCAGGCGGAGAGAGCCGGGCAGGGATGTTTTCATGGCCATGGGAATGGACGGTGAAGGAGAAACTCTCGCGGGGAAACTCAAAAAACTTCCCGCAGATTCAGGATTCAGCAGATGCAAAAGCAGGAGAAAAATCTGCGGTGCCCTGAATCTGCGGGAAAGACTCACCCGCATGAGCGCGCTCACTCGTCTTTCCCGACCTTCGTCTGCACCGTCGTCGC
>SIBG01000067.1 GCA_009695305.1 Opitutus sp. | reverse complement strand
TCAGCGCCTCGGCATTGAGGCGGACAGGTTTGCCAGCAGCACCGGCGCACTTGCCGGACTCAGGGTTTGAGGATTCCATTGCGGCGCTTGCTCTGCCCCTCCGCCGCTTCCCTTGATTGGTCCCGCCACCCCAAAAACCCTGTGAAAACCTTCCGTTGCATTTCTTTCTTCGTGCCCCTCCTGCTCTCGCCCGTCGCGGTTTCGGCCCAATCGGCCCCGGTGGGCTCCACTTCGACCAGTGAGTCGACGGAGGCGAAAACCCCGGTGATGCTCTCCCCGTTCCAGGTTTCGACCGACAACGACGTCGGCTACGCCGCTGCGAATTCCCTCTCCGGGAGCCGGCTCAACACCGAGCTGCGCAACACGCCGGCCGCCATTTCCGTTTTCACCAAGGAATTTCTCGATGACATCGGCGCGCTCAGCACCTTCGGCGCGATGGAGTATGCGATGAACGCCTCGCGGGAGTTCACCGACTACACGGGCCTCGCGTCCGCCCAGCAGAGCGACGGCAACATCCAGGTGCGCGGTTTCACCGGTGCCTCGCTCGGACGGGATTTTTTCACATGGCGCGTGTCGAGCGATGTCTTCAACACCGAGCGGCTCGATTTCTCACGCGGGCCGAACTCCATTCTCTTCGGCGTCGGCGGCCCCGGCGGCATCGTCAACACGACCACGAAGCGTGCGCACGGCACCGGCAAATCCACCGATCAGGTGCAGGTGCGTGTCGGGAGCTGGGACGACTATCGCGCTATCGTCGACGTGAACCGCAGCATCGGAAAAACCGTCGCGGTGCGCGCCAATGTGCTCTGGCAGGACCGGAAAAGCTGGCGGGACTTTGAATTTCTCAAGTCCAAGGCGGTTGCCCTCACCACGACCTACCGCCCATTCCGCCATACCGAGATTCGCCTGCAGGGTGAATATGCCGACCGCCAGCAGCTCAACGCGATGCCCTGGCCCAGTTCGGACTACACCGGCGACTGGATCGCGGCCGGCCGCCCCGTCGCGGCCAACAACACCGAGGCGGTTGGTGGCACGATCGCCAACGGCAACCGCTTTGTCGTCTTCGATGCGCTCGGTGCCACTCCGCTCGTCGCCTGGACGGGGACCCGCCAAACCACCCGCGCGCCCGGCGCGCCCACGCTCACCGGCAACGCCCGCGCCCTCACCGATTTTTCGCTCGTCCCGCGCGCCGCCTACCTCGGCGGTCCCGGCACCGGCTCCGACAACTGGTATCGCACGTGGTCCGGTTTCATCGAGCAGCGCTTCGGCGATCTCGTGCTCGAGGTGGCCTACAACCGGCAGCGCGACCTCCGCCGCGCGGACTTCGGGGTCTCGTGGAACAACATGGGCGCGTTCGCCGATGTGAACGCGCTCATCCCGAGCACTCCGTTGCCGAACGGTTCGCTTCCGGCCAACGCCGGTCAGCGCAATCCCAACGTCGGTAAACTCTACGTGCAGGCGCAGCCCGGTTACCGCGACATCGACAACGACACGCAGACGTGGCGCGCGACCGCCGCGTATGAACTCGATTTGAAAAAGCGCCGTCTCGGGGTGCATCGCTTTGCCGCCCTCGCCTCGAGCGAGCAGACGGTGGGATTTACGGAGGCGCTGAACGAGGTGAACGTCACCCCGGTGGGCAACGCGACCTACCCCTTGGACCTCACCTCCGCCAACAATCAACTTTGGCGCCGCACCTACCTCGATTTCTCGTCGGGCGATCCGCGCAAACGCGGCGGGCTCGACTACAAGGAGTTTCCCCTCGTCAACGCCAACGGCTTCACCTCCGGCTTTCGCCGCACGGGTGACACGAGCAACGTGCAGACCACCACGACCGACTCGCTGATGCTCGCCGGCCAGAGCAGTTTTTGGTCGGATCGCATCATCGGCACCTGGGGCCTCCGGCGCGACCTGCAGGATTTTTGGAACGGGGCCAACGCCACCCGCGATCCGATCACGCGCGAGTTCAGCCGCAAGCAGGCGAAGCAAACTAACACGGACTTTGCCGGCAACACGCGCACCTACGGCCTCGTGTTTCGCGCGCTCCCGTGGCTCGGCCTCGTCTTCAACAACTCGAACAACTTTGTCCCGCAGACGCCAATCGACATCAACGACCAGCCGATGGGGCCGCGTTTCGGCCAGGGCACGGACGTCGGCGTGAAGCTCGCGTTCTGGCAGGGCAAAGTGAACGTGAACATCTCGCGCTACAAACTGAGCGAGACCAACCGCACGGCCAACGACGCCTCGGTGACCACGAGCCTCGTGCCGGCGATCAATGAAATTTGGGAGGCGCTCGGCCGCCTCGACAAACAAATCGCGAGCCCGCGGGACAGCGTGGACAACTCGGGCCGTGGTTGGGAGGTCGAAGTGACGGCAAACCCGACGCGCAGCTTCCGGGTTGCGCTCAATGCGAGTGAGACCGGGGTCGTCCAGTCGCGCACGCTCCCCCGCGCCGGTGCCTACCTCGCGAGCAACCTCGCGCTCTGGCAGCAGAATGCCACCCGCCCGCTCATCTCGCCGTTCACCGGCATCGACACCAATGTGAATCCCACCATCGCCGACGCGATCCGCAGCGCCAACACGTGGCTCGCCGTTATCCGCCGCGCCGAGGGCCAGTCCCCGCGCCAGACCGTGAAATACCGCGTCAACGGCTTCGGCACCTACACGTTTCGCCAGAGCGGCGCATGGTATGATTCGCTCAGCCTCGGCGGCGGGGTGAACTACCGCTCGAAGCCCGTGACCGGCTACGACGCCACCCGCAATTTTGCGCCCGTGTTCGGAGGTGAGGTCATCCTGATCAACGCGATGCTGGGCAAGACGTGGTCGACGAAGTTCGGGCCGTTTCGCACTCAGCTGAATATCGACAACCTTCTCGCCAACGACGACCTCATCATCACGGACAAGGACAACACCGGCACCTACCGTTTTCTTTTCCAACAGCCGCGCCGCTGGAGCGTGACCGTGACGCGCTCGTTTTGATTTTCATCGCGGCGCCGCCCCACCCACGGAAGAAGGGACTTTGCGTATGCGCGGTGTTTGATTTACGCTTTCGCCCGCACTCGTTTCCTCGCTTTCACCCTTACATGATCTCACTGAAAAATTCCGCCGGCTTTTTTCGTGCTTCGATCGTCGTCGCGGGATTCTGCGCCGCGACATCAGGGTGGGCCGTCGACTACAGCCGCGACATCAAGCCGATCCTCTCGGAAACGTGTTTTCGCTGCCATGGCCACGATGAAAAGGGGCGCAAGGCCAAGCTGCGGCTCGATGTGGCAGAGTCCGCCTACGCGGAGCGCAATGGCTTCACGCCGCTCAAGCCCGGCGATCTGGCCAGCAGCGATCTCTGGACGCGCATCACGAGCACCGACGAAGAGGAGATGATGCCGCCGCCGAAGGAGCACACGCGGCTCACGGAGGCGCAAAAGCGCATGATCAAGGCGTGGATCGAGGAAGGGGCGGTGTATTCGCAGCACTGGGCGTTTGTCGCGCCAGTGAAGGCGGCGTGGTCGATTTCCGGAGAAGGAGAGAAGGGGAGAGGGGGAGAGGGGGAGAAGGGGAAGATGAAAGAGCCTGGGCTGGGTCGTTCTCTCCCGCTCGGCGCGGAAGCCATCGACGCCTTCATCCGCACCAAGCTTACGCAGGAACACCTCGCCCCCGCCGCCGAAGCCGACCCGCGCACCCTCATCCGCCGCTGGTCGCTCGACCTCACCGGACTCCCGCCCACCGCCGAGGAGGCCGCGACCTTCGAGCGCGCGGCCCTCGCCCATCCGCAATCGGCCATCGACCAGCTCGTCACGCGGCTGCTCGGCAGCGCGCATTTCGGCGAGCGCATGGCCCTCGACTGGCTCGATGCGGCGCGCTACGCCGACACGAATGGTTTTTCCATCGATGGTGGCCGGCACCTCTGGCTCTGGCGCGACTGGGTGATCCAGGCCTTCAACGACAACAAGCCTTACGACCGTTTTCTCGTCGAGCAATTGGCGGGCGATCTGTTGCCCAACCGCACGGACGCCGAGCTGATCGCTTCCGGTTTTCAGCGCAACAACATGGTGACGCACGAGGGTGGCACGATCCCCGAGGAGAATCTCACCAACTACAACGTCGACCGCGTGAAGACGCTCGGTGAGGCCGTGCTCGGCCTCACGCTCGGTTGTGCGCAGTGCCACGATCACAAATTCGATCCCATCCCGCAGAAGGACTACTTTCGGATCTTCGCGTTTTTCAATTCGCTCCCCGACAAGGGACTCGACGGCAACGCGGGCGTGAATCCCGGCCCGAGCGTGCGGGCGCGCACGGTATTGCGGACGGGCGAAGAGCCGGGGTTGCGGTGGCAAATCGCCGCGCTCGAGGAAAAATTCGCCCGCCGGGATGACGCGCTGCTCGCGGCGTGGGAGCGCCGGGAGCAGACGCTCCGGGCGGAGCGCGGTCGCGAGCTTCAAGTGCATCCGGTGAAGGTGATGAAAATCTCGACCCCGAATCGCGCGCTGGTGGACGTGGTCGGCGACCACGGGGTGACGATCCGCCAGGCGGGTGACCTCGCGGCGTTCGATATTCTCACCGCGCTGCCAAAACTCGAAGCCCCGATCACGGGACTGCGGTTCACGATGTTGCCGGTGGAGGAGTTCGCGCTGGGCGGATGGGGGAACGGCCCGACGAAACCGGCGGCCGCCCGGGGTGCCGGCAAAAAAGCCGCGCCGCCGCCCGAGCCGGCCCAAAAGGGGACGTTCAAGCTGACCGCCATCGCCGCCTCGGCCGAGGCGGTGCCCGGCGATCAGGTCAATTTGCACAAGCTGGAGAAATTCACGCGCGTGACGGCGAGTTCGTGGCAGCCGCAGAACCCGGCCGCGGGCTGTCTCGATCCGCGCAACGACTCCGGCTGGTCGCCGGAGCTCGCGACCGAAGGCCCGGTGCATCTGACCGCGACGCTGGCGCGGCCGCTCAGCGCCACCGCGACGCCTTTTCTCACCGTGCAGCTCAACTTCGGCGCCGGCAAGGCGCTGATCGCGGGCCGGGTGGAAGTGGCGGTCATCACCGGCACGGACGACGGCACGGATCTGCCCGCCGAGATCGGGGCGGCGCTAGCAACGCCACCGGCGGAACGCTCAGCCGAGATGACGGCGAGTCTCTGGGCGCATTGTGCCGCGCACGCCGGCGAACTGCAGCGCGAGCGCGTGGCGCTTGAAAATTTGCGCGAGCGGCTCGCGGCGCTGACCGACCCGTTCACGACGATGGTGATGGCGACCTCGGACAAGCCGCGGGACACGTTCATTTTGAATCGCGGCGACTACGCGCAGCCGACGGAGAAGGTCTCGCCCGGCACGCTGGCGGCGCTGCCGCCGTCGCCCGAGGGCGCACCGGCGAACCGCCTCGGCCTCGCGCAGTGGGTGACGATGAAGGAGAATCCGCTGACGGCGCGCGTGG
Organism: Opitutus sp.; assembly: GCA_009695305.1. GTDB lineage: Bacteria > Verrucomicrobiota > Verrucomicrobiia > Opitutales > Opitutaceae > SIBG01. Next base: position 20,471 of record SIBG01000067.1, on the reverse strand, counting down.
CGGTGAATCGCCTGTGGAAACTATTTTTCGGGGTCGGGCTCGTCGGCACGCCGGCGGACTTCGGCGCGCAGGGCGAATGGCCGAGTCACCCGGAGTTGCTGGACTGGCTCGCAGTGGAGTTCGTCGAGCACGGCTGGGACGTGAAACACCTCGTGCGGCTGATTGTGACGAGCGCGACGTATCGGCAAAGTTCGGTCGCGACGGCCGAACTGCTGGAGCGCGATCCGCAAAACCGCCTGCTCGCGCGTGGTCCGCGCTTCCGGTTGCCGGCGGAATTCGTGCGCGACCAGGCGCTGGCCGTGAGCGGTCTGCTCGTGCCGCGGCTCGGGGGGCCGAGCGTGAATCCCTACACGCCGGGTGATCTCTGGCGCGAGGTGAGCCATTACGGGAGTTCGCCGGCGACGGCGCAGACCTTTGTGCAGGACCACGGCGAAAAGCTCTACCGCCGCTCGCTCTACACCTATTGGAAACGCACCGCCCCGCCGCCGAGCATGATGGCCTTTGACGCGCCGAACCGCGAAGTCTGCACCGTCGCGCGCGGCAACACGACGACCCCGCTCCAGGCGCTCGTGACGCTGAACGATCCGCAATTCGTCGAGGCGGCGCGGGCCTTGGCGGAGCGTATGCTCGCGCGGGGCGCGAGCACGCAAGAGGGAGAGAAGGAGAGAGGGGGAGAGAGGGAGAAGGATCGAGCCCGGCTCATGTGGGGTTTTTCGGAGTGTCTTTCGCGGCTCCCACGTGAGAGCGAACTCGCCGTGATCACCGCGGCGCTCAAACGCGAGCGGGCGCACTACGCGAAAAATGAGCCGGCCGCGCGGGCGCTGCTCGCCATCGGCGAATCGCCGCGCAACGAGAAACTCCCCGCCGCCGAGCACGCCGCGTGGACGCAGGTCGCGTCCACGCTGCTAAACCTTAGTGAAATGATCACGCGGAACTGACGCCGATGAAAGAAGGAGAGAAAGAGAGAGGGGGAGAGGGGGAGAAAAAACCGCGACGGCGATTGGTGCGTCGGCACACGGACCTCGAAGTCTATCGGCGGTCGTTTGCGGCTGCGATGCAGCTCTTTGAGCTGAGCCGGAAATTTCCTCCCGAGGAGCGCTATTCGCTCACGGATCAAGGTCGACGATCCTCGCGCTCGGTGAGCGCCAACGTCGCGGAGGCGTGGCGCAAACGTCGCTATCCGGCGGCGTTCGTCGCGAAGCTCAGCGATGCCGAGGGTGAAGCGGCCGAGACGCAGACGTGGATCCAGTTCGCCGTGAGCTGCGGCTACCTTGAAGCCGGGGTAGGCCGGCCGCTTTATTCCGAATACGACGAAATCATTGCGATGCTGGTCCACATGATCACTCACCCCGACGACTGGACGCTCTAGTCCGCTCTCCCCCTCTCTCTTTCCCTCTTTCTCTCCCTCTTCAGTTCCCCCATGCAGCCGACTCCTCCGCTCGCCGACTATCTCCGGCATCTCACGCGTCGCACCTTTATCGGCCATGCCGCCCGCGGCATTGGCGGCGTCGCCCTCGGATCGCTGCTCTCGTCGAGCATCGCGCGCGCGGTGGAAGCCAAGGGCAAAGGCCAGCCCGGCTTGCCGCACTTCGCGCCGAAGGCGAAGCGCGTGCTGTGTTTGTTTCAGAGCGGCGGCTTGTCGCACGTCGATCTGTTCGACGACAAGCCGATGCTCCACCAGCACGCCGGACTCGAAATCCCGGCGTCCGTGAAAGGCACCCAACGGCTCACCGGCATGACGAGCGAACAAACCGCGTATCCCGTCGTCCCGCCGCTGCGGCCGGGAAAATTGTGCGGCCGCCACGGCACGTGGATTAGCGATTTGTTGCCCGGCATCCAGACGATCGCGGACGACATCTGCATTATCAAGAGCCTGCACACGGAGGCGATCAACCACGACCCCGCGATCACCTATATGAACACGGGCAACCAGCTGCCCGGTTATGCGAGCATGGGGGCGTGGGCGAGCTACGGACTCGGGACGGAAAACGAAAATCTCCCGGCGTTCATCGCGATGGTTTCGCAGGGCACGGGGAAGAATCCGGGTCAGCCGGTGTTTTCGCGCCTGTGGGGCAGCGGGTTTCTCCCGGCCTCGCATCAGGGCGTCGGCCTGCGGCCCGGCGCGAATCCCGTGCTCTATTTGGACAACCCGCCGGGGGTCGAACGCACCCAGCGCCGCGCGCAGCTCGACGATCTGGCGAAACTCAACCACCAGCGCGCCGACGAAATTGGCGACCCGGAGACGAGGGCGCGGATCGACGCCTACGAGATGGCGTTTCGGATGCAGACTTCCGTGCCCGAGCTCACGGATATCAGCAAGGAGTCGACGGCGACGCTCGACGCCTACGGTCCCGAAGTGCGCAAACCCGGCACCTACGCGGCGAACTGCCTGCTGGCGCGCCGGCTCCTGGAGCGCGACGTGCGCTTCGTGCAGCTGTTTCACCGCGGCTGGGACCAGCACATCGCGATCGCGCGCCAGTTGCCGAACCAGTGTCACGACATCGACCAACCCACGGCGGCGTTGATCAAGGATTTGAAGCAACGCGGATTGCTGGAGGATACGCTCGTGGTGTTTGCGACGGAGTTTGGGCGCACGGTGTTTAGCCAGGGCAAGCTCGGCGATCCGGCGGCGGGGCGCGATCACCACGGGCGCGCGTTCACCGTCTGGCTCGCCGGCGGCGGGATCAAGGGCGGGATCGAATACGGCGCGACCGACGACTTCTGCTACAACATCACGGAAAATCCGGTGCACCTGCGCGACCTGCACGCAACGATCTTGCACTGCCTCGGGATCGACCACGCGAAGTTCACGCACAAGTTCCGGGGCCTGAACGTGCGGTTGACGGGCGTCGAGGAGGCGCATGTGGTGAAGGCCATTTTGGCCTGATCCCGATGCGCTTTCCATCCACGCTTACCCGATTCACCTCCATCGCTTCGCTCGCTTGGTTGGCGTGCGTCGCCACGCTCGCGGGCGCGGCGGAGGCGGATTTGCCGGCGAAAGTGGAGTTCAACCGCGACATCCGGCCGATCATGTCGGACACGTGTTTTCATTGCCACGGGCCCGATGCCAAGAGCCGCGAGGCCGGGATGCGGCTCGACCTGCGCGACGAGGCGCTGAAGATGACCAAGACCGAAGCGGTGCCGATCGTGCCGGGGCAGCCCGATCAGAGTGAAATCATCACGCGCATCTTCGAGACGGATGAACCCATGCCGCCGGAGACGGCGCACAAGCCGCTGACCGCGCGGCAAAAGGCGTTGATGAAACGCTGGGTCGAGCAGGGCGCGGTCTACGAGCCGCACTGGGCCTACGCCCCGCTCAAGCGTCCGGCGCTCCCGGCGGGGGGCAAGAAAAGGAATCCCATCGATGCGTTCATCGAGGCGAAGCTCGCGGAAAAAAATCTGACGCTCTCGCCCGAGGCACCGATGAACCGGCTGCTGCGGCGCGTCTCGCTGGATCTCACCGGTCTGCCGCCGACGCCGGAGGAGCTCGCGGCGGGCGGACGGAGTTTGTTTGGCAACGCCTACGCGAAGCAGGTGGACCGCCTGCTGGCCTCGGCGCATTTCGGCGAGCGCATGGCGGTGTGGTGGCTCGATATCGCGCGCTTTGCGGACACGGTCGGTTTCCACGGCGACCAATTCCAGCGCATCTTTCCGTATCGCGATTACGTGATCAACGCATTCAACGCGAACAAGCGTTTCGATCAGTTCACCATCGAGCAGCTCGCCGGCGACCTGCTGCCCAATCCCACGCAGGATCAGCTCGTGGCGACGGGCTACAACCGGCTAAACATGATGACGCGTGAGGGCGGCGCGCAGCCGAAGGAGTATCTCGCGAAGTATGGCGCCGAGCGCGTGCGGTCGGTGGCGGCCGCGTGGTTTGGCAGCACGTTTGGCTGCGCGGAGTGCCACGACCATAAGTTCGACCCGATCAAGACGCGGGATTTCTACGCGCTGAAATCGTTCTTCGCCGACGTGAAGCAATGGGGTGTCTATGCCGACTACGGCTACACGCCGGAGCCCGAGCTGATCGGCGTGGACAACGAATCGCCGTTTCCGCCGGAGATCGCGGTGGAGAGTTCCTATTTAAAGAAAGAATTTTTGCGGGCCCGCAGTGAGTTTGACGCGCAGGTGAAGGCCGCGCGCGAACAGGCGTCGCGCGATCCGGCGGCCAAGGCGAAAATTGCGGCGTGGGAGCACGAGGCGCGCGAGTTTCTGACGGCGCATCCGGACGGCTGGATCACTCCAACACCCACTGTGCGTTTGCTGAAGGCCGGAAAACCGATGGCTAACCGTGAGGCCGCAGTCGGCCCCGACGGGCGAGTGACCATCGAAAAGGCGCTCGCCAAGGGAGACACGATGGAAGTGACGCTGCCGCCGGGGAACTTGGGTCGCCTTGCGGCGCTCAGGGTCGAGGCGTTGAGCGAAGAGACCGAGTCGAAGCTGGGCGGTGCGGTCAGCGTCACGGTGATGATCGTCGGAGCGGATGGCAAAAAACGCAAAGTTGCCACGGCGCTGGGCGACGCCACGGCGAAGCGAGCCACCCATCGCGGCGGCGTGGAGATCTTCGGGTTGGGTGCCGAGTGGCGGTTGCCCCGGACGCACGCGGCCGGTCCGCTGCAAGCTGTGTGGTTGCTGGAAACCCCCGCTGAAATCGCGCCGGGTGAAACTGTCCTAGGGACGGTCGCGGGCGACAACGTGCGGCCGTTGCGATTTGCTCTCTCTCCCTTCGGAGCGATCGAACCCCTGAAGGTCGCGTCGGCGGATTTGATCGCCGGTCTCGCGGTGACGCCGAAGAAGCGCACGCCCGTCCAGGCGGCTGCCGTGGTGGATGCGTGGCGGATGAGCACCCAGCCGGATCAGACGGACGTGGACGCGACCCGGAAACTGTTCGCGGCCCAGCGTGATTTGAACGAAGGGCGCACGTGGAGTCTCGTTACCCAGCCGGCCCAGCCCCTGACCGTGCGCGTGCTGCCGCGCGGCAACTGGCAGGACGAGAGCGGACCAGTGGTGTTGCCTTCGACTCCTTCGTTTCTACCGGCGCGGCGTGAGAGCACGGCGGAAAAACGCCTCACGCGGCTCGATCTCGCCCAATGGATTGTGTCGAAGGAAAATCCGATCACGGCGCGCGCGGTGATGAACCGGTTGTGGCAACAGTTTTTCGGCGTCGGCCTGAGCGCGGCGGTGGACGATCTCGGTTCGCAGGGCGAATTGCCTTCGCATCCCGAATTGCTCGATTGGCTGGCGAGCGAATTTCGCGACAGCGGCTGGGACGTGAAGCACATGATCCGACTGATCGTCACGAGCCGGACCTATCGCCAGAGCAGCAATCTGCGGCCGGAGTTGAAAGACGCTGATCCGGCGAATCGTCTGCTGGCGTCGCAGACTCCGCGCCGCCTCGACGCGGAGTTTGTGCGCGACAATGCGCTCTTCGTCGCGGGCGCGCTCAACCTGGCCGACATCGGCGGACCGAGCGTGAAGCCCTACCAACCCGACGGCTACTACGAGGCGCTCCAGTTTCCCGACCGGAAATACGTGGCGAGCGCGGACGACGGGCAATGGCGGCGCGGAGTTTACATGCACTGGCAGCGGACGTTTCTCCATCCGATGCTGGCGAACTTTGATGCGCCGTCGCGCGATGAATGCGCCGCGCTCCGGACCGTCAGCAACACGCCACAACAGGCGCTGACGCTCCTGAACGATCCGACATTTGTGGAAGCGGCGCGGCTCTTCGCGACTCGTTTGCTCGGCGATTCCCTGGCGACCACGGATGTGAAACACCTCCGGCGGGCCTATCAGCTCGCGCTGGCGCGGGAACCGAGTGCGGCGGAAATTTCGTCGCTCGCGAAATTTATCACTCAGCAACGCGACTACTATCGCACCAATCCGGCCGACGCCGAAAAGCTCGTGAAGATCGGGATCGCACCGCGCACGGCCTCGAAAAATATTGCTGATCCCGTGGAGCTCGCCGTGTGGACGAACGTTTGCCGGGTCGTGCTCAACGCCCACGAAACCATCACACGCTACTGACCGCCCGCCGCCATGAAAACCTTCGATCCCACGGCCCACGCCTTGAGCATCAACCGTCGCTCGTTTCTCACCCAAAGCGCCTACGGCCTCGGTGGCCTCGCGTTGGCGATGATGCAGAATCGTGCGTTGGCCGCCGCGAGCGGGCCGACACAACCGGCGCACTGGAACGGTGCGCTGAAGGTGCCGCACTTCCCGGTGAAGGCGAAACGCGTGATCTTTCTCTGCATGGCGGGCGGCCCGTCGCAGTTTGAAACGTTTGATTGGAAGCCCGTGTTGAAGGATCTCCACGACAAGCCGTTTCCCGAGTCGTTCACCAAGGGCCAGCAACTCGCGCAACTGCAAGGCGCCGTGCTCAAGGCGCGTGGGTCGTTCACGGCGTTTCAGAAGCACGGTAAGTCCGGCATCGAGGTGAGCGATTTGTTTCCGCATATCGCGAGCGTCGCGGACGAACTCTGCGTGATCCGCTCGATGCAGACGGAGCAGATCAATCACGACACGGCCCACGCGTTCATGAACACGGGCTCGATCATCAAGGGCCGGCCCAGCATGGGCTCGTGGCTCACCTACGGACTCGGCGCGGAGACGCAGGATTTGCCGGGGTTCATCGTGCTGACGTCCGCCGGGAAATTTGGTCTGCAACCCATCTCGGCGCGCCAGTGGAGCAGCGGCGTGTTGCCGAGCCGTTTCCAGGGCATTCAGTTTCAGTCCCGCGGCGACGCCGTGCATTACATCGGCAACCCCGCCGGCGTGTGTCAGAGCACGCAACGGCAGGTCGTCGACGAGATCGCGCGGCTGAACGGATTCCTCGGGGAGCAGCAGAACGATCCCGAGATCGCCACGCGCATCGCGCAATACGAGCTGGCCTTCAAGATGCAGACCAGTGTGCCGGAGCTCGTGGATTTCAAAAATGAGCCGAAGGAAATGCTGGACCTCTACGGCGTGAAGGAAGCCGGCGACGGCAGTTTTGCCTCCAACTGCCTGCTGGCCCGCCGGCTCGCCGAACGCGGCGTGCGCATGATCCAGCTCTACCACCGCGCGTGGGATCATCATGCCGATCTGGAGAACGGCATGAAGGCGGGGGCGCAGGCCGTCGATCAGGCGACCGCGGGACTCATCAAAGATCTCAAACAACGCGGAATGCTCGACGACACGCTCATCCTGTGGGGTGGTGAATTTGGCCGCACGCCGATGGGGCAGGGAACCGGCCGCGACCATCACATCCTCTCGTTCAGCGTGTTTATGGCGGGCGGCGGCGTGAAGCCCGGCATCACTTACGGCGCCACCGATGAACTCGGCTACCGCGCCGTGGACGACGTCGTGAATGTGCACGACCTCCACGCCACGATGCTGGCACTGCTCGGCGTCGACCACCGCCGCCTCTCGGCAAAATTCCAAGGCCTCGACGTGCGCCTCACCGGCATCGCGGGCGAGGTGATTCCGGGCCTCATGGCGTAGGCGTCCGGCGCCTTCGCGAGGTGGGCGGGCACGTCCCGGTGCCCGCATGTTTGCACAGCGCACCGACCAATGCGGGCACAGGGACGTGCCCGCCCACCTCGCGGAAATTCCCTCGTGGTCGCGACTGCGGTTCGTGCAAAATTGTCGCGGGCTTGTGTCGCGCAGTGTTGCACGGTGTCGCGGTGCGCCCGCGTGTCGGAGATTCCTACGTCGGGAAACACCCCATCGCCAATTGGCGCGGAGTGTGCGACGCTGGTTTCACCATGGACTTTGCGAAACTCACTCAAATGTCGCGTCAGGCGATGACGGACGCGCAGAACATTGCCCGTCGTCTCAATCACACCGAGGTCGATACGTGGCACCTGTTCTCCGCGTTCGTTGCGCAGGAGAACGGCATCGTGCCGGGGCTCCTCGAAAAATTGTCGATCACACCGAGCGCGGTGCAACTCGCCGTCGAGCGGGAGTTGGAGCGCATTCCGAAAGTTACGGGCAGTGTGGACACGTCGAAGATCTACGTGACGCAGGCCGTCAACGAAATGCTCACGCGCGGCGAAGAAGAGGCCAAGTCCCTCAAGGATGACTTCGTGTCGGTGGAGCATTTGCTCCTCGGCCTGCTCGACGTCGCGAAACCCGATGCGCTCAAGAAACTCTTCAAGAGCTTCGGCCTCGACCGCGCGAAAATCCTGAAGGTCCTGAAAGACCTGCGGGGCGCGCAACGTGTGACCACCGACAATCCCGAGTCGACCTACGCGGCCCTCGAAAAATACGGCATCGATCTCGTCGCGCAGGCGCGCCAGGGAAAAATGGACCCGGTGATCGGCCGCGACGACGAGATTCGCCGCACGATCCGCATCCTCTCGCGCAAAACGAAAAACAATCCTGTCCTCATCGGCGAGCCGGGCGTCGGCAAGACCGCAATCGTCGAAGGACTCGCGCAGCGCATCCTGCGGGGCGATGTGCCGGAAGGGTTGAAGGACAAAACGATTTTCTCGCTCGATATGGGCGCGCTGGTGGCCGGCGCGAAGTATCGGGGCGAATTTGAGGAACGGCTCAAGGCCGTGCTGGCCGAGATCAAACAGGCCGCGGGCCGCATCATTCTTTTCATCGACGAACTCCACGTGATCGTCGGCGCGGGCAAGAGCGAGGGCGCGATGGACGCGGGGAATCTGCTCAAGCCGATGCTCGCGCGCGGCGAGTTGCACTGCATCGGCGCGACGACGCTCGACGAATATCGCCAGCACATCGAGAAGGACGCCGCGCTCGAGCGGCGCTTCCAGCCGGTCATGGTCGACCAGCCGAGTGTCGAGGACGCGCTGTCGATTCTGCGCGGGATCAAGGAGCGATTCGAGTTGCACCACGGTGTGCGCATTCAGGACAACGCGCTCGTCGCCGCGGTCACGCTCTCGAACCGCTACATCACGGATCGTTTCCTGCCCGACAAGGCGATCGATCTGATGGACGAGGCCTGCGCGATGATCCGCACCGAAATGGATTCGATGCCCCAGGAACTCGACGAACTCACCCGCAAGGTGCTTCGCCTCGAAATCGAGGAAACCGCGCTCGCAAAGGAAAAAGACGACGCCAGCAAGCGCCGGCTCGACACGCTCCGCCAGGAACTCGCCGAAGCGCGCGAGCAGGCGAAGGGCATCAAGCTCCACTGGGAAAAGGAAAAAGCCTCCGTCCAGAAAACGCGCAAACTCCGCGAGGAGATCGAGGCGTTGCGCCTCGAAATGGAAAAAGCCGAGCGCGCTTACGATCTCAACCGGGTCGCCGAACTGCGCCATGGGAAGATTCCGCAGATGGAGGTGGAGTTGAAGCGGCTCGAGAAAAAGGGCCGCGACTCGACGACCTTGTTCAAGGAAGAGGTTTCCGAGGAGGAGATCGCGGAGATCGTTTCGAAATGGACCGGAGTGCCGGTCACCCGGCTCGTCGAAGGCGAGAAGGACAAATTGCTCCGGCTCGAGGAGGTATTGCACGAGCGCGTCATCGGCCAGGATGAAGCGGTCACACTCGTGACCGAAGCGATCCTGCGGGCGCGCAGCGGCATCAAGGACCCGCGGCGGCCGGTGGGCAGTTTCCTATTTCTCGGCCCGACCGGCGTGGGTAAAACCGAACTCGCGAAGACGCTCGCCGAAACGCTCTTCGACACCGAAGCCGCGATGGTGCGCATCGACATGTCGGAATACATGGAGAAGCACAGCGTCGCGCGGATGATCGGCGCGCCGCCCGGCTATGTTGGCTACGACGAAGGCGGCCAACTGACCGAGGCCGTCCGCCGCAAGCCCTACGCGGTGATCCTTTTCGATGAAATCGAGAAGGCGCATCCGGATGTGTTCAACGTGCTGCTGCAAGTGCTCGACGACGGGCGCATCACCGACTCGCAGGGCCGCACGGTGGATTTCAAGAACACGATCATCATCATGACGTCGAATCTCGGCTCGCGTTTTCTCCTCGAAGGCGTGACCGGCGACACGATTCCCGAAGGGGTGCGCGAGAGCGTGATGGCCGACGTGCGCCAGGCCTTCCGTCCGGAATTCCTCAACCGCATCGACGAGACGATTCTCTTCAAGCCGCTGACGCTTGAAGAAATCACGACGATCGTGGACCTGCTGCTGGCCGATCTGAACCAACGCCTCGCCGACCGTCGCGTGACGGTGACGCTCGACCAGAAGGCGAAAGAGTGGGCCGCCGAGAAGGGCTACGACCCCGTCTTCGGCGCGCGGCCGCTGAAGCGTTTCCTGCAGCGTCAGATCGAGACGAAACTCGCGCGGGCGCTCATCTCGGGTTCCGTGGCCGACGGCAGCGAGGTGAAATTTTCGGTGAAGGAGGACGCGTTGGTGATGAAGTGAGCGAGGCGTGAGGCAGCGCCTTGCCAATATTATCTCAACCCCATGGCTGCTCGAACCAGCCATCGATCGGAAAATCTCGGCCCGTGGATTTGTGCTCCCACCGGCATTTGATCGTGGTCGACACCAATGGGGCAGGTGAGCACGGGCGTTCCCAAAACAGTCGTCGGCGCGAGGTAGGAGCCGAGGTAAGTCGAGTAATCGAATTTGCCGGCCGCGGTCTGAATCATTTTCCCACTCCATGATCGTGGGATGGCAGCGGAGGGCGCGACGGGAAGAATCCAGAGCGCGTGCTCCGAGAAAAAACGGTCGACCGTTTCGAAGATGGCCGATCGGCGGGCGCAGGCCGCCGCATAATCCGCGTCGCTGGCAAACAGGCCCTTTTTGTAATGAGTGGTGAACGGCCCACGGCCCATCCGCCGATCGAGCATCCACCAAGCGTGAAGCGCCAGGAGGGGAGTGCGGCGCACGATCCAGGGCACGGCTGAGACATATTCGTGGCCAGCAATGATTCCCCAGTCCCGATAGAGTTCACTAAAATCAAGAGGCGGTTTTGCTTCAATCAGGACGTGGCCTTGGGTTTCCAGACGTTTGAGAAACTGGTCGAACAACGCCGCCGAAGACGGCTCGGTGCGCACGCCCAGGAGATCGCGCGAAAAGGCGATTTTCATCGCACCGCCGATGGGCGGGACTCTTGGTCTTGCTCGTTCGGGAATTTGACTGGCGAACCGCTCCAGCAGCAAATCGAGGTCCTCCAGGTGTGCTGCCATCGGTCCCATGGTCAGCAGCTGGCGGAAGACCGGGCCGAGGAATTCCGGTAAAATATCGTCGATGGGCAGCCAGCCGTCGGTCGTTCTCAGGCCATAGATGCCGCAGCAATGAGCCGGGTAGCGGATCGATCCGCCGATATCCGAACCAAGCTCCAAGGTCGTCAGTCCTCTGGCCAAAGCGGCCGCCGCTCCTCCGGAAGAACCTCCGGGCGTTCGGCTGAAATCGTGGGGGTTAACGCACTCCGGGTAGACCCAATTTTTGCAGTTCCAATCAAAAGAGGCGGTAGGAACCGCCGTGCGCCCCAAAAATACGACGCCACTTTTCCGGAGAATATCGATGAGTTGGCTATCGCCCGTGGGGCGGTGGTTTCGAAGCAGCCATATCCCATAAGTGCTCGGCGAGCCTTTCATCCGGATCGCGTCCTTGATCGTCATGGGGAGCCCATCGATCTCACTCAGTGCGCCTCCGGCGGCCCGCCGCGCATCTGACTCGCGCGCCTGGGCCAGAGCCTCCCTTTCAAAAACATAAGGCACGGCATGAATCTGAGGATTGATCTCCCGAATGCGGTTTAGGAAATGCTCCGTGAGCGCAACACTGGTCCATTGCCCGTTCCGAAGCCCACGAGCCAACGACGTCGCGGACTGGTTATGGAACTCGGTGTTTTTCGCGGTCATCATGGGCAAATCAGGAGTTTGCCGACCGGCGTGCGACAGCGAAGCTGGATCCGAAGCCGCGCGGGTTTTTGCTCGCACAAAGCAGAATCGACGCTTGAGTTTCACTGCGAACACCCATTGCCCCAGATGGTCTGCCGCCTTGAAGCTTGAAGAAAGCTTCGGCAGCCGTTTCCGGCGAGACGCGGTGAAAGCGATCCCCACTACCCTGAAAACCCTCGGAGAAGGAAAATCCATGAACCGGCGTCGTTTCATCCTCAAATCCCTGGGCGCAGCCTTGGCCCTTCCCTCACTCCCGTCGCTCTTGGCCAGTGCGGTGGGTGGCAATTCCGCCGTGCAGACGGCCAAGGGCGCCGGTGCCGGCGCGCGGCGATTCGTCGGGATTGGAAACCTGCTGGGCTATCAGGTGAAGCATTTGTTTCCCGAATCGACCGGCTCGGCCTACGAGCAGACCCCACTGCTCAAGCCGCTATGGGACGTGCGCAAGAATATGACGGTTTACCGCGGTCTCGACCACGGGATCAAGGGCGGGCACTTCGCGGTCCATTCCTTCCTCTCGGGCGTCCTCAATTCGGAAGCGCAAAACCGGCCCGGCGGCAATGTCACCATCGACCAGTTCATGGCCGACGAGATTGGTTTTCAGACGCGTTTTCCTTCGCTGACGGTCGGCTCCGAGGGCGGCATCCACGGCGGCTGCCAGATCGCGTGGACGAAGTCCGGCGTGCGCGTGCCTCCCATCACGGGCCCGGCCGAGTTGTTCGACCGGCTCTTTGTCAGCGATTCCCAGGAGCGCCAGGCCCGGCGCAATCAGGAGAACCGGTTGCAGGCTTCCATCCTCGATTCCGGGCTGGTGGACGCGAACCGTCTCTCGAAGCAGGTCAACCGCGAGGACAAGGCCAAACTGGACGAATACTTCACCTCGCTCCGTGACGTCGAGAAGCGCCTCGAACTTCGCCAGCAGTGGGCCAGCCGGCCCAAGCCGCAGCCGCCCTTCGACCGGCCAGAGAACAAGAACAAGGTCCAGGACCTGCCGATGCTCTATGAGTTGATTGCGCTGGCGCTGCAGACCGATTCGACGCGCATCGCCACGCTGGAAATCGGCGGTGATTTCCTGCCGCAGGACCTGGGCATCGACAAGGCCTACCACGGCCTCTCGCACCACGGTAACGACGAGGCGGCGATCAAGCACCTCATCACGCTCGAGACTTACCAGATCGAGCAGTTCGGGAAGTTCGTCGCGCGCCTGGCCAAGATGGCCGACGGCGAGCGGACCTTGCTCGACTCGACGTCGGTGCTTTTTGGCAGCGGCATGGGCGATGCGAACGCGCACAAGAACTCTGACCTCCCGATCATCCTCGCCGGCGGCGGCTATCGTCATGGCGAGTTCAAGCGGGTCCCGTCCGCGGGTCCGAGCAAGGTGCCGCTGTGCAATCTCTACGTCGATATTGCCCAGCGCATGGGCGTCGAGACCGAGTCGTTCGGCACGAGCACCGGCCGCTCCGTGTAAGATGGATTTGGAGGAACAACCCGAACAGAATCCAGACCTCGCCACAGAGAACACGGAGTTCGGGCCCGAGTGCACCGAGCAATTCCTTGTTCTCCGTGACCGCTGTTTTACCCCGTTCCGACCTCTTGTTTTTTTGCGAAAATTTTGCCGATATCTTTCCCCGAAGTTGACCACGGATCACACGGATGAACACGGATCCGATCTCTGGCTTTGTCCGTGTCGATCCGTGAAATCCGTGGTGAAAAATGTCTTTGTTTCCTCCGTGACTTCTGTCTCCAAAGCTTGGTCCACCATGGCTCTTGGCGCGGTCTCTGCGCCCTTGGCGTCGTTGTGCTTAGGCTTGGGTAGGATCGCCCTTGGGCTCGCGCTCACCGCGACATTTGCTCACGCCGCGGAATCGTCCCCGCAGAAAGTGTTTTCCTCGTTCGTGGGTCAATACTGCCTGAAATGCCACGATGTGGAGACGCAGAAGGGCGACCGCGAATTCGAGAGTTTCAAGCTGCCGCTCGCCCAGGTGGCGGAGCTGATCACGGCCAAGGATATCATTGATCAACTCACGTTGGGGGACATGCCGCCCGCGAAGGCGGAACGTCATCCGACCGACGACGAGCGGCTCGCCGTCATCCGGGTCCTGCGGGAGGGCATCGCGGCCACGCGCGGCAAGTTCGAGCGCACTGCCGCGCGCACGGTGATGCGGCGGCTTTCGAACCGGGAATACGAGACGACGCTCGCGACGCTCTTTGGCCGCCGGGTGGACACCCTCGGTCTCACGGCGGATTTTCCGAAAGAGAAAGCGAGCGAGCACATCGACACCATTGGGAAGTCGCTCGTCACTTCCGGCTTCCTGTTGGATCAGTATTTCCAGTCCGCCAATCGTCTTGTCGAGATGCGCCTCGGCCGGCCCGAGATGCCGCCGAAGTCCTGGGACTTCAACGGTCACTTCGTCCAATACGAGGAGCTGCAGGGGTCGCACAAGGCCGCCTTCAACTTCAAGTATCTCTGCCTCTACGAACAGCCGAACACCGACACGCGTCAGGGCGGCTATGGCCATATCGAGGACTTTCTCAAAGGCGTGCCGGTCTCCGGGCTTTACGACCTCGCGGTCCACGCGCAGGCGATGCATCGCGACACGCATTACGATCCCACCATCTTCGGTATCGATTTCTCCGAACCTTTTTTGCTCGGGGTCGTGACCGGCGACGCCACCAAAAACCACATCCATTACCCCCAGGCGATCGAGCCGCTCCTCGCGCAGGCGACAGTGCCAGATGACAAACCGGAGTGGATCAAGTTTCGCGTCTGGCTCGAAGCCGGGCAGACGCCGCGCTTCATCTTCCCGAACGGACCCTACGAGTCGCGCGCTTCCGTTATCACGATCAACAAGCGCTACGTGGACGAATTCCAAGGGAAGTATGCGAAGGCGGGCGTCGGCCGCACCCACTTGATCACCGAGGGAGGGAAACTCCCGCACATCCGCATCGGCGAGATCAAGATTGAGGGGCCCGTCACCGAGCCCGGTGGCAGCCTCGAAGAGATCGCGGTGTTTGGTGCGCGCGGCTTTCAGCCGGCGCGCGCCCTCGACCAGCTTTATGCCTTTGGCGCCCGCGCGTATCGCCGTCCGCTGACCTCGGCCGACCGTGCCAGCATCCGGAAGACCTACGACCAGCGGATCGCCGAAAAGGCGACGCCGCGTCAGGCGGCGCTCGATACGCTGAAGATGCTGCTGTGCTCGCCGTCGTTTCTTTATTTCAGCGAGATCACGGCCGAAAAAGATCCCAAGCTCGGCCCCTACGATCTCGCGTCGCGTCTCTCCTACGCGCTCTGGAGCGCACCGCCCGACCAGGAATTGCTCGCCGCCGCTTCCTCAAAAACGCTGATTAATCCGAAAGAACTTCGGAAGCAGGCCTCGCGGCTCCTCGCCGACGACCGCGTCGTCGGCTTGGCGAACGGCTTCCTCGACGCCTGGCTGAACCTGCGCGATCTCGGCAGCCAGCCGCCGGCGCGGGAATCGACGCGGGTGTATTATGCCGAGAACCTGCCCGAGGCGATGAAGACGGAGGTGCGCCTCTTCTTCCGCCATCTGCTGCGAGACAACGGATCGGTGCAGCAGTTTCTCGATGCCGACTACACCTTTGCCGACAAGCGGCTGGCCAAACTCTACAACCTGCCCGAGCAGAAAACCCTCCGCCTCGCCGATGGGTTTCAGCGGGTCAGCGTCGCGGGCAATCGCCAGCGGGGCGGCCTGCTCGGCATGGCGGGGGTGCTCACGGTCAGCGCGAATGGAGTGGAAACGTCGCCCGTAACGCGCGGCGTCTGGGTCTCAGAAAACATCCTCGGCATCAAGCCGCCCCCGCCGCCGGATGTGGTTCCGGCGATCGAGCCGGATGTGAGCGGAGCCACCACCATCCGTGAACGGCTGGCGAAACATCGGTCCGATCCGACCTGCAACGAATGTCATCGGAAGATCGATCCGCTCGGGTTCAGTCTCGAAACCTTCGATCCGATCGGTCGTTGGCGCGCGGCCTATCCCAAGCCCAAGGGCAATGCGCCCGCCCCGAAGGTTGATTCCTCCGGCGAGTTCGGCTCCGGGGCGACGTATGCCGACTTTCACGGTTTCAAAGCCATCCTCGTCGCGAGCCGCACGGACGTTTTCACCCGCCACCTCATCAAACAGTTCCTCAGTTACGCCACCGGCCGCCACCTGGAACCCAGCGATGACTTCGTGATCGAGGACCTCCTTCAGGCCGTCAAGCAAGACGGCTACGGTCTACGCACCCTCCTCGTGGAGTCCCTCGCCAGCGAGATCTTCCGGTCGAGGTGATTGCGGCTCAGACTTCACGGCGCTTTCGCCTCCTCTTTGACGGCATTATTGGCCGGAAACGGATCCACTCCGAGAAACGGGCGACCGAACGGAGCCGTCGCTTGTTGCCGTGGTCGGCTTCGAGCATCCTGAATACATGGGGAGCAGGTGCCTCCGGTTGAAGGTAACGATGGTGTCCGCCTCGGCCGCAACGGCAAGTTCCAGCACAATGTCGTCGTCCGGATCGTTGAGCAGCGGGCGGAGCAGGAAAAAGGTCGAGCCTCTCATCGAAATCGATGGCCCGTAGTCCAAGAAGTCGTCGCCATCGCTGAAGGGTGCGCCGAGGTCGGCGGCCACCGGTTTCAACGGTTCTTCATATTCAAGGAGGCTGGCGGTTGAAACGCACGGTTTCCCGTGTCCGAGGGAAAGTGACTCGACGAGGGCAAACGAGGCGCCGGTTCGGCTGCGCGCGGCCGCCACGAGCACCTTGGTATCGAACACGACTGAAGGGGCCTTGTCAGGCGATGCGCACCAAACTCCCTTCACATTTTCGCCAGCATCGCTTTTGCCAGCGCGGCGTAGTCGTTGAACGCCGGGAACTGCGGGAACTGTTTCACGATCGCTGCCGGCGCGTGGAGGAGAAACCCATGATCGGCTTGCGTGAGCATCGCGGTGTCGTTGAACGAATCGCCGGCGGCGAGCACCTGATAGTTGAGCCCTTGCAGCGCGGCGACGCTCGCCCGCTTTTGGTCCGGCAGTCGCAACTGGTAACCGGTGATGCGATCATTGGCGACGACCAGCCGGTGACACCAAAGCGCCGGCCACTTGAGCTGGCGGATGAGCGGCTGGGCGAATTGCTCAAACGTGTCGGAGAGGATAAGCACGGGCACGCGCGTGCGAAGGTCGTCGAGGAATTCGAGGGCCCCGGGCAGGGGCGCCAGGCCGCCGATCACCTCCTGGATTTTCGACAGCGTGATGCCCTCGCGATCGAGAATCGCGAGGCGGTAACGCATGAGCTTGTCGTAGTCCGGCTCGTCGCGCGTGGTGCGGCGCAATTCGGGCAGGCCGGTGCGTGCCGCGACCGCAATCCAGATTTCCGGAGTGAGGACGCCTTCCATGTCGAGGGTGACAATGCTCTGTTTCACAGGGGACGAATAAACGGGGCGCGTGCGGCGGAAGGCAAGCCGGAGGTGCGGGCGGGTTTGACATCGCGCGAGCTGAACGAAGGCGAGGCGCCCTGGGGGCGAAGGGCAATGAACCCGGTTTGGCATGGCGAGGCTTGCTCGCCTCGGGCAAGCGCGCAGCGCCTGGCCATCCGTCTCGAGCTTCAGCTGGATGGCCGCGCCCGCCAAGCCCGGCTCGCCATGACAAATCAGGTTCCTAGCTGTTTCCAGTGGGCAGCTGCCGGTGACAGGGAGCTCCGAAGGGGCGAAAAGTTGAAAGCCCGGGGCAGCGCCCTGGGAAATGTTGAGGCAAAAACCCGAGCCCTGAAGGGGCGAAACCACTCGTGTCGCCCCTTCAGGGCGATGAACTCTATTCAACTCAATTCCCAGGGCGTTGCCCTGGGCTTTCGAATGCCGCCCCTTCGGGGCTCCGACCACGCAGCGATCAACCCATTGAAAATAGCGAGGAACCACAAATCAACGGATGCGGTGTCGAAAATGTGCGTTGCGGCCGAATCATCCGCCAGCAGGCTCCACCTCGTGTCTGCCGAACCCATCCGCTACCTCGACCGCGCCACGCGCACGCTCAAGCTCGAGCGCATCTATGGCGAGCGGTGGCTGCGGTTCGCTTACGAGAATCCGGTGGGCCGTTTCTTCGTCTGGCTGCTCGTGCGGCGGGCGATTTTCTCCAAGTGGTATGGCTGGAAAATGAACCACCGCGCCAGCGCGATGCGCGTGCTGAAATTTATTTCCGACTACGACGTGGACGTGGACGACTTCGCGAAGTCGGCCTTCGACTACAAGACGTTCAACGAATTTTTCTTTCGCGCCCTGAAGCCGACGGCGCGGCCGATCGCACCCGGTGAGCGCGTGGCGGTGCTGCCGGCGGACGGGCGGCACCTGGCGTTTCCCGACGTGGACGCGGCGACGGGTTTTTATGTGAAGGGCGCGAAGTTTACGCTGGCGGAGCTGCTCGGCGAGGACGCGCGGCCGGAGGGCCAGCGGGAGCTCGCCCAAAAGTTTACCGGCGGGGCGATGCTGATATCGCGGCTGTGCCCGGTGGATTATCACCGGTTTCATTTCCCGGTCGCCGGACTACCGGCGGAATCGCGGCTGATCAACGGCTGGCTCTATTCGGTCAGCCCGGTCGCGCTGCGACGCAATCTCCACTCTCTCGTCGAGAACAAGCGCGAGATCACGCTGCTCGAATCCGCGCTCTTCGGCCCGGTGGTGCTGATCGAGGTGGGCGCGACCAATGTCGGCGCCATCCGGCAGAGCTTTCTGCCGGGCCGCGCGGTCGCGAAAGGCGACGAGAAGGGGTTGTTCGCGTTTGGTGGCTCGTGCGTGATCACGCTCTTTCAGCGCGGCCGCATTCGGTTCGACGCCGACCTCGTCGCGTCGGGCGCGGAGTGCATTGAGGTCTACGCGAAGATGGGCGACCGGCTCGGCGAGGTGCCGTGAATTTTTTAGCTCAACCAAGACCATTAACCACGGATTACACGGATGAACCCGGATCAATACCCTCTGACTTGGTTTAGTTCTGGTCCGTGTTTATCCGTGAAATCCGTGGTTAAAAAAATTCTCCAGCTTGTTCTTATTAGTGGTGCGAGCGTGGGGGTTATTCGCGCCGCTGACTTTCCTTTCGCCGAGGCCACCATCGACGATCTGCAGGCCCGCATGGCGGCGGGCACGCTCACGTCGCACGAATTGACCGCCGCCTATCTCGCCCGCATTGCGGAAATCGACCGGGCCGGGCCGAAGCTCAACGCGATTATCGAGCTAAACCCTGACGCGCTCGCCATCGCGGAAAAACTCGACGCCGAGCGCAAGGCGGGCCGCGTGCGCGGGCCGCTGCATGGGATTCCCGTGCTCATCAAGGACAACATCGCGACCGCCGACCAAATGGAGACGACGGCGGGCTCGCTCGCGCTCGTCGGCCTGAAGCCGCCGCGGGACGCGCATCTCGTCACGCGGTTGCGGGCGGCGGGCGCGGTGTTGCTCGGTAAGACCAACCTGAGTGAATGGGCAAATTTCCGGGGTGAGCGCTCGGTGAGCGGCTGGAGTGGGCGCGGCGGGCAGACGCATAATCCCTACGTGCTCGACCGGAATCCGTCCGGCTCGAGTTCCGGATCAGCGGCGGCGGTTTCGGCCAATCTTTGCGTCGTCGCGATTGGCACCGAGACCAATGGTTCGATCATTTCGCCGTCGACGGTGTGCGGGGTGGTGGGATTCAAACCCACGGTCGGGCTGGTGAGCCGCCGCGGCGTGATTCCGATCGCGGCCACGTTCGACACGGCCGGACCGATCACCCGCACCGTGCGCGACGCGGCGCTCGTGCTGGCGGCGCTCGCCGGCGTGGATGAGCGCGACCCAATCACACAGAATCTACCGGCCGATTTGGCGGCGAAGCTGGGGCTGCCGCTGTCCGCGGGCGCGCTCCAGGGCGCGCGCGTTGGCGTGATTCGCAACACCGGCGCCGGGCGCGGTCCGACCAACGTGATGCCCGCGGCGCTCGACGTGTTGCGCGCCGCCGGCGCGGAAGTCATCGACGTGGGCGAGCTGCCCGGGCCGGCGGGTGCCAGCAGCGCCCGAATTGACGTGATGCTTTACGAGATGAAAGCGGGCGTGGACGCCTATCTCGCCGAGCTTGGTCCTGCGGCGTCGATGAAGACCATGGCCGACGTGATCAAGTTCAACGACGAGCATTGGGCGCAGGAGCAGCCACTCTTCGGCCAGCAATATTTCAAGCAGGCGCAGGCCAAGGGGCCGCTGACCGAACCGGCGTATTTGGAAGCGCGGGAGAAATGCTGGCGCGTTTCGCGCCTGGAGGGAATCGATGCGTTGATGGAGAAACACCGGCTCGATGCGCTCGTCGGCGGCGGGGCCGGCGTGGCGGCGATGGCGGGTTACCCGAGCGTGATCGTGCCGTTTGGGCCGTTGGCCCCGCTGCCGACCGGCTTCCTGTTTTACGGTCGCGCGTGGAGCGACGCCAAACTGCTCGCGCTCGCGGCGGATTTCGAGGCGAAGACGCACGCGCGGCGTGAGCCAAAATTTTTGCCAACAGTGGAAGTGAAATGACGACCGGCGCGATTCGCCGCTTGCCTCCGGCGAGCGAAAATCGGCAGTCTGAAATCGGAAATCCGCAATCCGCTCGGGTGGTGGAATGGCATACACGACGGTCTTAGAAGCCGTTGCCGCAAGGCGTGCAGGTTCAAGTCCTGTCCCGAGCAC
>SIBG01000066.1 GCA_009695305.1 Opitutus sp. | reverse complement strand
CCATGCCCTGCGTCAATCACCTCGCCCTGTTCCAGTTCAAACCCGAGTGCACGGCGGACGACGTCGAACTCGTCCGCCGCACGATCGCTGATTTGCCCAAGGCCATTCCGGGCATCGTCGCGTTTAACTGGTCGCCCGACATCAGCGTCGAGGGCCTCGCGAACGGCTTCACGCACAGTTTTATCTTCACGTTCGAGAGCATCGCCGCGCGTGATGCCTACCTGCCGCACCCCGTGCATCAAGCCGCCGTGCAAATCGTGATTCCACGGCTCGCCCGCGTCATCGTCCTCGACCAAATCGTCAATTAAACCGCTCTCCACTTATGCCGAATCCATGGACCGGAAAAGGGAATCCCTACACCCGCACTGAAGTTATCGAACGCTTGCGCGCCACGGTCGCGCGCGGCGAGGCGATCATCGCCGCCGGAGCCGGCACCGGCATCTCGGCGAAGTTCATCGAGAAAGGCGGAGCCGACCTGCTCATTGTCTACAACTCCGGGCGTTTTCGGATGGCCGGTCACGGCTCGACCGCCGGCCTCATGGCCTACGGCGACGCGAACGCCATCGCGATGGAGATTGGGCAATACGAAGTGCTGCCCGTCGTGGAAGAGATTCCCGTGATCTGCGGCGTGCACGCCACCGATCCGCGGCGCCGCATGTGGCACTGGCTCGGCGAGGTGAAGGCCATGGGCTTCTCCGGCGTGAACAATTTTCCCACGCACACCATCGTCGACGGACAGTTTCGTCATATCCTCGAAGAGACCGGCATGAGCGTGAAAAAGGAATTTGAGATGGTCGCGCTCGCGCGCCGCATGGATCTGTTCTCCATCGTCTATGTCAGCTCGCCCGAGGAAGCCATCGAGATGGCCAAGGCCGGCGCCGACGCCATCATCACCCACGTCGGCACCACGGTCGGCGGCAGCATCGGCGTGACCAACGCCGTCGTCAGCTGGGACCACACCCTCCAGCGCACGCGGGAAATCATGGATGCCGCCTCCACCATTCGGAAAGACATCTTCTTCCTCTGCCACGGCGGCCCGATCAACACGCCCGACGACGCCAGCCGCGTCATCTCCGCCACCGGCTGCGAAGGCTTTGTCGGCGCCAGCAGTCTTGAGCGGATGGCGGTCGAAAGTTCGCTCAGCGAACTCACCCGTCGCTTCAAAAAGATTTCCCTCCGCCAGCCGACTTCTCCCTGATTCACCCACTGAACATGACACCCCAATTTCTCCCGCTTCGCCTGACCTTGTTGCTGGTTCTCCTCACCGCCCCCGCCCTCCGCGCCGCCCCCGCCACCTCCCTCTTTGACGGCCGCACGCTCGACGGTTGGGAGGGTGACGCGAAATGGTGGCGCGTGCAGGACGGAGCGCTCACCGGCGGCTCCGCCACGGAGAAAATCCCGCGCAATTTCTTCCTCGCGACCACCCGCTCGTTTCAAAATTTCGACCTCCGCCTCAAACTCAAGCTGACCGGCGATCCCGCGACCGGTCTCATCAACAGCGGCGTGCAAATCCGCAGCCTCCGCGTCCCCGACAACACCGAGATGTCCGGCTACCAAGTCGACGCTGGCGACAAATGGTGGGGCAAACTCTACGACGAATCCCGTCGCAACAAAGTCATCGCCGATTCCCCGGACTCCGCCGCCGTCACCGCGTCCATCCGCGCCGGCGATTGGAACGACTACCGCATCCTCGCCGAGGGCCCTCGGCTCCGTTCGTGGATCAACGGCGTCCCCGCGCTCGATTACACCGAAACCGATCCTGCCATCGCGCTCGACGGCAAGATTGCGATTCAAATTCACAGCGGCGGCATCGCCCTCGTTCAAGTCAAAGACGTCATCGTCGATCCACTCCCGCCCACGCCTGGCGCGCCCACGTGGGACAAGGTCGGCCACCCCAAGCCGCGTCAGCCCGCTCCCGCTGCAGCAGCGAAAAAATCCGCCGCCGCCACGCCTGTTACCCCGACTCCCACGACCGGCCCCGGCAAGGACATCAGCTACAACAGCGTCAACACCGGCCCGCGCTCACCCGAAGAAGAGCGCATATCGTTCACTCTCCCGCCCGGCTTCGAAGCCGAGCTCGTCGTCGCCGAGTCCGACGGCTTCGGCAAGTTCATCAACGTCACGTGGGACGCCCGCATGCGGATGTGGTCGATGACCGCCCTCGAATACCCCGTCGACGGCAACGAACAAAAAGCCGCCTCCGACGCCCTCTTTGCTGCCGGCGGCCGCGACAAAGTCGTCGTATTCGATAATCCTTACGCCACTCCCGCTCCTCTCGCGCCCGGAGCAAGCGCCGCCCCCGCTGTCACCACTCCGCCCCGCGTCTTCGCCGACGGTCTCGTCATGCCGCTCGGGGTGCAGCCCTACAAGGACGGCGCCTTCGTCCAATACGGCGCCGACATCCGCCTCTACCGCGATACCAATGCCGACGGCCGCGCCGACCGCCACGACGTGATCCTCACCGGCTTTGGCACGCAGGACTCGCACTTGTTTCCCCACCAGTTTCTCCGCCAACCCGGCGGCCAGATCTTTGTCGCCCAAGGCCTCTTCAACTACTCGAAAGTCCGCCGTCCCGACGGCCGCCCCTTCGCTGACGGCTCGACCGAGATTCCGTTCAACCAGTGCAAACTCGCGCGTTTCACCCCTGACGGCTCCGCTTTCGAAAATCTCACCTCGGGCCCGAATAATATCTGGGGCCTCGTGACCTCGCGTGAAGGCGAGACGTTTTTCCAAGAGGCCAACGACATCGGCTTCCCCGTCATCCCCTACGAACCCGGCGTCTGGGTCCAGACCGGCTCGAAAGACCGCCTCCGCCCCTACCAGCCGCTCATGCCCGCGCCGCTCGCCCCCGCGCAAATGGGCGGCACCGGCCTCAGCGGCCTCGCTCTCGCCGAGGACCGCGACGGCCTCTTCCGCCGTTTCGGCGTTCCCGAAGCTGACTCCACCGCCAAAGTCTTCTTCCTCGCCAATCCCATCACGAACACGATCAACGCCGTCCGCGCCACGTCCGACTCCGGCCGCTACCGCTACGAAAAGCTCCCCGATTTTCTCACGACGACAGACAAATGGTTTCGCCCCGTCGCGATCCACTTCGGGCCCGACGGCGCGCTCTACATTGTCGATTGGTATAACAAAATCATTTCGCACAACGAAGTCCCCCGCACGCACCCCGACCGCGACAAATCCCGCGGCCGCATCTGGCGCATCCGCCACCGCGATCAACCGCGCGTCACGCCCCCCGACCTCACTAAACTCGACGACCGCGCGCTCCTCGCCCAACTCGGCGGGCCCAACGCCCTCGTTTCCCGCCTCGCGTGGCTCGAAATCACCGATCGTCGCGCCACCGCGCTGGCCCCCGACCTCGAAAAAATCGCCAGCGATCGCGCCGTCGCCTCCGACCGCCGCCTCGCCGCCCTCTGGGCGCTCGAAGGATTGCAGCCCATCTCGAGGGCCTTGCTCGAGGCGCTCGCCACCGAGGCCGCGCCCACTTTGCGCCACGAGGCGGCGCGCCTCGCCGCCGCGTCGCCCCGCCCTGAAGCCGAATTTCTCACGCTCGCCGCGCCGCTCATCAACGACCCGAACCCATCCGTCCGCGCCGCCATCGGTGATGGCCTCCGCCGCGTGCCTCACGCCAGCGCGCGCGTGATGGCGCTCGCGGCGCAACTTGGCCGCGAGTCGCTCACCACCGGCGGCGACTTCCCGCGCTACGAACGCGAGTTCGAGCGCTACCTCGCGCGCTGGGCCATGGAGGTGAATCCGGCCGCCACCGCCGCCCTCCTCGCTTCACCCGAGGGCCGCGCGCTCCCGCTCGAAAACCGCATCCTCGCGACCCTCGCCCTCGGCGGCAAAGACGCCGCCATCGGCCTCGCCCGCCTCACCCCCGAGCTCACGCGCCCGCTCGGCGATGAGGAAGTCCGCGCCCTCGCCGCCCACTTTGCTGAGCCCGCCGTCCGCGACGCCCTCTCCCAATCTCTCGCCGCTGCTGCGACCCGCGCTCCGGTTCTCCGCGCCCTGCTCACCCTCCGCACAAGCCTCGACACCACTCCGCTCGCCACCGCGCTCACCGCTGCCACCCGCGCACTCCTTTCATCCTCCGATACCGCGGACGCCACCCTCGGAGCCCAAGTCGCCGGCGCCTTCAAACTCACCGCCACCGAAACCGACCTCACCGCCCTCCTCTCGCGCGACCTCGCCTCCACCTCCACAGCACTCACTCCTCCAGCCATTGCCGCCCTCCGCGCTCTCCGCGAAAACGCCCTCGGCCCCGTCGCCACCTTCGAACACCTCGCCCGCTCCGCAACCGACACCGCCGTCCGCGACGAAGCCCTCGCCGCCCTCGCCGCCTCCCGCGATCCGAAAGCTCCCGCCCTCCTCGTCGCTCTCCTCCCGTCGCTCACGGTTTCCCAGCGCGGCGCCGCACTCGACCGCCTCGCTAGCACCCCCACCGGCGCCACCGCTCTCCTCGCCGGCCTCCGCGCCAACACCGTTTCCAAAAGCGACCTCGGTGTGAACACCGCCGACAAGCTCCGCACGCTTCTCCCCGCCGATCCCACCGTCGCCGCCCTCTGGAAAGAAATCGGCGGCGACGCCCAACGCGCCCTCCGCCTCGAGGGCGCCAATGCTGATTTTTCCGCCACGCAGCTCACCCTCACCGGTCCGTTCACTGTCGAGTGTTGGGCCAAACTCGATCCCACCATCAACAATCTCGACGCCCTCCTCAGCGCCCCCGGCAAGGTTTCGATCAATTTCCACGCCACCCAACTCCGCGTCTGGCTCAATGGCCACAGTCCCGCCGACATCGTGGTCGCAAAGAAAAAAACCACCCCGCGCGTTTGGACGCACTACGCCATCACCCGCGACGCAAAAGGTGTCTTCAGTCTTTTCATCAACGGCGAACTCGATGCCACCAGCACGACTGCCAACACGGACACTCTTGCCGGTCTCGACCTCGGCCGGGCCAATCCCAAGAACGGCGGCACCGCCGGCTGGCTCGCCGAATTCCGCGTTTGGAGCACTGCCCGCTCCGCCAAAGAAATCCGCGAAAACTTTGATCGTAGCTTCCCCTCCGCGACCAGTCTCACCCACGTCTTCTCCGGCGCCACCTGGGGCCCGCTCCAAGGCAAGGCTCGCCTCGACTTCACCGACGATGCGCCCGCCCTCCTCACCGCCGCCGAAGCTACCGTGCAGGATGAAAAATTCGCCCGCTTCCGCGTGCTCGCCAACACCCGCGGCAATCCCGACAGCGGGAAGCAACTCTTCACCACGCTCTGCCTTGCGTGCCACCAATTCGCCGGCAAAGGCGGCGCGATTGCGCCCGCCCTCGACGGCGTCGGCAACACCGGCGTCGAAGCCCTCCTCCGCAACCTCCTCACCCCGAGCGCCGCGATGGAGAGCGCGTATCGAACTTTCCGGGTCGTCCTCACCGACGGCTCCGTCCGCGACGGCTTCCTCGCCGAAGAATCCGCCGACTCCCTCCTCCTCCGCACCCCCGGCGCCGAAGACCGCCGCATT
The DNA here is from genome assembly GCA_009695305.1 of Opitutus sp. GTDB lineage: Bacteria > Verrucomicrobiota > Verrucomicrobiia > Opitutales > Opitutaceae > SIBG01. The sequence goes on along the minus strand of SIBG01000066.1, from coordinate 20,575 downwards.
CCGCGCAGCGAAATTCGCTCCACCTCCTACCTCCGCCGCTCCCTCATGCCCGAGGGTCTCCTCGAAAGCCTCCCGCCCGAACACGTCAGTGACCTCTTCGCCTATTTGAAATCGGTGAAGTGAGCCGAACTCAGGCGGTGCTGAAACTCGGTGGTGGCGTGCGCGGTGAACTTATCGCCGTCGCGGACGATGAACAGACCCGCGAGGTGCTGCCGCTCGGCGAAGGCGAAGCCGGCGTCGGCGCCGAGGACGAAGAGGGCGGTGGCGAGCGCACTCGACGTTGCGCACGAGGCATGCACGACGCTCACCGACGCCAGCGCGCCCCCGGCCGGGCGGCCGGTGCGGGGATCGATGATGTGGCCATAGCGGCGGCCCGTGCTCAGGAAGAAATTTCGCGCATCGCCCGAGGTCGAGAGAGCCTGGTCGGCTAGGGCGACGACGCAGGCGATCGTGCCGCCCCGTTCGTCTGGCTCCTCGATCCCGGCGCGCCAGGCGGCGCCGTCGGTGGTGCGACCACCGGTCCGCACGTCACCGCCGAGCTGGACGAAGTGGTTGGGGGCGCCGAGCGACACCAGCAATTCGCCCACCGCGTCGGCGGCGAAACCTTTCGCCATCGAGGAAAAATCCGCGGCGAGGTCGGGGCGATGTTTGCGGAGCGTGGGCGGGGAGAGGCGGACCTCAAGGCGACGATAATCCACGCGGTCGCGGGCGGCGCCGATGGCGGGGTCGGACGGTAGCGTGCCGGGGTGGCGCTGCGGGCCGAAACCCCACAGGTGCACGAGGGGAGCGACGGTGGCGTCGAACGCGCCGCCGGTGAGCTCGCTAATGCGGCGAGATTCGACGGCGACCCGGGCGAGTTCGGGCGAGACGGGGATCCAGTCGGTGGAAGGGGCGGCGTTGAAACGCGCGAGCTCGGCCGCGGGGCGGTAGGTGGAAAATTGTTGCTCAAGCTGCTCGAGCCGCCCGGAGATTTTTTGAGCGAAGGCGGCGCGGTCGAATGGCGCGGCGGGTTGGAGGAATTTCACCGACCAGGTGGTGCCCATGGCGCGGCCGGTGAGCGTGAGGGATTCGGCGGCGGCCGATGCCGGAGTGCAGGCGAGAAGGAGCAGAACGAGGTGGAGGGCGTCTGGCTCGCCGATGCCGCGGCGCGGGCCAGACACGCCCCCGACGCCGCACCAGCGCATTGAGGGTAACGCGCTCCACCTCATGGCAGGCCTTTCGTCCACAGAGTTATGGGAAGGTAAGCCCAGTGGAGGGCGGTGGCGAGGGCGACGAAGAGGAGGGCCGCGGCGTCGCGGCGCGTGAAGCGATCGGTGACGCCGCGCGCGCGGACAAAGTTGAGCAGCGTGCCCGTCGGGCAGCCGAAGCGGCAGTATGCCTGCGGCACGAAGAACGATGCGGCCAGGCCGAGGCCGGCCACCGCGAGCGTCGCGACTCCGGCGGAGCGGAAGACGTAGGCGGCGAACGGCTCGAGTCCGGCGAGATCGAACGGGAGCGCGAGCAAGGCGACCAGCAGGGTAAACAGCAGCAGGCCGGCCGGCAGATATTCCAGACCACGCACGACGCCGGCGGGCAGAATGATCTGAAAACGGGCGGGACGGACGCGGCTGAGCAACTCTTGCGCCGCGCCGTGCGGGCAAAGATGGTGGCAATAGAATGGTTTCGCCGTCGCCCAAGGCACAAGCAGAGCGGCGGTGACCAGGAGGACCAGGCCGGGCGCGGTGCTCCACGGGAGGCCGGCGCGCGCCCAGCCGACGAGCAGTTTTTGCGCGATGAGATCGCCGGCGATCAGGCCGACGTAGACGATGAGCACGACTTGGTAAGGACGCTTCCAGCGATGGCGCCACGCGGGCTGACCGAAGGCCATGAGCGCGGCGGCGGCCAGAACGGCGAGCAGGCCCCAGTCGCGCCACGCCAAGCGCAGCGGCCGGCGCGCCGCGAGTTCGTCGCGGCTGAGTTTAAGCCGGGCCTTCACGCTCTGCGCGATGGCCATGCTCGTCATCGTCGCACCGGAAACGCCCTCGATGCCGGCGGCTTTGAGGTCGAGCGTGGCCGCGGCGTCCCACGTGAGGGCATTCCATTTTTTCAGGAAGCGGCGGTCGAGGCTGATGTTGCTGACATAGTCGGCGGTGTCGTCTGACGCGTGAATTTTCAGGCCGAGAATTTTCCAGTCGCGATCGAGGACGATGAGGGCGTCGGTGACGCCCGCGTAGCCGAGGACGTCCCGGCAGCGGGGTTGGGTGCGGACGACGTAGCCGAGTTCGCGGCCCTCCCGGTCGAGGACGAAGAGGCCGTCGCGTGCGGAATCGTCAGCGCGAAGCGAGACGGCGGCGGGAAAAAACACGGTGACTTCGGCCGCGGTGACGGGCGAGTCGCCCTGAATGCGCTGGCGCACGGCGACGTCGCGGAGGAGCCACGCGATGGTGGCGACGACGGCGAAGCGGTAGAGTTGGAGGACGAGTGGTTTCACGGCCAGCAAGATAGCGCGCCTGAACTGCGACGCGCCACGAGCAAGGAAACAGCAAACAGCGCGTTGGGGTCAACGCGCTGCACCTTCATCGGCGGAGAATCAAGGTCGCACCAGCCTCCGGCCGCGCCCGGCTACTTGATTTCCTTGATGCGGAGATTGCGATACCAGACCGGCGCCTGGGCTTTGCCGTGCAGGCCTTGGAGGCCGAGGGGGCCGTTGCGGCTGAAATCCTTCAGGGCTTTGGCGAACTTGTTCGGCGTGCCGTCCGGGTTTTTCTTCGGCTCGGTCCAATTGTTCAGGTCCACGTTGAACACTTCCTCGCCGTTGAAGATGAGGGACACGTGGCTGTCCTGGCAGGTGATGGTGAAATGGTTCCATTCGCCGACCGGCTTGGACATGCCCTTGGAGGGCGGCTGGGCGTTGTAGATGGCGCCGACCATGCCGTAGTGTGCGCCGTCCGCGCTTTCGTGGACTTGGATTTCCAGGGCGGACAGGACGTCCTTGATGTTGCCCGAACGCAGGAAGACGCCGCTGTTGGACTCCTTGGCCACCTTGAATTCGAGATCGAGGGTGAAGTTGGCGTAGGATTTTTTGGTCCAGATCGTGTTGTGATCCTTGGCCACCAGCACGCCGTTTTCCATCACCCACTCACCCGGCTTCAGATCCGCATCGGAAAAATCCGGGGCGAATAAATTCTGCCAGCCCGTGGTGTTGGGGTGAGCCTTCGGGGCGGCGGCCAGGTTGGACGCGCCGGCGCAGCACAGCAGGCCGAGCGCGGCGGAGAGGAGGGACTTGCAGGGAAGGCGGGTGAGCATGGGGAGGAATTTCATGGGTGAAACAAACCGGGAGAGGCCTATCGGAACCGAAGGCGGCCGGCTGGCAACTCGAAATCCGCGGAATTTAGGCGAGGATCGTGCTTACGACACTCGCCGGCTCGACGCCGGTGAGCCGTTGGTCGAGGCCCTGGGATCTGAAAGTGAAACGCGAATGATCGACGCCGAGACAGTGGAGAAGTGTGGCGTTGAGATCGTAGAGGCTCACGGGGTCGCGCACGATGTTGTAGGAGAAATCGTCGGTCTCACCGTGGATCACGCCACCTTTCACGCCGCCGCCGGCGAGCCACACGGTGAAGCAGCGCGGATGGTGGTCGCGGCCATAGTTGGTGCGCGTGAGGGTGCCTTGCGAGTAGACCGTGCGGCCGAACTCTCCGGCCCAGACGACGAGCGTGTCCTTCAGCAGGTCGCGTTGCTTGAGGTCGGCGATGAGCGCGTAGCAGCCTTGATCCGTGTCGAGGCATTGAATCTTGAGGTGCTCGGGGAGGGTGCCGTGCTGGTCCCAGCCGCGGTGATTGATTTGCACGACGCGCACGCCCCGCTCGACGAGGCGCCGGGCGAGCAGGCAACTCGCGGCGAACGACCCCGGCTCCTTCACGGCGGGGCCGTAGAGGTCGAGCGTGGCGGGCGACTCGGCGCTGATATCGGTGAGCTCGGGCACGCTGGTCTGCATGCGAAACGCCATCTCGTATTGCGCGATGCGCGTGAGGGTCTCGGGGTCGCCGTGACGCGCGGCGGCGAGGTGGTTGAACTGGCCCAGGGTGTCGAGCATGGCGCGGCGCGTGGTGGCGTCGACGCCGGCGGGATTGTCGAGGAACAGCACGGGGTCGCCCTGCGCGCGGAGGGCGACGCCGTTGTGGGTGGTGGGCAGAAAACCGCTGCTCCACATCCGGGTGAAGAGCGCCTGGGCGGCGACCTTCGCCGAAAATTTCGGCGTGAGCACGACGAACGCCGGCAGGTCGTTGCTCTCGCTGCCGAGGCCGTAGGACAGCCACGAGCCGAGGCTCGCCTTGCCCGGGACCTCGCTGCCGGTCATCAGGAACGTGCATGCTGGATCGTGGTTGATGGCGTTGGTGTGCACCGAGCGGACAATGGCCAGGTCGTCCACGATCTTGGCGGTCCACGGCAGGAGTTCGCTCACCCACGCGCCGCTCTGGCCGTGCTGGGCAAACTTGAAAAGCGAGGGGGCGACGGGAAACTTGGTCTGGCCGCTCGTCATCGTGGTGATGCGCTGGCCGAGGCGGATCGACTCGGGCAACTCCTCCTGAAAACGCGGCTGGAGGGCGGGCTTATAGTCGAACGTGTCGAGCTGCGACGGCCCGCCGTTCATGTGGAGATAGATAATGCGCTTGGCGGTCGGCGCGAAATGCGGGATCCCGTCGAGGGGTGGGAAAAGGCGAGGGGCTGGGGCCGCGGCGGCCCGGAGGCGCGGGGCAAGGTAGTTGAGGGCGAGGCCGCCCATCGCCAGGCCGGCGCCCGAGAAAAACTGGCGGCGCGTGAGGCGGTTAAGGTAGGCGTGGAGGGGATTCATGGGACGGGGAAAGCGTGAAAACTGAAAATCGGGCATCGGTCATCTGGCATTTTCAAACAAGGTCTCGCGGCCCAGCGCTGGAGATTGCACGATTTCTGATGACCGCTGCCAGGGTTCAAGATTTCCGGTCTTAGTTCCGGGTGATGGTCTCGTCGAGATTCAGCAGCAGGTTCGTGACCATCGTCCACGCGGCGATTTCGGGGGCGGGGGCGGGTGCGGCGGATTTTGATTCGCCGTTGGTGAGAATTTTTTCGGCGGCGGTGGGGTCGCGGGAGAAATGGGCGCGGTGCGCGGCGAGCGAGGCGGTGAGCAGCGTGCGCTCGGTGGCGTCGGGTTCGCGGGCGGTGACGCGGCGGAAGGCGAGGGCGAGGCGTTGGGCGTCGGTGGATTTTTCGGCGAGGAGGCGCTCGGCCAAGGCGCGGGCGGCCTCGATGTGCTGGACGTCGTTCATCAGGGCGAGGGCTTGGAGCGGCGTGTTGGAGCGGTTGCGCCCGACACAGGTGAATTCGCGCGACGGCGCGTCGAAGGTGGACATTGCCGGGGCGGGCGCGGTGCGTTTCCAAAAGGTGTAAAGGCTGCGGCGGTAAAGCGCGGCCCCGTGATCCTGCACGTAGGTCTTCGTGTTGCTGCCACCGAACGCCACGGGCTCCCAGATGTTGATCGGCTGGTAGGGCCGCACGGGCGGGCCGCCGATGTCCGGGCCGAGCAGGCCGCCGAGCGCGAGCGCCTGATCGCGGAGGACCTCGGCGTCGAGGCGGAGACGCGAAGCGCGGGCGAGGAGCTTGTTTTCCGGATCGAGCGCGAGCAGTTCGGGTGTGACGCGCGAATCCTGCCGGTAGGCGCGCGAGGTGATGAGCAGGCGGACCAACGCCTTCACGTCCCACCCGGTGCGCACGTGTTCGCTGGCGAGCCAGTCGAGCAATTCCGGATGCGTCGGCGGCTCACCTTGTGTGCCGAAATCGCCGGGCGTGCGGACGAGGCCGGCGCCAAAGAGCTGCTGCCAAAAACGATTCACCGTGACGCGCGCGGTGAGCGGATGCTTCGGCTCGACGAGCCAGCGCGCGAGATCGAGACGCGAAGGGCGCGCGCCGGTCGCGGCCAGCGGCGGGAGAAACGCGGGCGTGGCGGGCGTGACGAGTTCGCCGGGTTTGTCGTATTGGCCGCGGAGCAAGATCGGGGCGGGGTGCGGCTCGGGCAGTTCGCGCGAGACGAGCGAGGAGGGCAGGGTGATTTCGTAGTGCACCTGTTCGGCGAGCAGCCGGCGCACGGCCTGGGCCTCGGGCTCGAGCGCGGCGCGCAGCGGCCCAGCAATGTAGTCGCGGTGAAACTGCACGACGCGCGCCTTTTCCTCCTTGGTCTGCTGCGTGCTCGACACGCCGATGAGGTAAACGATTTCGTGCGGGAGGGGGATTCCGAGCATTGCGCGGACGTCACCGCGCAACTGCGTCGCCCACGGGCCGGAGGAAAGCAGCGGGTCGACGCCGCTGCTGGGGCTTGTGCAGGCAGTGCCGATCTGATCCCACCAAGCCGCGCCGTCGCTCTGCGCGAGGCGCAGGCCGGAGTAGCGCTTGGTGGGGGCGAGGCCGGTTGCCACCGCGTCGATTTCCAGCCGCGCGTAGGCACCGGCGGCGGGCATCGGCCCGGCGACGATGGCGTCCTTGGCAACGTCCGAACCGAAGGCCGCCGGGTCGCCCCAGATCACCCGCGTGGTTTTTTCCTCACTGATGAATTGGAGGCTGACCGCGCGCGGCGGGTGGGCCGGATCGGGGTTGAGGTGGACAAACGCTTTCGCCGCCGTGCGGACGAGCAGCAGCACTTCGCCACCGCCAAAATCCACGGGCCGCGCCACCGCGCCCTCGAGCCGCAACGCGCGCTGGCCGCCGGCCACGGGCACCTCCGCGCCGGCGCGCCATTCGCCGGCGGGCGGTGGTTTGCCGAAATTCACGGCGTAAGGCGTGTCGGCGTCCTCGGCCCAGACGACTGCGTAGGAGACGCTGGGGGGTTTTTTTGCCGGGGCTTTTTTTGGTTTGTCGGGCGAGAGCGAGTCCGCGTCATCGTCGGCGTCGGCATTGGTGGGCACGGCGTCGGCGATCACCGCCGAAATTTCCTTCGATCTCTCCTGCTCCTTTTCTGATTTTGCCAGCGCCTCGGCGCGCGCGGTGAGCGCGGCGGCGAGCGGTGGCAGATCGGTGGCCAGGGTCTTGATGCGCTGCTGTTGCTCGACGCTGGCGAGGAGCACGAGCGGGCCGGGCTTCGGGATGTTGCCGTCCCAGACGCGGTCGGCGAGACCCTTGAAGAAGGCGCCGAGCGAGTAATATTCGCGCTGCGAAATCGGATCGAACTTATGGTCGTGGCACTGCGCGCAGCCGGCGGTGAGGCCGAGCCAGACGGTCGCGGTGGTGTTGGTGCGGTCGATGTTGTTGCGGGCCTCGGCCTCTTCCTCGATGGCGCCGCCTTCGGACGTGGTGAGGTGGTTGCGATTGTAGCCGGACGCCACGAGTTGATCGATGCGCGGATTGGGCAGCAAATCACCGGCGAGTTGCTCGACCGTGAACTGATCGAATGGCAGATTGCGGTTGAAGGCCGACGCGACCCAGTCGCGGTAGGGCCAGATGTTGCGCACATTGTCGAGGTGGAGGCCGTGGGAATCGGCGTAGCGCACGGCGTCGAGCCAGGTGCGCGCAAAGTGTTCGCCGTAGCGCGGCGAGGCGAGGAGGCGCGTGACGACGCGGTCGTAGGCCTCGGGCGCGTGGTCGGCGAGAAACGCATCGAGCTCGGCGGGCGTGGGCGGGAGGCCGGTGAGGTCGAGCGTGAGGCGGCGGAGGAGGACGTCGCGCGGAGCCTCGGGGGCGAGGGCGAGTTGGTGGCGGTGGAGTTTGGCGGCGATGAAGCGGTCAATCGCGCCGTCTTTTTGGCTGGCGCCACCGACGGGCGGGGGCAGGGCGGGGCGGGCCACGGGTTCGTAGGCCCAGTGGTTTTGATAGACGGCGCCCTGCTCGATCCAGCGCCGGATGAGGGCGCGTTGCTCCGGTTTCAGGGGTGGCTTTTTCGAATCGGCCGGGGGCATGACCTCCTCGGAGTCGGGGCTGGTGATGCGCTGCCAGAGTTCGGAATTCGCCAAGTCGCCGGGCACGATCGCCCGCACGCCCTTCCGCTCGGCAGTGGCGGAGGCGGCTTGGTCGAGGCGGAGTTTCGCCTTGCGATGCTCCGCATCGGCGCCGTGGCACGCGAAGCAGCTGGCCGAGAGGATCGGGCGGATGTGCGCGTTAAACGTGACCTGGTCGTCGGTCGCCGTGAAGCCGGACGAGACGAGCGCAACCGAGCAGAGCAGGAGCCGGGGGTGGGGTGGAATCACGGGGACAAAGGGAACGGAACGTCGGAGGATTACCGGCAATCGCCGGCACGTTAAGCTTAAACTTTCAGGAAACGCGGTTTTGTTTGAGGGCCGGGGACTAGGCGCGGCGCCGTGGGATTTTCCGTGACGCGCAGCCGGGAACGCATTCCGATGGCTCCACCTCCGACGTTCCTGGCCAGCGTGATGAACGCCGGCCGAAGGTGCGCCGTTCCCCATCTCCCTGTCATCCATGATAAAAAATGTCGTCATCGCCCTGGCCGCGATCGCTCTGTTGCGAACGGCGGCTGTGGGCGCGTCCGACGAAGTCGAGTGCCGCTGGGCGGTGACGCCGCCCGTGATCGACGGCCGGCTCGACGAGGCGGCGTGGCGGGCGGCGCAGGTCGTGGAAGATTTCCAGGCCGCATGGCTGCCGGCGGGACAACGCCTGCCGCCGACGGCCACCCAGGTCCGGCTGCTCTGGGATCGCGAGTTTCTGTATTTCGCGGCGGAGATGGAGGACGCTGATCTGTTCGCCACCGTGACCGAACAAGATGGTGCGCTGTGGACGGGCGATGTGTTTGAGCTGTTTTTCAAACCGGCGGCGGACCGCCCCGGCTATTACGAATTCGAGTTCAATCCGACCAACGCCAAGCTCGACATGTTTCTGCCCTCGCGGGATTCGGGCGGATACCAGCGCCACGCGCGGGACCGGGAATTTCACCTGGAGACCGCGGTGCGTTTGCGCGGGACCCTGAACCAGCGGGACGACACCGACCGAGGCTGGACGGTCGAGGGCCGCATCCCGTGGAGTGACTTTCAGCCGACGGGCGGCCGGCCCTCGGCGGGGGACGTGTGGCTGCACGCGCTGTGCCGCTACGATTATTCCGTGGGCCTGAAAGAGCCGGCACTGTCTTCCAACGCGCCACTGACCAAACCCAGTTTTCATCGCTACGAAGATTACGCCCCGCTGACGTTTGTCGGCCCAGCCCAGGTCGTGAGCGCGGGCGCGGGCGCGCGGTGGGACGGCTCGCGGCTGGTGGGTTCGCCGGAGCCGCCGGCGAAGTATGCGGCAGTGCGGGCGTTTCCTCTGCTGGCGGTCCGGCATCCGGTGGCGATCGATCGGGAGCCGGGGACCGGGCGGATGATCCTCCTCGAAAACTATGACTGGCAGGAGCGGCGCAGTGCGCTCAAGCGGTTCGCGGCGCGAGGGGATGTGACCGTGGCGGAGACCTTGTTGGATCGGCCGGAGCATTTTTACAGTGTGGCCTTCCACCCGCGCTACGCCGAAAACGGCTGGCTCTACCTCGGCAGCAACGGACCCGGGCCCGGAGGGAAACTCCACTCGCGCATCGAGCGCCTGACGGTGGACCGGCAACCGCCGCATCGAATCGTGGCCGGCTCAGCGGTGACCGTGATCGAGTGGAACTCGAATGGACACAACGGCGCGGGCGTCGCGTTTGGCCAAGACGGGATGCTTTACGTGACGAGCGGCGATGGCACCAGCCTCTCTGATCTCGATAACGTGGGACAGGACACCGCCTCGCTGCGCGCCAAGGTGCTGCGGCTCGACGTCGACGGGGCCCCGCCGGGCCAACCGTATCGCGTGCCGGCGGACAACCCGTTTGTGGGCGTCGACGGCGTGCGGCCGGAGACGTGGGCCTACGGTCTGCGCAACCCCTGGCGGATGAGCGCCGATCCTGAGAGCGGTCAGATTTGGGTGGGGCAAAACGGTCAGGATATGCGGGAGAGCGCGCACCTCCTCGCGCGGGGAGCGAACTACGGCTGGAGCGCGTTCGAGGGCACGCGGCCCTTCCTGCCTGGACGATTGCGCGGCCCGGCGCCCTTCACCCGACCCACGATCGAGCACACGCACTCGGTGTTTCGTTCGCTCACGGGTGGGTTGGTGTATCGCGGTGCGCGGTTTCCCGAACTCGTCGGCGCGTATATCTACGGCGATTACGGCACCGGTCGCATCTGGGCGGCGAAGCACGACGGCACCCGGATGTTATGGAATCGTGAGCTGGTCGATACGCCGCTGGCCATCGCGGGATTTGGGATTTCGCCGGACGGCGACCTGCTCATCGCTGATCACCTGGGCGATGCGCTTTACCGCCTCGAACGCGCACCGGCGACCCGGGAGTCGCCGCCGTTTCCCACGCGCCTGAGCGAGACCGGACTCTTCGCCTCGACGCGCGAGCTGCGGCCGGCGCCGGGAGTGCAACCCTTCGTGATCAATGCGCCGGCGTGGCATGATGGCGCGAGCGCCGAGCGTCTCTGGGCGTTGCCGGCGGTGGGCGTCGCGGAGCCGGACGGCCCCTGGAAATCATGGAACCTCCCCGACGGCACGGCGCTGGCGCAAACCCTCAGTTTTCCGGCGGCCGACGGGAAACCGGCGCGTCGACTGGAGACGCGCGTTCTCCTTAAACAAGGCAACGATTGGTCGGCCTACAGCTATGTGTGGGACGCCGCGCAATCGGATGCGACGCTGGCACCCAATGACGGCCTGCGCCTCACGATCGATGATCGCGATTGGCTGGTGCCGAGCCGCTCGGATTGTCTCTCGTGTCATTCCCGCGAGGCGAATTTCGCGCTGGGCCTGACCAATGCTCAACTTAATCGCGACGCGTCCGTCGGTGGCCGCGCGCAAAATCAGATCGCGGCCTTCAGCTCGCGCGGGCTCGTGAGTGGCAACCCACCCGGTGCCCGCGCGCCGCGCTTGGTCGATCCGTCCGACTCCAGCGCGCCGCTCGGAGAACGGGCGCGCGCTTACTTCGCGACCAATTGCGCACATTGCCACGTCCCGAACGGCGGCGGCAATACCACGATGAATCTCGCTCCTTGGGTGCGAGCGGACAAGCAGCACCTCCTCGACGAAGTGCCGCTGCATGGCGACTTGGGTCTGCGCGACGCGCGCCTGATCGCGCCGGGCAACCCGGGCCGCTCGGTGCTGCCGATCCGCGTGGCGATGCGGGGCACCGGCCAGATGCCGCCGGTCGGCACGATTGCCGGCGATCCCGCGGGCGTGCAACTCATCTACCAATGGATCCAAAGTCTCACTCCGCCACCATGACCCACGAACAACGCTTCGCCGCCCTCCAACTCGAGCTCCCTTCTGCCCCCAAGCCCGTCGCGGTCTACCGCCCGGTCGTCGTCGCGCAGGGTCTCGCCTACGTCTCGGGTCATGGCCCGGTGCGTCTGGACGGGTCGTTGATCACGGGTCGGGTCGGCGCGGACCTTTCCCTCGAGGAAGGCCACGCCGCTGCGCGCCAGGTCGGCCTCGCGATCCTTGCCACGCTGCGCGCGCATTTCGGCTCATTGGATAAGATCCGCCGCGTGGTCAAGGTGCTCGGCATGGTAAACTCGGCGCCGAATTTTTATGACCACCCGAAAGTGATCAACGGCTGCAGTGAACTTTTCGCGCAGGTCTTCGGCGAGGCCGACGGCATCGGGGCGCGCAGCGCCGTGGGCATGGGCCCGCTGCCGGCGAACATCGCGGTGGAAATCGAAGTCATATTTGAACTCGCGCCATGAAGCCCGACGAATGGATGCGGCTGGAGAATGAGGCGGACGTGCCTTCGCCGGCGCTCGTGCTGCATCTGGAGCGGATCGACGAAAACTTGCGGCGAATGGTCGCGCTGGTTGGCAACCCCGCGCGGCTCCGTCCGCACATCAAGACCCACAAGCTCCCGCAGCTCGTCGTTCGCCAGCTGGCCTTGGGCATCACGAAATTCAAGTGCGCCACGATTGCCGAAGCGGAACTCGCCGCGTCGGCCGGAGCCGCCGACGTGCTGCTCGCCTTGCAACCCGTGGGGCCGAACGTCGGGCGCCTGCTCCAGCTGATGCGGACATTTCCGGCGGTGCGCTTCTCAACCCTGACGGACTCTCCGGAGGCGCTCGCAACCCTAAACCGGGCGGCGACTGCGGCCGGTGTCAGCGTGGAAGTCTTGCTCGACCTCGATGTAGGCCAGGGCCGCACCGGGATCGCGCCCGGTCCGGAGGCGGCGGCGTTGTATCGGACAATGTCCACGCTGCCTGGAATCCGCCCCGGCGGACTGCATGCCTACGACGGGCACCTGCATCAACGCGCCGTCGCGGAGCGCGCCGCCGCGTGCGAGCGAGCCTACGCGGCGGTGGAGAAACTGCGCACGGAGTTGCTGGCCGCAGGTCTGACCGTGCCACGCGTGGTGGCGGGTGGCACGCCGACGTTTCCGTTTCACGCGCGGCGCGGGGACGTCGACTGCAGTCCGGGGACCTGTGTGTTGTGGGATGCCGGTTACGGGACGAACATGCCGGATCTCGATTTTCTGCCGGCGGCGACGCTGCTCACCCGCGTTGTCAGCCGACCGGCGCGCAACCGTGTCTGTCTCGACCTCGGGCACAAAGCGGTCGCCAGCGAAATGCCGCATCCGCGCGTGATTTTTCCTGTGCTGCCCAATGCCCGCGCCGTGGGGCACAATGAAGAACACCTCGTTTTGGAGACCGAAGACGCGGGGAATTTTCCCGTCGGCACCGTGCTGCACGGTATTCCGTGGCACATCTGCCCCACGGTGGCCTTGCACAGTCACGTGTCCGTGGCGACGGCGGGCCGCGCCTCGGCGATCTGGCCGGTGGTGGGACGGGCGCGGTTTATTTCGATCTGATGATCGCGACAACGCCCGGTGCCCTGATGCTGTTGGCGGTCGCGTCGATCGCGGTGCTCGTTCTGCTCGTGACGTGGCGGAAGATGAACGCCTTCGTCGCGCTCTTCATCGCGGCGCTGCTGGTGGGACTGGGCGCGGGGCTGGCGCCGCTTGCGGTGTTGAAGACGTTTCAAGAAGGGCTGGGGGCGACGTTGGGCGGGATCGCGGCGGTGATCGCGCTCGGGGCGATGCTGGGCAAGCTCCTCGAAGAATCGGGCGCGGCGCGAGTGCTCGCGGAAAATTTCAGCGCCTTCTTCGGACCGCGGCGCGCGGAGTGGTGCATCGTGGCGCTGGCAATTTCGGTCGGTCTCGTGACCTGGTTTGCGGTGGGCCTGTTGCTGTTGTTGCCGGTGCTGATCTCCCTCGCACGCGAAACGAAGCGTCCGTTCCTGCTGCTGGCGATTCCGTTGCTGGCGTTTCTTTCTGTGATGCACGGACTCATGCCGCCGCACCCAGGGCCGGTCGTCGCCGTCGACGCGCTCGGCGCCAATACCGGACGCGTGCTCGGTCTCGGCTTCCTCCTCGGTCTGCCCTTGGCGGCGCTCGCGGGACCAATATTTGCGCGGTGGATCGTGCGGCATGTCGTGGTGCCCACGCCGGCAGCCCCGGTCGCCGGAGAGACGCGCCGTGGCACGCCGTCATTTGCCGCTACGCTCTTCGTCGTGAGTTTGCCCATCGGATTGATGCTGCTGGCGACCGGAGCGGATTTGCTGCTGCCGATGGGCCACGGCTGGCGCACGACGTTGAACTTTGTGGGGCATCCGGTGTTCGCGTTGATCGTGGCGTTCCTTGCGGCGGCTGTGATCTTCCAGCGGGCGTGCGGATTTTCTCCGAAGGAGACGCTTTCGTTTACAGAGCAGAGTATCGCGGGAATCGGGCTGACGCTGCTGGTGGTGGGGGCGGGTGGCGGCTTTGCGCGGGTGCTGCGGGAGGCTGGGGTCGCCACGGCGCTGGGCAGCCTCGCGGGCCAGCTCCATCTTCCACCGTTGATCTATGGTTGGCTGCTGGCGGCATTCATTCGCGTTGCGACCGGTTCGGCGACCGTCGCGATCACGACGGCGGCAGGTGTGCTCGTGCCGCTGCTCGCGCAGGACGCGTCGATCAACCGCGAACTCCTGGTGCTTTCGGTCGGCTGTGGCTCGCTTTTTCTCTCTCATCTCAACGACGGCGGATTCTGGATCGTAAAAGAGTCCCTCGGTCTCACGGTGGGCCAGACGTTGCGCACGTGGACCGTCGTTGAGACTTTGATCGGAATTCTCGGCCTCGGTGGCGTGCTGCTGCTCGACCTGCTTTTCAAGCTATGATCCCGCCCTTTATCTTCGATGCGCACCTCGACCTCGCGCTCAACGCCATTGAATGGAATCGCGATCTCCGTCTCCCGCTCGCCGAATTGCGCCGCGGCGAAGCGCATTTGCGCGACAAGTCCGGCCGAGGGCGCGGCACGGTCGCGTTTCCCGAAATGCGCCGTGCGCGCATCGGTCTTTGCGTGGCGACGCAGCTCGCGCGACTGGAGCACGACGCCTACAGCCCAGTCTTCGGCTGGCATTCGTCGGCGCAAGCGTGGGCGATGACGCAAGGTCAGCTCGCGTGGTATCGCGCGATGGAGGAGGCCGGCGAACTCGTGCAAATCCGCGACCGCCGCCAGCTCGACGCGCACTTGGAAAAATGGCGCGCAGCCGATGATGCGACCGCCGCGCGCCTGCCGATCGGATATCTGCTCAGCCTCGAAGGGGCGGACTCACTCGTTACCGTTGCTCATCTCGAGCGCGCGTGGAACGACGGCCTTCGCGCGATCGGACCGGCGCACTACGGCTCCGGCGTCTATGCGCAGGGCACGAATAGCGAGGGACCGTTTCCTGCCCGCGGTTTGGAACTGCTGCGTGAGGCGGATCGACTTGGTCTCATTCTCGATGCCACGCACCTCAGCGACGAATCATTTTGGCAGGCGCTCAAGGTGTTTTCCGGCCCGGTCTGGGCGAGTCATCACAACGCCCGCGCCCTCGTGCCGCATCAGCGTCAGCTCAGTGACGATATGTTCCGTGCGCTCGTTGAGCGTGGCGCGGTCGTCGGCCTGGCGCTCGATGCGTGGATGATCGTTCCCGGTTGGGAGCGTGGGCAGACCACCCCGCAATCGGCCAACCTGCGCTTGGAGCATCTCGTCAACCACCTCGACCACTTTTGCCAGCTCGCCGGGAATGCCGGCCATGTCGGGCTGGGCAGCGACCTCGACGGCGCGTTCGGCAACGAGCAGACGCCGCTCGACGTGGACTCCATTGCCGATTTGCAGCGGCTCTCCGACCTGCTCCGCAACCGCGGCTACACGGAAGCGGACGTTGCCGGAATCATGCACGGGAATTTTTTGCGATTCCTTGGCACGGCGTTGAAGTGACTTCAGATCCGGGATATTTCACCCACTCTCTGCGGAAGGCCGGACGATGTCCGCGCGACCAACCAAGGATTTTCCCGCAGATTCAGTATCCCACAGATGAGAATCTGCGGAACCCTGAATCTGAGGGAATCATCTTCATGAATTTTGCGGGCTATGCAGCACCCGGCGCCGGAGCGTCCGGGAGCGCTCCGGCGTAGGTGCAGACGGAGGCCGCCGTTTCGCATGCGACGCGCGCGATCGTTTGCAACGAGTCGCCCCGCAGCAGGCCGACGACGAGGGTGGCCGTGAACGAATCGCCCGCGCCGACCGTGTCGCGGACTACGGTGGGGATCCCCGGCTGATCGATGACCTCGGTGCGCGAAACGAGCAGCGCTCCGGCGGCGCCACGAGTGAGAGCGACGAGATCGAGGTTGAAGTGCACGAGCAAGGCATGGAGGGATTCTCTCGGGCCTTTTCCTCGGGTGATGCCGCAAGCGGCGAGAACCTGGTCGAGTTCGTCGTCGCTAAGTTTCAGCACGCTGGCCTCCGCGACCGATTCACGGATCAACGCCGCGTCGAAGAACGGCCGCCGCAAATTAACATCGAGCACCCGCAGGATGCCGCGCGACCTGGCGACAGCGAGAGCGCGCCGGATGGTCGCGCGTGAAGCGGCGCCGCGTTTACCGAGTGTGCCAAAGTAAATGGCGTCGACGTCGGTGAGGCGGGCTTCGAGTGCCGGAGTCCACGCGATCTGGTCCCAAGCGGCGTCGGCGTGGATTTCAAAAGTCGGCTTGCCCGCAGCGTCGACGCTGACGCTGACCGCGCCGGTGGGGGCGTCAGAAATGGCCTGGACGAGGGAGGTGTCTACTCCGAAGCACTGGAGAATTGCCGTAGCCTCCCGTCCGCGAATGTCGTGCCCCACCGCACTGAGCATGGCGACTCGCCCCCCGTTCAGAGCAGCGTGGCACGCGAAATTGGCCGGCGCGCCACCGAAGCGCGGACCGTCAAGGAAAAGATCCCAGAGCATTTCGCCGCACGAGAGGATGGAGGGGTGCCGCATGAGTTTCCAAGTTGGCGTGGAAGTATATCGCGGGAAATTGCGCCGGTTTCCAGTTCCATCGTTGGTCGAAGGGCTGAGGTCGACCGGGTCTGCCTGTTACTTGTTAACGGCGCGTCTTGTGGTTTGTCGGTTCGTTAACAAGTAACAGGCAGACCCCGTCGGATCGCGTCTGCCCCCTCGGCCGCCCTGCAAATCGCCACCCCCACTGCCTGCCGCAAGTCGCTGATTCACGAACGCGTCACCGGCCGGCGCGGGTGGACGGATGAATTGTGGACGGATGAATTGGGTATTGCGCACGAGATTGAGCCGTATTACTTTCAGCCCATGAATACTATCTCGCTCAAACTGCCCGACCGGCTGCTGGAACGTCTGGAGGCGGCGTCGCGCGCGCGCGGCACCACCAAATCGTCGCTGGTGCGCGAGTGCCTGGAGAAGTCGCTGGACGCCCGTCCCGTCGGCGGCAAAGCCACCTGCTACGATCTCGCCAGCGACCTGGCCGGATCGCTGAAAGGTCTGCCGCGCGATCTGGCGACCAACCCGAAGTATCTGGAGGGCTTCGGCCAGTGAAGGGCGCGGTGCTGCTGGACACCGGGCCCCTGGTGGCCTTTCTCGGCGCCGGGTTGGAGCATCACGCCTGGGTTTGCGAGCAGTGGAAACGGCTGCACCCGCCGTTGCTTACCTGTGAGCCGGTGCTGACCGAAGCCGCATTCCTGCTGAAACGCGAAGGACGGGAGACCGATCCGCTCTTCGAATTGTTGGAGCGGGGCGTGTTGCGGGTGGGCTTGGAAATCGAGGATCAACTGGCGGACCTGCGCACATTGATGAGCCGCTACCGGGATCGGCCCATGTCACTGGCCGATGCGTGCCTGGTGCGGCTCAGCGAAATGCACCGGGACAGCACGGTCTTCACGTTGGACTCGGATTTCCGCATCTATCGCCGTCACGGCAACAAGGTCATCCCGGTGCTGATGGCGGAAGAATGAAGGAGCGATTGCCGCCTCGTCATGCCCAAATTCAGGCCTGGCGGTTGCGTGTTTCGCCCTGACCCCGTCGGATCGTGGCTTGTCAAGAGTCAAGGGCCTGTTGCCCAAATGGACCACGATCCGGAACGTGCCGGGAGCACCCGGGGAGAGCCCTGTATTGCGTGATTTTCGGCCTCTTTTCCGGGAAACTCCGCTCGGATTCAGAGTGATTCTCATCCCGGTGGGTTTGGGCAACAGGCCCTCGACAATTGACAGGTGGGTGAGAGGCAAGGGCGCATGATCACAATTCACACGGGAGGTCGGCGACAAGCGTGCGTGGGTCTGGCTCCCGGCGACGGCCGCTCTTTTTGGGCGGTTGACCTGAGAA
The DNA here is from genome assembly GCA_009695305.1 of Opitutus sp. Lineage (GTDB taxonomy): Bacteria > Verrucomicrobiota > Verrucomicrobiia > Opitutales > Opitutaceae > SIBG01. Next base: position 2,950 of record SIBG01000066.1, on the reverse strand, counting down.
TTTGAACTACCGGGGCTACTCCTTCGGGGCGTGGCCTCAGAGGGCGGGTCGGAGACCCCGCCCTACTTGGCGGGGAGGATCTGCACGGCGTCGAGGTGGACGTTGCCGTTGGCGCTCGTGGCGTCGACTTCGACGGCGGCAGGTTGGCTGGCGGTGAAGCGGTAGGTGCCGAGGGAGGACCAATATTTGTCGAGGGACGCGGGTTTCTTTTGATTCACGGTCACCGGGGTGGTGCCATCGGCGTGGCGGATGGTGAGGGCGGTGTTGCTCGCGCGATTTTCGTGGGGCGCAGTGGCGAAGCGGACCTCGTAGCGGCCGTCGGCGGGCACCGTGAATTCGAAGACGGCCCGGTTACCAGCGCCGCGGGCGTAAACATAGTCCGGGCCGATGTGGTCGAGATTGGCGCCGCTGATCCACTTACCGGTGAGTTTGGCGGCCTTGTTGTCGATCACGATGCCGGGGAGCGAGGGAATGCTGACGCCGAAATTACCGCCGCCGACGTCGATCACGGGTCCGGGTGCGGGGCCTGAGATTTGGAATGGGGCTTCGAGACTGGCGCGACGGGCGCGGCCGGGAAGTTTGAGGAGGCTGTCGACTTCCTTCCAGTGCTGCTCGTAAACGCCGCGAGGGGTGGTGTTACGCTGAATGGCGACGGCGGCGGCCTTGCCGACGACTTCACCCATCATGCCGATGGTCTTCATCACGCGCACGGTGCCGAGGGCTTGATCGGTGACGCTGATGTTTCGGCCGGCCATGAACATGTTTTCAATATTCACGGAATAGAGGCAGCGGTAGGGAATCGGGTAACCGAAATCGCGGTCGATGCGGCGGTCGTGCTCGGCGACGGAGATGAAGGGGTTGTCGGCGAACTTGGTGGCGTATTCCTTTTTCGCGAAATGGAGATCGATGCTCCAGGTGCTGGGCACGCAGCCATCGGGGAAATTCTTTTTCGTGATGATGTCCTCGTGGGTGAGCATGACATCGCCGACGATGCGGCGGGATTCGCGTGGGCCGCCGACGTAGGCGACCCAGTCGAGTTTGGCGTTGGGGTGCTCGGGCTTGCCATCGCGGTTCTTCATCGCGTTGAACGCACCGTAGACCGCGCGGAGGTTCCAATCGCGGATGAGCTCGAGGTCGTTGATCGGGTGTTTGTTGAAACCGCTTTCCCAAAACCATTCGCCCTTGCCCTGGTCGGCCATGTCGGCCTTGCCGAGTTTCGGATAGGGGAAGTCGTCCATCTTGAGGTCGAGCGCCCACGGAGTTTCGGGGTAGGTGCGCGGGGCAGTGTCGTTGGACCAGACCCACATATTGGACATGCCGAGGAGATCTTTGAGTTCGATTTCGTATTTCGCTCCGGCGAGGTAGGCGAGGCTGCCGTGGCCGGTGCAGTCGACGAAGAGTTTGCCGGAGAACTTTTTTTCCCGGCTGGTCGACGTGTTGAGCGACGTGACCGACATGATTTTTCCGCCGATCGTGGTGGCGGCGTAAACGTGTTCGTTGAGAAAAAGGGAGATATTTTTCTCGGCGCGCACGAGGGCTTCTTTTTTCGCATCGCCGAATTCCTCGTAGGTGCCGGGAGAATTTTTGGCGCGGTCGGCGAACTCGTCGATCATCTCGCCGATGTGCGGGTAATTGCCGCGGCGCACGAGGCCCATGGCCCAGACGCGAACCTCGGAGGAGCCGTTGCCGCCGAGCACGGGGCGATTTTGGATGAGGGCGACCTTCAGGCCCATGCGCGCCGCGGAGAGCGCGCTGCCCATGCCGCCGTAACCGCCGCCGACGACCACGAGATCAAACTCGCCCATGTCCTGCGGCGCGGCGGGGTGGCCGAGCGTAGTCTTGCGCCACGCGGAGAGCGGGGCGGTGTCGTTGGGCGGCGGGGTGTTGAGGTCGGTGGTGAAGTAGAGGGCGTCGCAGCGGCCGTCGAAACCCATGAGGTCGTGGAGGGCGAGGGTGTTTTCCTTTTTCGCGATGCTGACGGTGCCGCCGTCGTGCCAGAACCAGGCGGCGCTCTTGGTGCCGAAGGTTTCGGCGAGGGGCTGGCCGTTGAGGAGGACCTGGAATTTGCCGGGCGTGCCGGCGGCTTTCCATTCGGCGACCCAGTCTTTCGTGCGGACCCAGACGCGATACGTGCCGGTGGCGGGAAAGCTGACGGTGGTGGTCGCGTCTTTGACGGGCTGCCCAAGACCGTGAGCGATCAAGTAGGGCGAGCCCATGATGTCGATGAACTGCGTGTCGAGGGACCAGCCGCCGGGGGAGGCGAAGGACTCGGCTTCGACGAGCAGCTGGTCGGCAGACCTCGCGGCCGGGGTGAGCAAAGCGAGCGCGCTGAGGAGGAAGGAAATCTTGAAATCGAGAATCGAGAATCTGGAATTTTTCATTTTCGGAGACGGAGAAGTGATGATCAATCGTAGGTGAGTTGGGCGGTGGCGGTGGTGGCGGTGTCGGCGGTGACACGGAGCCAGTAGGCTTGGTAGCCAGCAGGGAAAGTATGATTGTGCGATTGGCCAGCCGGGACGTCGAATGTGGCGTAGGTGACCCAAAGGCCCGTGCCGCTGAGGTCGACTTCGACGCGGATGCGCACGGTGGTGGTCGCGGTGTGAGAGAGGGAAAGCTTTTTGCGGTCGTAGCCGGTGAGAAGGTAGGGATCCGAGGGCGTGTTGGCCGAAACGGATGTGTTTTTCCACGGACCGCCAACGCCGATGGGTTTGCCGAAGGACCAGAGGTCGTCGACGGCGCCGACCCAGACGGCGGCCTTGCCGTCGGTGGAGCGGATGAGATGCGAGTTGGAGGTGGGGGAGTTGGAGGCGACGCCGGACATCACAAGGAGGCCGCGCCAACTGGCGTAGTCGTGGATCTGGCGATTGTGCGTGGCGATGGGGCGGACTTTGGCGATGCCGCCGGCGTTTTCAGCGGGAAATTCGAAGAAGGTGCCGCCGGCGTTGAGGAG
>SIBG01000004.1 GCA_009695305.1 Opitutus sp. | reverse complement strand
GCCGTGGACTTGCCGCTGCGCGTCAGCTCAGTGAGCTGGGCTCGTTCCGGCTTCGTCAGGGTAACTTTATATCGATTGGCCATGCCGGAGCACAGGCCATATCGCCATCTAAATCAATACGAAATACTAAGTGTTACGTGATACTAGGCCGCGAGGAAGCTGCGGCAAGAACGAATCTTGCCGACGCACGGTGCTAGCTCAGAGGCGTTCGGCAACGACTGGATTCGTCAGCGTGCCGATGTTTTCAATCTCGATGCTCACGGTGTCGCCGGCCTTCAGCCAGACGGGAGGAGTGCGCGCGAAGCCGACGCCGTGGGGCGTGCCGGTGAGAATGACGGTGCCGGGCAGGAGCGTCTTGCTGCTGCTCAGGAACTCGATAATCGCGGGCACGTCGAAGATCATGTCGTCGGTGTTCCAGTCCTGCATGGTCTCGCCGTTGAGGATCGTGCGGATGCGGAGTTTGTTCGGATCCGGAATTTCGTCCTTGGTGACGAGCACCGGGCCGAGCGGACAAAACGTGTCGAAGCCCTTGCCCTGGCACCACTGGCCGCCGCCGCCGTTGCGCTGCCAGTCGCGGGCGGAGACATCGTTGGCACAGGTGTAGCCGAGGACGTAGTCGAGGGCGTGGGCGCGCGAAACATTTTTGCAACGCCGGCCGATGACGACGGCGAGCTCGCACTCGTAGTCGACCATCGTGCTGGGAAGCTTCACGGGGATTTCGATGGGATCGCCGGGGTTTTGAAGGGCCGCGGTGTTCTTGATGAAGAGCACGGGATGCGGCGGGAGCGGGCTGTTGCTCTCGGCGGCGTGCTTTTTGTAATTGAGGCCGATGCAGGGGAGGTTGGTCGGGACGACGGGCGCGAGGAGCTTGCCGGGCTTGACGGTGCGGTCGGTGACGCGAAAGTCACCGAAGAGGTCGCCGGCGATTTCGCGCGCGGAGCCATCAGGTTGAAGCGCAGCGTAGGCGGGGCCGGCGGGGGTGAGGTGGCGGATGATTTTCATTTTGCTTGCGGAGAAATGATGTCGAGACCCTTCAAACCGAAATGCGGCGCGGCGGCGAGGAGATGGCGGTCGTGGCTGTAGATTTCCTTGAGGCCGGCGTCGGCGGCGCAGGCGAGATGAAGTGCGTCGGCGGTGCGAAGGAAAACGGAGGACGGCAGCAGAAAAACGGTCCGGCAGGTGTGCTCGATCAGCGCGGAGGGTAGTGGCAGGTAGCGAATGAGTCCGTTCGCCAAATCCTGTTCATGGCGGGTCCAGAGAACTCTCAATTCGGCCGCACTCAGCAGGCGCTCGCGCTGGTGGCGTTTGAAAGCAGTCATCAGCTCGAGCCGGCCATGCTCGCAACAAACGAATCCACCCTGGTGCGCGAAAGTTTGCAGCACTTGTTCGGTGCCGACCTCGCGCACGTAAAGCTTGGCCAGATACGAGGTGTCCCAGTAGATCATCGCCCGTCGCGATTCTCGGAAATGAAGATGGTCGAGTCGGCCGGACTCACGGGCATCCATTTCAAACGCGCGGCGAGATCGATCACGGCGGGGGCGCGGGGGTTGGTGACATGACGCTGGAGCGTGACGATTTTTTCGCCGCGATCAGTGACGATGATGGGCTGCTTTTGGGCGCTGCGGGCCCAGTAGCCGGTGCGAGCGTGGAGCTGCTTCAGGGAAATCGTCTTCATGAGGCCAAGGTGTCACCGGTTACACTTCGGTCAAGGCGCTTCGTGGCGGGTGAAAAATCGACTGGCGCACGCCGCGGATAGTCGGCCTGCAGTCGAACATTTCCTCGGGAAACGCCTCCGCTCGCCAGCTCGTGCTGCTTATCGGCACGATGAAGAGTGTGGAGTCGGATGAGACGGACGAGCGGCGGGAGCACAAGAAGCTGACTTGTTCGAAAGACGGCCGGCGACATGGTGAAAACTCCCGGCGATTTTTTGACGGAGCACGACGCTTGAGGGGGGAGGGAGGTAAGGGAGAGACGAGCGAGCGGACGCGCCAAGCGCTCACTCCACCTTCGACGCCACCCAGGCCTCCCGGCCCACGGCGGGCCCGCCGGATTTCCCGGCGAAGCATCGCTCCCCCTCTCGCGGTGCGGGCAAAAGAAAAGCCCCGCGGGTGGGCGGGGCTGACGGGGATCATGGCGAGCGCGAATCAAATTCGAGCCGGGCGGCTGGTCGGCTGGATTTCAGCCTGGCGCAACCGGCGTCGTATACGCCTCCATTCCGAGGCAGGAGCACACGAGATTCCGGTCACCGTAGACGTTGTCGACGCGGCCGACGGCGGGCCAGAACTTGGCGGCCCGAGTGGCGGGCGAAGGAAACGCCGCGGTTTCGCGTGAGTAGGGGTGGTTCCACGCGTCGGCGCAAACAGCCTTCGCGGTGTGCGGCGCGTGCTTGAGCGGATTGTTGGTCTTGTCGGACTCGCCGTGGGCGACGGCCTGCATCTCGCCGTGGATGGAAATCATCGCGTCGCAGAAACGGTCGAGTTCGCTCTGCGCCTCGCTCTCGGTGGGCTCGATCATGAACGTGCCCGGGACCGGAAAGGACATCGTGGGCGCGTGATAGCCGTAATCCATGAGCCGCTTCGCGGCGTCCTCGACCTCGACGCCGTTTTTCTTCCACGCGCGGAGATCGACGATGCATTCGTGGGCGATGAGGCCGGCGTTCCCGCGGTAGAGCACGGGAAAATATTTCGCGAGGCGGTGGGCGACGTAGTTGGCCTTGAGGATCGCGTGCTTGGTCGCTTCCGTGAGCCCGACGGGGCCCATCATGCGAATATACATCCACGAGATGACGAGGATGGACGCGGAGCCCCACGGAGCCGCGGAGACGGCTCCGATTCTCGATTTCTGATGCTCGATTTTCGAATGCGGAGAAACCACCGGGTGTCCGGGGAGGAACGGCGCGAGGTGGGCCGCGACGCCGATGGGGCCCATGCCGGGTCCGCCACCGCCGTGCGGGATGCAAAAGGTCTTATGGAGGTTGAGATGGCAGACGTCAGCGCCGATGTGACCGGGGGAGGTGAGGCCGACCTGGGCATTCATGTTCGCGCCGTCCATGTAAACCTGGCCGCCGTGCGCGTGGATGGCGGCGCAGATGTCCTTGATCGAGCTTTCGAAGACGCCGTGCGTGCTCGGATAGGTGACCATGAGCGCCGCGAGATCGTGAGCGTGGGTCGCGGCCTTGGCGCGGAGACCGGCGACGTCGATGTTGCCGTTCGCGTCGCAGGCGACGGGCACGACCTTGAAGCCGCACATCGCGGCGCTCGCGGGATTCGTGCCGTGCGCGCTGGTGGGGATGAGGCAGATGTGGCGGTGGCGTTCGCCGCGCGACTCGTGAAAGGCGCGGATGACGAGGAGGCCGGCGTATTCGCCCTGCGAGCCGGCGTTGGGTTGGAGCGACACGGCGGTGAAGCCAGTGATTTCGCTGAGCCACGTCTCAAGATCGCGGAAAAGTTTTTGATAACCACGCGTCTGCTCGGCGGGGGCGAACGGGTGGAGCTGGCCGAATTCCGGCCACGAGACGGGAAACATCTCGCTGGTGGCGTTGAGCTTCATCGTGCACGAACCAAGTGAGATCATCGAATGGATGAGGGAGAGATCCTTGGCTTCAAGCCGCTTGATGTAGCGGAGCATCTCGTGCTCGGTGTGGTAACGGTCGAACGTGGGGTGAGTGAGGAAGGCGGACCTCCGCGCCAAGGGCGCGCGGAAGTCGGCAATCGAAGCTGGGAGATCGGCGGCCGGGAGGGAGGCGGACTCGTTGAAAAAGGTGAGGAGGATTTTGACCTCCTCGACGGTCGTCGTCTCATCCAGCGCGAGACTGACGGTGGTGTCGTCGACGCGGTGGAGGTTGAATTTTTTCGCCTCGGCGGCGGCGAGGACGCGCGCGGCGGCGACCTTGGAGATCGTCAGCGTGTCGAAGACGGGCTCGGCATTCACCTTCGCGCCCGCGGCGCGGAGGCCGGCGGCGAGAAGTTCGGTGAGCCGTTTCACGCGGCGCGCGATTTCTTTCAGCCCCGCGGGCCCATGGTAGACCGCATACATCGACGCCATCACCGCGAGGAGCACCTGGGCCGTGCAGATGTTCGACGTGGCCTTGTCGCGGCGGATGTGTTGCTCGCGGGTGCCGAGGGCGAGGCGCATCGCGGGATCGCCCTGGGCGTCTTTCGAGACGCCGACGAGGCGGCCGGGCATCTGGCGCTTGAACGCGTCCTTCGTCGCGAGAAATCCCGCGTGCGGGCCGCCGAAGCCCAGCGGCACGCCGAAGCGTTGCGCGGAGCCGACCGCGACGTCGGCGCCGAACTCACCGGGCGCGCGCAGCAGCGTGAGGGCGAGCAGGTCGGTGGCGACAATGGTGAACGCACCCGCGTCATGCGCGCTGGCGAAGAATTTTTCGAAATCGTGGATGGAGCCGGTCGTGTCGGGATATTGCACGAGCACCCCGAAACAGTTCGCGGTCAGCGCCAAGGTGCGGTGGTCGCCGACGATGACCTCGACGCCGAGCGGCGTGGCGCGGGTGCGCACGATGTCGATCGTCTGCGGGTGACAACTGGCCGAGACGAAAAAAGTGCGGAGTGCGGTGGGGTCGCCTTCTTTTAGGCGATGGCACATCATCATGGCCTCGGCGGCGGCGGTGCCCTCGTCGAGCATGGACGCGTTGGCGATTTCGAGGCCGGTGAGATCGGTGACGACGGTTTGGAAATTCAGCAGGGCCTCGAGCCGGCCCTGCGAAATCTCGGCCTGATAGGGCGTGTAGGCGGTATACCAGCCGGGATTTTCGAGGATGTTACGCTGAATCACGCCGGGCGTGTGGGTGCCATGGTAGCCGAGGCCGATGAAACTGCGGAAAACTTTGTTTTCGCTCGCGAGCGAGCGCAGTTCGGCGAGCGCGGCGCTTTCGCCGCTGGCGGCGGGAAGGTTGAGCGGGCCGCGGCGGATGTGCGGCGGCACGGCGGCATCAACCAGGGCGTCCACCGACGGGTAGCCCAGCAATGCGAGCATGGCGGCGGTCTCGGCGGCGTGGTCGCCGGTGTGGCGGCGGGCGAAGGTGTCGGTGGGAGCGAGGAGATCGGCGGACGAAGACATCAGCCGGCACGCTAGGGGCGGAAGGAGAGCGCGCAACCGCGATTTGATTTCCGCGCCGGAATAATGGATTGGTTTCCGCTGCCGAAGCCGCTCTGTTGGCGGCCCATGATTCGAGCCGAGCGCGCCGCCTACATCGATCGCCGACTGGCGGAGCTTTATCCCGCCCCACCCGTGCCACTGGTGCATCACGACCCATTTACGTTGCTCGTGGCGGTGTTGCTCTCGGCGCAGTGCACGGACGTGCGGGTAAATCTGGTCACGCCGCCGCTCTGGGCGCTCGCCGACACGCCGGAAAAAATGCGGCGCGTGCCGGTCGCGGAGATTCAGCGCCTCATCCGGCCGTGTGGCCTCTCCCCGCAGAAGGCGAAGGCCATCGCCGGCCTCTCTGGCCTCTTGGTCGACCAGCATGGCGGTGCCGTGCCGCGGACGTTTGAGGAACTGGAGGCGCTGCCCGGCGTCGGCCACAAGACCGCGAGCGTCGTGATGGCCCAGGCGTTCGGCGTGCCGGCGTTTCCGGTGGACACCCACATTCACCGGCTCGCGCAGCGGTGGGGCCTGAGCGCTGGTCGCAACGTAGTGCAGACGGAGCGCGATTTGAAAAAACTCTTCCCGCGCGAGCACTGGAACCAGCTGCATCTGCGGATTATTTTCTATGGGCGGGAGCATTGCACGGCGCGCGGCTGCGATGGCCGGGGGTGCGGGATTTGCCGGGCGGTTTTTCCCCACCGGCGGCGGGCGGTGAAAACGAAGAAGTAAGCCCGCCGCGCCGCCCGTTGGTTCGACGAGCTCGGGCGTCCGCTCCCGCGAAACCCCAACGGGCCGCGGCGTGGCGGGCAACGCGTGCGCAGCGTCGGCCAACGCGTGCGCAGCGACCGGGAGCGGGCGGGTGTAGCGTCGGCGCATGAACCTAAAATTCCATCCGTTGGGCAACCTCTCGCGGTTAGAGCGCTGGTTTCTGGGCGTGGGGTGGCTGTTGATCGTGGCGAAATGTTTCGTCGTAGGGTGGGCGGTTCCGCATTACCACGTGCCGATCCATCCGCTGTGGATCATTGGACCGACTCTGTTTTCCGCTGCGTTCGTGACGGTGCTCTGGACGACGCACCACGAGTGAGGCGCCACGGAGTGGGCGTCAGGGAAACCCGCCGGACGATTTCGGCAGGACCGGAGGGCGTGGCCTCAATGGATTGAAAACGAGATTGATTCGCCTGCGGACGTTGTCCACGTTCTCGCCCTCGCGTCGGACGCTTAGCTCAGTTGGTTAGAGCACCTGCTTCACACGCAGGGGGTCACTGGTTCGAGTCCAGTAGCGTCCACCATGTTTGTGCTGTGCACTTGGCCAGACAGCGGTGAACAGGGACCACGCCGAGTGACGGCAGCGGTCTTGTTTCCAACGGAGGAATCAACCACCCGCTCAAACTTTCTTCGTCGATGGTCCAGGAGCTTGAGCCCGGTCAGTAACTGACGTTTGGGCCGACCGAAACCGACCGGAGTTCGCCCTATCCGCCTCACCGCAGCCAGCGGGGCAGCACCAGCGTGATCCACGGGACGTAGGTGATCAGCAGCACGCCGATAAACCGCACCCCGAGTAACGGCAGCACGGCGCGCGTCACCTCGGACATCGGTTTGTTCAACCGGTAGGACGCCAACAGCAGGTTCAGTCCGACGGGCGGGGCGAGGAAACTGAGTTCCATGTTCGCCAGAAAAATGATGCCAAGATGCAGGGGATCGATCCCCAGCCGCGCCCCGATGGGGATGAGCAGCGGCACGACGACCACAATGGCCGCGTAGATCTCGACCAGCCCGCCGATAAACAAGAGCGCGATATTCAGGCCGAGCAAAAATACCCAGCGGGACTGCACGTGGATCGCCGCCCATTCCGCGAGCCGATCCGGGATTTGGGCATCAATCAGAAAGTTCGTCAGCCCCAGTGCCACGCCGAGGATCAGCAGGATCCCGCCAACGAGCACGCCGGCCTCGGTCATCACGCGTGGGCAGTCCCGGAGAATCCCGAGGTCGCGTTGAATCACCACGGCGACGAGAAACGCGTAGAACGCCGTCACTGCCGCCGCCTCGACCGGGGTGGCCCAACCGCCGAACAGTGCCACGATCGACACGACCGGCAGCAGCAGTTCCCATTTCGCAAACCAGACGGCGCGGCCGGCCTCGCCGAGGTTGAAGCGCTGGCGACCCTCCGGCGCCTTGCGGCCGGCCCAGACGCCCCACGCCCCAGTCATCCCGATCAAGAGGAGCGCCGGCCCGAGCCCCGAGAGAAACATTTCCTTGATGTCGACCTTGGCCAAAATGGCGTAAAGGATCACCGGCAGACACGGCGGCAGCAAGATGCCGAGGGAGCCGGCCCCGGTGACGAGCCCGAGCGCATCGCGTTCCGAAAACCGCGCGGCGATGAGCACCGGCATCAGCAGTCCGCCCAACGCGAGAATGGTGACCCCCGAACCACCCGTGAAGGAGGTGAAGAACGCGCAGATCAACGCCGTGGCGATCGCTGGTCCGCCGCGGAACCAGCCGACGAGCGCCTGAAACACACGGACCAGTCGTTGCGACGCCCCGCCCTCCGCCATGAAATAGCCCGCGAGCGTGAAGAGGGGAATGGCGGGGAGGGCGGGATTCGTCACGAGCCCGTAATGTTCGATCGATACCGCGGTGATCGGAACATCCCGACCCCAGAAAAGGAGCATCGCGGTGCCGCCGAGCGCGACGAAGATCGGCGCGCCCAAGGCGGTGGCCGCGAGCAACCCCGCCAGCGCCGGCAGGGTGAGGCTGGAAATCGCGACCGGCGGAAAAATCGCGGCGAGGACGAAAACCGTCGTGAGCACCAGGGTGAAGGCGCGGCGCGCCCACGACTCCGCCGCGCGCCAGATCAGCCGCAGGCAGATCAGGCCGAAACCGACGGGCATCGCGAGTTGGACCAGCCAGAGGGGAATTCCGTAGGCGAGGACCCCGCCGCCCTCCCGCTCCTGGCGCACGAATTGCAGGCTGGCGACACACAGAAACGCGGTGACCGCAGCTCCCACCCCCGTGCTGAAAACGAGCGCGACACCTTTCCAGCGCCCGCGCAGCAAAGCGGGCGCCGTGGCGAGCGCGAGCAGCCGGCCATCCCGGGCTGCGACCACGCCGCCGACCATTCCGACCAGCAGCGTGAGGTGGCGCAGAAAATCCGGCGCGCTGGGAATCCCCGTGGAAAATTTCCGCAGCACGATTTCAGCGAGGGGCAGCGCGACCATGATGGCGAGCAACAGCGCGAGCGCGAGGTCCTCCCCGAAATGCCACCAGCGGCGCGGGGCCGCCTCGCCGAGGGGCGAAGCGGCAATGACGGCAGAGTTCTCGCCCCCGGGGATCATTCGCGTTCGGTCGGGGGTGCGTCGCAGGGAGCCGGGCCGGACTCAGGGCGTGCCGCCCGGATGCGCGGCGCGAAACTCGACGAGCACCGCCTGCACTTGATCGAAAATCTCCTCGGGCACGATGGGCCCGCGGATCATGGGATAAGACCGCGCCGCCAGCGCCTGCCAGGCGGCCTGGATCGGCGGCGTGACGGCCTGGACCACCAGGCCGTTCTTCTTCATCGCGACGATGGCCTCATCGTCCTCGGCGCGCGCCTGCGTCCGGATTTTCCCGGCGGCGGCGTTGGCGATGGTCTGGAGTTGGGCGCGCAGCTCCGGCGAAATTTTTTCCCAGACGTCACGCCGCACAATCGCCGCGCCGACGATGGGCACCCAATTTAGATCCAGCATGAATTTAGTCACGCGGTTGATCTGGAGGGCATTGGCGAGGAACGGCGGCACGGGCACCACGTTGATCATCCCGGTGGTCAGGCCGGGCAGAATCTGCTCGGTCTCCAAGCTGACGGGTTGGTAGCCGAGTTCGCGAAAAATTTCCATCTGCCGCGGTCCGCCCGCATGGACAAACAGCTTCATCTTCTTGTAGTCGTCTGGCATGCCGCCCGGCTCCTTCGAGAAGTAGCGCACCCAGCCGGCGTCGCCCCAGAACAGCACCTCGAAGCCCTTCGCGCGCAGGCGGGCCTCGAGTTCGGGGCGGATTTTCTCACGCACGTAGTCCACCTCGCGCCAGTCGCGGAAAATCATCGGTATCAATTGCAGGCTCGAGACTGAGCGGTCGATCTCCGAGAGCCCGACGGCGGTGAGCAGGGCGGCATTGATCTGCCGTGCGCGCATTTTCTTCACGAGCAACGGCTCGCCGTCCGCCATGCCGGCGTAGATGGTCAGCTTCAGCGCCGGTCCCGCGGCCTTCTGCCAGGCGGCCCGCATCTCCATCAAGCTTTGGTGACCGGACGTGCCAACCGGCAAGATCGTGGCCAGTTTGATTTCGACGGTCTCAGCGGGAAAGGCGGCAGGCGTGATCCCCACGGTGAGGGCCAGCGCGAGCGTGACGGGCAGGCGGCGACGGTTCATGGCGTTTCTTTTGGAACAGGGAGATTGACCTCGGGCAGAATCAGCTCGTCGGTGTGCGAAAGCAACCAGCGTGCGCGGCGCTGCATCACGAGGTTGGCCAGCCGCCACTCCGGATGGGCATCGGGATTGATGGCGAGCGCCCGCTTGAGCAACGCCTGAAATTCCGGGCGATCCTGCTTTGCCACCGCCACCGCCTCAGCCAGGCTGACGAGCGGCCCGGCCTGCCCGCCGGCGCCCAACTCCATCGCCCGCTCGAAGTGCTGCCGCGCCCGCGCCGCCGGATCACCGGCCGCGCCCTGCCGCGCCATCTCGTAAGTGATGAGAAACGCGTGGATCGCCCCGGCTTCGAAGCGCTCGTTCAGGGCGAGCGCGCGATCAATCAGGGCCTCGACGAGCACTTGGTCGGCGATCAGATCCGCGTTGTCCTTGGAGAGTGTAATCGCCGCACCCCACGCGGCGGCGGTCCAAAAAAGCAGGGGCACATCGTCGGCGACCGCGGCCTGCACTGCGGTGGTCGGGTCGGCCCGGAGGCGGGTGGCGAAACCTTTGTGGGCCGAATCCAAGCCACGCAGCCCGTGGTCGCGCGCGCGCAGGTAAAGGCGCCGCGCCCGGGTGCGCAGCAAGCTGGCGCCAGCAAAATCCTGGTCGGCCATCAGGTCCGCATCCTGTTCCAGAAACAAATAGGCGTATTGGGTGAACCCGCTCGCGGCCGCGAGGCGCAGCCCCCGATGGGTCGGAGTTTCGATCAGCAGGCTTTCGACCAGCTTCAGGCTGAACGGCGCCGCGGATCGGATGAGTTCGGGATCATCGTCGGTCGCGAATCCCGCGTCACCATTCGCGAGGGCGTCGCCCAGCTGGTTTACGGCGGTCTGATTTAGCGCGGCGCAACCGGGGCCCGCGAGCAACGCGAAAGCCATGAGGGCAACAGGAAGGCTCGCCTTCACGATGGAGTGAAGGCGGCGTGGGTGATGCGGCAGGCAGGTGCGGAAGTGTCGGTTCAAATGCGGATGGAATAATCTGGTCGCGTCGGCCGTAACCTTGGGCCCGAAGCTCAGGGGTGAACGTATTTTTTTTTTGCCCCTTTGGGAGAAAATAAGCACGGCCGCGGAAGCTATTTGAGCCACGGGACGATGATCGGCGTCTACCCGGCGCAATCCGCGCTCCATCGCCCAGCGCCGCGGATTGCTCCGTTCGCTTTGGGTTCGACCCCTCGAGCTTTGCTTCGACTGGGATGGCGGGAATCTGGTCAAGCGAACGCCCACGCGGTCGGCCCGCCGGTGAATCGGACAGCGCACTCGACCCCTGGGCGCTGCCTGACCTAACTCCCGTCATGGAACTCACTGAACTTACCTGTCACGCGATGGAATTGCGTGAACGATTCGCCGCCGTCGAGATCGCCCGCTCCGGCCGCCCGTGGTCGCGCGCCGAACTCGCGCAGGGCTTCGTCGGTGACGTCGGCGACCTGATGAAACTCGTCATGGCGAAGGATGGCCGGCGCCCCGGCCCCGTCGATCTCGACGCCCGGCTCGCCCATGAACTGGCCGACTGTCTCTGGAGCGTGCTCGTGCTGGCCAAGGTGTGCGACGTGGACCTGGAGCGTGCGTTTCTCACCACGCTGGACGAACTGACCGCAACGTTAGCGCCGGTTGTGACGCCTGGAAAAGTGTCACGCCATACGTGACACTGGCGCTGGACCACTGCCGCTCGGGTTGTGGTGCGTGCTGCATCGCGCCCTCGATCTCGTCGCCGATTCCGGGGATGCCGCGGGGCAAGCCGGCGGGCATTCGCTGCGTGCAGCTGCTGCCGGATTTCCGGTGCGCGCTCTTCGGCCGGCCCGAGCGCCCCGCGGTGTGTGTGAGCCTGCGACCGACGGAAACAATGTGCGGCGCGAATCGCGAACAGGCGATGGCGACGCTGGCGCGGCTTGAAACTGTGACAAAACCCTAGACTCTCTCGCCATGGCCAAAGCCGAAGAAGCCCCCAAGATCATTTTCTCCATGCTGGGCGTCTCGAAGAAAATCGAGCGCAAGGAGATCCTCCGCGACATCTCGCTGTCGTTTTACTACGGCGCGAAGATCGGCGTCCTTGGCCTCAACGGCTCCGGCAAGTCCTCGCTCCTGCGGATCCTCGCCGGTCGCGACACCGAGATCGACGGACGCGTGCATTTCGAACCGGGTTACCCGATCGGTTTCCTCGAGCAGGAGCCGCACCTCACCGCGGGCGCGACGGTGCGGGCGTGTGTCGAGGAGGGCGTCAAGCATCTCACCGACCTTACGGCGGCCTACGATGCTACCTGGGACGAACTCAGCGCGGCGGGCACGGACCAGGAAAAAGATGTGGTCGCGACGAAGCAGGCGGATTTGCAGGACAAGATCGATGCCGCCGGCGCCTGGGATGTCGCCCCGCAAGTGGAGATGGCGATGGACGCGCTGCGTTGCCCGCCGAGCGATCAGATCGTGGATCGCCTATCCGGTGGCGAGCGTCGGCGCGTCGCGCTCGCGCGCCTGCTGTTGCAGAAACCCGCCATCCTCCTCCTCGACGAGCCGACGAATCACCTCGATGCCGAGAGCGTAAACTGGCTCGAGCAGCATCTCGCGCGCTACGAGGGCACGGTGATCGCCGTGACCCACGACCGCTATTTTTTGGACAACGTCGCGCAGTGGATTCTTGAGCTCGGCCACGGCCATGGGACTCCGTGGAAGGGCAACTATTCTTCGTGGCTGGAGCAGAAGCAGGCGCGCTCGGCGGTCGAGCAGCGCACCGAGGATCGCCGGCAAAAGGCGATGTCGCGCGAGCTCGCGTGGATCCGCCAGTCGGCAAAGGCGCGGGTTGCGAAGTCGCAGGCGCGCATCAGCGCCTACGAAAACATGCTGAAGGAAAACGTCGCGGAGAAAGAAAAGGAATTCGAGCTGCTCATCCCGCCCGGCCCACGGCTCGGCGCGCTCGTGGTCGAGGCGAAGGATCTCGCGAAGAGCTACGGCGACAACGTGCTGTTCGAGAACGTGAATTTTTCCCTGCCGCCCGGCGGCATCGTCGGCGTCATCGGGCCGAACGGCGCGGGCAAGACCACGCTGTTCCGGCTGATCACCGCCGTCGAAAAAGCCGACACGGGCACGCTGCGCGTGGGCGACACGGTGAAGATCGCGCATGTGGACCAGTCGCGCGATTCGCTGCCGGACCATGAGTCGATCTGGCAGGCGATCAGCGGCGGAGAGGAGATCATCCGGCTCGCCAACCGTGAGCTGAACAGCCGCGCCTATTGCGCGCAGTTTGGGTTCACCGGCCCCGATCAGAGCAAAAAAGTTGGCGTGCTCTCCGGCGGCGAGCGCAATCGGGTCCACCTCGCCCGGCTGCTCAAGAGCGGCGCCAACCTCATCCTCCTCGACGAGCCGACGAATGACCTCGACGTGAACTCGATCCGCGCACTGGAGGAAGGTTTGGAGAATTTCGCGGGTTGCGCCGTGGTCGTGTCCCACGACCGCTGGTTTCTCGACCGCGTGGCGACCCACATCCTGGCGTTCGAGGGGGAGAGCTACGTCCACTGGTTCAACGGGAATTTTTCCAGCTATCAGGAGGATCTCCACCGGCGGAAGGGCAAGGACGCCGACCAGCCGCACCGGATCAAGTATCGGAAACTGACGCGGTAGGACGGCGGCTTATCGATCTTATCCGCGGATGACACCGATGGACGCGGATGGCGGAAGTGATTTATCCGCGGTGAGGTTTGAAGGTTCGGAATTGTTATTTGGAATAATTGACCACTTTGTTCATCTTACCTCGATGACACGCCATTCTTTGCTTCTTGGCGCCTTTGCGCTTCTCTCTCCGATCATGAATGCCGCTACCGCCAAAACCGAATCCATCGTCGTCGGCGGGGGGTGCTTTTGGTGCACCGACGCCGCCTTCAAACTCTTGCCCGGCGTGAAGGCCGTCACGTCCGGCTATGCCGGCGGAAAGGAGGCGAATCCCACCTACGAGCAAGTGTGTGCGCACGCGACCGGCCACGCCGAGGTGACGAAGGTGGATTTCGATCCCGCCGTGGTGTCGCTCGACCGGGTGATCGAATATTTCTGGCAGGTGCATAACCCGACGCAGGTCGATGGTCAGGGGAACGACCATGGCCCGCAATATCGCTCGATCATCCTCTTCGCGAACGATGCGCAGAAAGCGGTCGCCACGAAATCACGCGACGCCGCGGCGAAAGTTTTCCGCGACCCGATCGTCACGCAGATCGTGCCGCTTGCGAAATTCTGGCCGGCGGAAAGCTACCACCAGGACTATTTCGCAAAGCACCCGGGCGAGGGCTATTGTTCGTTCGTGATCGCGCCGAAGATCAAGAAGCTGGAGCACGCGCTTGAGGCGAAGAAGAAGTAGCGCGGAATCCTCAGCTCCGGCCTGGCAACACAAACAGCAGCACGGCCAGCAGGTGGCAGGCGCTGCCGCCGATGGCGAAGGCGTGGCGCACCACTTGATGGTAGCGCACGTGTTGCCAGAGGTGAAACACCGTCCCACCAACGTAGCACAGCCCGCCCAAGAGCAGCAGCCAGAGCGCGCCAGCCGGCACGGTGGCGAGCAGCGGCTTGATGGCGATCAGGGCGAGCACTGCCAGCGCCAGATAGGCAAAGGTCGAGCCCCCCCGCATCCGGTCGCCGAAGAGCAGGCGGGATAGCGCGCCAATCAGGCAGAGCCCCCACACGACCCCGAAGAGACTCCAGCCCCACGGACCGCGGACATTACCGAGGAGAAACGGCGTGGCGGTGCCGGCGATGAGGAGGAAGACGGCGGCGTGATTGTATTTGTGGAAACGCGGCCGCGAGACGGCGGGCCGTTCACGGCGGAAACTGATGAACGTCGCGTAGAGCAGCACGAGCGCCACGCCGAAGACCACGGCGCTCATCACGTGGCGCGTTTCGCCGCGCAGGCCCGCGAACACCGCGAGCAGCACAAGGGCCGTGACACTAGCTGCGAGTCCGGTGCCGTGCGTGAAATAATGGGCGATTTGCTCGCCGCGAGAGTAGGTGGTGGTGGTGGCCGCGGGGGCCGAGGCAGCGGCCTCGCGGCGGTTTTTCACGATCGCATCACTCCGCTCATCGCACCAACGGATGAACGCGTAAGGCCGCGGGCTGGTGAACTCGGAGGGAATCCACTCCGCGCCGTCCGCGTAGAGGTTTTTCGGCAGGATGAAGGTGCCAAACACCCAGTCGGCCACGGGCAGCGTGAAAAATCCGGAGATGGCCTCGTTGCAATCGATCACGGCGTGGTGCCGCAGATGGAAGCTGTAGACCTTGCGCCAGAACCAGCCCAGGCGCGGATGCTCAATGAGCGGGCCCCATTTTTCGAACGACCAGTGCTCGATCGCGTGGGAAATTTCATAGAGCGAGATCGATCCGGCGAGCGCGAGATAACCGGCGAAGAACCACGGGAACGTCGGCGCGAGCCACTGGGCGAGCGCCAGAAACGGCGTGGCGAGGGCCGCGAAGATGGTGAACGTATACCACGGGAAAAACGAGGCCTCGCTCTGCTCGGGGGCGGTGATCGGGTAGATGTTCTCCACGAACGGCACCTCGCGACCGCCCGGTGTGCGCCGCCGACCGATCCGCGTGAGGTTGTGATGGAGCGTGTGCTGCCGATAAAACTGACTGAGAATCGGCACCACCGGCTTGTGCAGCACGTAGCGGTGAAAGACGTATTCGACGAAGCAGTTGACCATCATGACGGTGAGAAACGCCGCGACGAACAGGCCCAGGCTCGCCGAGACCTGCGCGAGCCAGACGGCGTCAGGCGCGACCAGCTTGAGCAGGCCGCCGAGACCGGCGAGCGTGACGGTCATCAGAAAAACGAAATAGGGCAGGGAGAAGGGCTCGGGTTCTTTTGGGCTACCTGCGGTTGGTTCACTCATGGGTTTTTTATCCGGGTTTTTTCGACGCGTAGCAACCGCCGAAAGCGGAATTTTTTTCGATAAAAATTGAACGCCCAGCCAGCAGTGGAGCGGCGTTTTCCCAAGAATCTGGCTTGGGCCCAACGGCGGCGGCGCGAAAGTGCGTTGCGGTCCGCGGGCTCCACCGCCTAGTCAACGCGGTCGTGCCCCTTCAATCCGCGCCGTTCGTTTCGGTGGTGCTGCCCGTCCGCAATGCGGTGGGGACGATCGCGCGCGCGGTGGCGAGCATCCGGCGGCAGACGTGGTCGGCGTGGGAATTGTTGGTCGTCGATGATGGCTCGATGGACGGCACGCGCGAGTGGTTGCGCGCCGCGGCGAGGACCGAGGCGCGGCTGCGACTGATCGAGCGCCCCGCCGAGGGGCTCGTAGCGGCGCTCAACGTCGGGCTGGCCGCGGCGCGCGGCGGGCTGATCGCGCGGATGGATGCGGACGATGAGTCGCACCCGGAGCGGCTCGCCGAGCAGGTGGCGTTTTTCAGTGCGGCGGAGAATGGCGCGGTGGGCGTCGTGGGCTGCCGCGTGGATTTCGGCGGCGATGGCGCGGCGCAAGCGGGCTACGCGCTGCACGTCGACTGGCTGAACTCACTCGTGACGCCGGAGCAGATCGCGTTGAACCGGTTCGTGGAATCGCCGTTGGCGCACCCGAGTGTGATGTTCCGGCGGGAGGTCGTGGAAAAACACGGCGGTTATCGCGCCGGCGATTTCCCGGAGGACTACGAGCTGTGGCTGCGCTGGCTCGATGCCGGCGTGCGGATGGCGAAGGTGCCGCGCGTGCTGCTCACCTGGCACGACGGGCCGCGGCGGCTGTCACGGCTGGACCCGCGGTATGCGCCGGAGAAATTTTTCCGTCTGAAGGCGGAGTGGATCGCGCGGGAGGTAGGGCGGATTATCTCTATTCCGCCGTCGGCGCGGCGCGTTAAAGATAACGCGCCCGACCCACGGAAAATTTTTATCTGGGGTGCGGGCCGGCACACGCGGAAACGCGCCGCGCATCTCGCGGCGCACGGGCTGACAATCGCGGGCTACATCGATGTCGATGCGAAGAAGACGGGGCGCGGGCTCGGCGGGACGGGGGTGCCGGTGATGGCGGTGGAGGATCTGCCGGAACCGGCGAGATCCGCCGGAGGCGGACAAGTTTTCGTGCTGAGCTACGTGACGACCCGCGGAGCGCGGGACTACAACCGCGCGAAACTTCTCGCGCGGGGCTACGTGGAAGGTCGGGATTTCCTGCTGTGTGCGTGACGGAGGCGGCGATGGCGACGAACGAAACCGCATCCCACCGGCAACTGAAGCGGCTCGCGCTCGATTGGGCGCGGGCGAACGGCTTCGCCATTGGCGCCTGCGAGGTGCGCGTGCCACAGAGCGGCTATCGCGCGGATGTCGTGGCGTGCTCGGTTGGGGCCGCCCGGCGCACCGCCGTCTTCGAATGCAAACAGGCGCGGGCGGATTTGCTGAAGGACGCGCACGCCGAAGCCGCCACGCGCCGCCAGCTCGCCGAGCTGATCGCGCGTCGCGCCAAACTTGCGGAGTTGCTCGCGCTGCACCGGCCGGATCTGCGGCGTGGTGAGGCCCTGTTTCCGGAATTCGATTCGTGGGATTTCTCCAGCCTGGAGCACACGACGTATCGCGACGTGCTCGCGGAGCTGGCGACCCTGCAGGCGCGGGTGCTGAAGGGGACGAAGTTCTCAAAAATGTTTCGGTATCGCTGCGCGGACTTTCTCTACCTGGTCGTCGCGGAGAACATTTTCGCTGAGGCGGAGATTCCCGCTGGCTGGGGACTGCTCGTGCGGCGCGGCGAGTCGCTCGCGCTCGCCCGCCCACCAGTGAGCCTCGAAGCGGCGGAGGAGCAACGAATCGCGTTGCTGGAAAATATCGCGGTGGCCGCGACGCGAGCTGGCGCCGAGGCGGATGCCGGGTGATGGTGGGCGGGATGAATTCGGCCCCTTTACGTGAAGTCCACTGCGCGGATGCGATTCCGTGGATGGCGGCGCGCGGAAAAATCGTGGGCGCCTGTGCGGTGACGTCACTGCCCGATGTGTCGGAAGTAGGGCAGGCGCTGCCGGTGTGGCGGGAGTGGTTCCTTGGGGCCGTGCGGCGCGTGGTCGACGCGGTGCCCGACGAGGGCGCGGCGATCTTTTTCCAGAGCGACATCAAGCGGGATGGGGCGTGGATCGACAAAAGTGCGATGGTGGTGCGCGCGGCGGAGGAGGCGGGGGCCCACGTGTTGTTTCACAAGATTGTGTGTCGGCGTCCGCCCGGGATGCTCACGGCCGGGCGGCCGGGGTTCACCCATCTGATCGCGGTGTCGCGGGCGATGAAGTGTCCGGACGTGCTGCCGATTCCGGATGTAATCGTGGATGCGGGGCCGCAGAAATGGGTGCGGGCGATGGGCGTGCGCGCGGCGGCGCACGCGGTGCGGTTTGCCCAAGAGCAGGCGGGCGCCCGGGTGATTTTCGATCCGTTCTGCGGCGTCGGCACCGTGCTCGCGGTCGCCAACGCTTTGGGACTCGACGCGCTCGGCGTCGAGCAGGCGCGAAAGCGGGCGGAGCAAGCGCGAGCACTGGCCGTGCGAGCCGACGAGCTGTGAGCGCGCCCCATGCTGGACATCGCGCGGATTCGGCGAATCTTTCGCAGCATGCCTGAATCCACTCCGCCCAACCCCGCCGACGCCGGCCTGGAGGTGCACACGAAATTCGTGCGCAGCCGCAACGCCCTCGTGGCACGGGCGGATTTTGGCGACCTCTTCGTCGACTATTACCTGCACCTGAGCGAGCAGCAGCTGCAGCCGGCGCCGGCGCACGATGCGATTTTCAAACGGGCGCTCGCGGCGTTCGTGCTCCACTGTGCGTCGCGGTCGCGGAACGAGCTCACCGCGTGGACGATCAATTTCCAGCAACCGCTCGTGAACGTGTTTCTCACCGGCGACAACGACACCGGCGCGGTGACTGGCCGCGTGTTCGACGAAAATGTGAAGGAAGGTCCGGCGAATCTGTTTTTCGCCGACGTGGTGCGCGGGCGCGGGGAAAAACGCCGCAGTGCGATCACGTTCACCGGGTCGGATCCGCTCGCGGCCGCGGAGAAATTCTACGCGCAGAGCGAGCAGCGCGGTGGGCGGTTTTTCCAAATTGGCGAGGAGGAATTTGCGCTCGTGACCGAGCACCCGGATTGCGACCTGGCGTGGTTTCACGCGCTCACGGCCGAGGGCGTGCGCGAGCTGGAAAAGACCGAGACCGTGGTCCCGCTGGAGACGCGCGTGAGCCGGTGGCATTGCGGCTGCAATCAGGCGCGGATGTTGGAAGTCCTCGCGCCGGCGATGCGGAGCGATCCCGCCGGGCTGTTCGGCGACGACGAGAAAATTGAAATCCGCTGCCCGCGCTGTGCGGCGCGCTATGCGATCACGCGCGAGGCGCTGGAGGCGTTTGTCGCCGCGCCGAGATGAGCGAAACGCTCCGCAACATCTGGGGTGGGCTCGCCGGTGGCTCGGGGCTCGATCAGCTCAACCTTGGGCTCGGGGTCGTCGGCGTGGGGCTGATGATCAAGCGGTCGCTGGCGGCGTTTCCAGTCGGACTGTTGGCGGTCTCGGTGCAAGGCGTGCTTTTCTACCAGTCGCATTTTCCGGCGGACGCGGCGCTCCAGGTGTTTTATTTCGTGCTGCTGGCGTGGGGCTGGCGACATTGGCGGCGCGATCGCGGTGCGGCGCCCGAGCTGCCGGTGACGACGCTCAGCTGGCGGGCGCGTGGCGTTGTGGTGGTCGCCGCTGGCGCAGCCACCGTGCTCTGGGCGCTGACCGTGGGCCGCTGGATGCACGCGGCGATGCCGTGGCGTGACGCGTTCATCGCGGCCTTCGCGGGGGCGGCGCAATTGCTGCAGGTCCGGAAGAATCTCGAGAACTGGCCGCTGTGGGTGGTGACGAATCTCGTCGCGGTGGTTTCCTATTGGAGCGCCGAGCTGGCGTTCACGGCGTTGCTCTACGCAATTTATCTGGTGATGGCGTTTGCGGGCTGGCGCGCATGGGCGGGCGCAATGAAAAATCCCGCCACCACCGCCCATGCCTGACCCGAACGTCAAACGCATCGCCGTCTTCGGCACCGAGTCGACGGGCAAGACTTCGCTCGCGCAAAAACTCGCGGTGCATTTCGGCGAGCCGTGGTCGGCGGAGTTTGTGCGGGAGTTTTGGGACGTGCGCGGTGGGAAAATCACGGCCGAGGATCTCGGGACCATCGCGCTCGGGCAGATCGCGAACGAGGATGGCGCAGTGGCGCAGGCGCGGCGCGTGGTGTTTTTCGACACGGAGCTGGTGACCTGCACGCTGTGGAATGACGAGCTCTTCCCCGGAGAATGTCCCGCGTGGGTGCGAGTCGAGGCGGAGGAGCGGGCGCGGAGTGTGACGCTGTGGCTGTTGTGCGACACGGATGTGGCGTTCGAGCCGGACCCGCAGCGGAGTTTTCCGGATGCGGCTGGTCGCGCGCGTGGCCGGAGGCTCTGGCGCGAGGCGCTAGAAAAACGCGGATTGCCGTTCGTGGAAATCCGCGGCGAGTGGGCGGCGCGCGAGCGCACGGCGATCGCGGCGGTTGGGGCGCTGGGGTGAACCACGGGTTTGGAGGCGCGGAATCTTATGGCTTGCCCGGCGGTGAAACCGGGCGTAAGTGGGGCAATCCAAATCTGCGGTTCGATGCTGGGCGGGCTCGCGCCGTAGTCTCGACAGCGAATCGCCGCGCGCGTAACCTCCCTCTCGATGAAAATTCCACCTGTCGTTGCCCTCGCTTGTCTCACGTTCAACCCGGTCGGGCTGGCCCAGGCGCCCGCCGGCCAGCCGAAGGCGGCGCCCCAGAAATCCCCGGTCGATTTGGCTGCGGCGGATTTTTATACGCTGCGAAACGACAAGGCCGCCAAGGTTGACGAAGCGCGCTTCAAGCAGCTGATCGCGGCGGGCATCGCGTTCATCCAGCAGAACCCGACCCACGGACAGGTGAACGGCGTCGTCAACGGCCTGGCGAACTTCTCCGACACGATGACGGACAAGAATCTCGCCGCGTTCCGCGGGCATTACCGCGGCGTGCTGAAATTCGCGCTGATTGACGAGCGGAACAAGGAGGGTCTGACGCCGGAGGCACGCGCGGCGATGGCCGCGCTCGAGGCTGCATCGCTGGATGCGGATATGCGCGCATCGCCCGACAAGGAAACGCTCGATGCCTTGCGCGAGAGTATCGATCGCCTGACCGCGATGCCCGGCGGCGGCCGTTTCCTCGTGGATCGCGAGCGCTCGTATGTCGAAATCCAAACCAAGGCGATCAACGCGGCCGCCGGTGAGCGGCACCTGCGCAAGCTGACCCAGCATGCTGACAAGGGGGTGGCGGGCTGGGCGCGCGCCGATCTCAACCTGCTCGAAATAAAAAAGGCACCGTATGAACTCAAGTTCACCGCCCTGGACGGCAAAGAGTGCGACGTGGCGAAGCTGCGGGGCAAGGCCGTGGCGCTGGTATTTTTTGCGACGACGAACGAGGGTTCGGTCAAAAGCCTGCTGGCGCTGAAGAAAGTGCAAGCCGACTACAAGCGCGAGCTGGCCGTGATCGCCGTGTCGTTCGACCAGGAAGCCGATCGGGAGAAGGTGGACGCCTTGGTGAAGGCCAACAAGCTGGCATGGCCCGTGCACTTCGACGGCCAGGGGGCGAAGAACGAGTGGGCGTCAATGCTCAACATTTCGCGCGTGCCCGCGATCGTGTTTTTCGATCAGAAAGGCATCCTGCTCACCAACAACCAGCGCGCCGAACGCGTTGAGGCGGAGGTGAAGCGCCTGTTTAAGATTAAGTAAGGGAGCGGCGCGGGCCGAATAGCGGGACGTGAGCGGAGCGCGAAGGGGTCTTGGCGGCGGCGATGAAACCCCCCATCGATTCGCTGGGCGCGTAACGTTTGGCTCTGGCCTTCGTCTCTGCCTGCTCTGGTTGAATAATCTCTCTCCGATGAAAACTCCGATTCGTATCCTTTTTGTTGCACTGCTTGCGCTGCTCGCGGGCTGCGAGACCTCAATGCCGTCGTCGGGCGAAGGCGGCCCGCAACTCGGCCTGCAGTCTTATACGTGTCGCAACATGTCGTTTGAAGAAGTCGTGGAGTTCGCCGTGAAGCATCAGATCAAGCAGGTGCAGATGTTTTCGAAGCACGTGGACCCGAAAGGGACGAAAGAGGAGACCCTGCGGAAGAAGGCCCTATTGGATCAGCGCGGGCTCGTGTGCTACACGTTTGGGGTGGCCGGCACTTCGGCCAACAAGGAGGACAACCGGAAGCTGTTCGAATTTGCGAAGGTGATGGGGTGCAAAATTATCGTCGTGGAGCCGAAGAACATGGCCGAGTGGGACAACCTCGAGCAGCTCGTGAAGGAATATGACATTAAGCTCGCGATCCACAACCACGGCACGGGGTCGGTTTATGGCGACCCGGAGACGGTGAAGAAAATCCTCGCGACGCGCGACGCGCGCATCGGCGTGTGCCTCGACATCGGCCACGTGACCTCGGCGGGTTTCGACGCGGCGAAGGTTTTCCGCGAGTATAACGGCCGCGTGTTCGACATGCATTTGAAGGACAAGCGCGTCGAGCCGGCGGCTCCAGTGGCGGCGAATGCACCGGACGCGAAAGGGGGTAAGAAGGGAGGCAAAAAAGCGGCCGGGCCGGTGGTGCTCGATGTCGAGATCGGCACCGGCCAAGCGAACTATCAGGGGCTCTTCGCGGAAATCAAAAAGGCGAAGTGGTCCGGCGTGATGGCGATCGAGACGGATAACGCCGGCTTCGCCCAGGATCCAAACAAGCTGGTCGCGGGCGCAGTGGCGTTTTTTAAGGCGAACACGAAGTGAGCGCCGGAGGGCGATGCCGCACGGCGGTGGCGGTCGCCATCCGCGCTCCGGGGCTGCTTCGATCGTAGATCAAAGCGGCTTCAGCAGGAAACTGCGGTATTCGATTTTCATCGGCGGGCCGACGTGGACCTGCACGCCGATGAGGCCGTCGGCACGGCGTTTTGCGGCATCGTCGTCGAGCACGACGCTCATCACGTGGCCGTTGAGATTGTGAATGAGGAGATGGCCGCGAATGATGAGATGGTAGTGATTCCACTCGTCGCCCGTTTTCACAAACGCCTTGAGCGCCTCGGGTTCGCCGAGCGAGGCGACGAGGATGGGTTTCTGGCCCTCGATGAGGCGGACCATCTGGCCGCGCAACGCGAGAAACGTGCGACCGCGTTCCTCGTAGTTCTGGCCGGTGTGCCGGCTCGGGCCGTCGATGTCAGCCTGGTAGCCGGCGAGCGACCACCGGGCGTCGGTGAGCTGAATGCTGCGGTAATTGATCCCGCTATTCCCCCGGTCGCTGATGCGATACTCAACTTTGAGCTCAAAATCGCCGGGCGCACCGCCGCGCCAGATGATGAAGGTGTTTCGCTTGATGATCGTCTCCGGCGTGATCTCGCCGACCATGCAGCCGTTTTCAACGCGCCAGTATTTTGGATCGCCATCCCAGCCGGTGAGCGTCTGGCCGTCGAAGATCGGCGTGTAGCCGGCGTTGGAGTCGGCGGGGGGTGCGGAGGGCGCGGGCTGCGCGAAGAGCGGGGCGAAGACGACCGTCGCGATGACGCCGAAAGTGCGGGCAGAAATTTTCATCGAGGTAGGTTGATGCAGGCGGAAATTGAGGCGAGGGCGAAGTGCGAAATTGAGTGCGGTGTTGCCAACGGCGGCGAAGTTGATTCTCGCTTCGCCCAGCATGACGTTGGACTCAGACTATCTCGACCGTTTCGCGGGGGTGGGGCGACTCGTGGGCCGCGCCGGGCTGGAGCGGCTGCGCGCGGCGCACGTGTGCGTGATCGGCGTCGGCGGCGTGGGGTCGTGGACGGTCGAAGGGCTCGCGCGCAGCGGCGTGGGCGCGCTTACGCTCGTTGATCTCGACGACGTGTGCGTGACCAACGTCAACCGCCAGCTTCCTGCGCTCGACGGCACCGTTGGCCGGCCGAAAGTCGCGGTGCTCGCGGAACGCGTGCGCCTCATCAACCCGGAGTGCCGCGTCGAATCGGTGGCCGAGTTTTTTACGGAGACAACGGCCGAGCGGCTGCTGGCCCCGGCCTTTGACTGCGTGGTCGATGCGGTCGATCTCATGTCGCACAAGGCGCTGATCATCGCCGGGTGCCGGGATCGCGGCCGGCGGTGTCTTACGGTGGGGGCGGCGGGCGGACGGCGCGATGCGACGCAGATCCGCACGGGCGATCTCGGCGACGCGGAAAACGATTTGTTGCTGCGGCAGGTGCGGAAAAAACTGCGGCGGGACTTTGGGTTTCTGAAGGGCGGGACGAGAGGACGGATGCAGTTTGACGTGCGGTGTGTGTGGTCGGGCGAACGGCCGGTATTTCCGTGGGCGGATGGCACCTGTGCGGCGGTCGCGGAACCGGGGAGTAATCTCAAGCTGGACTGTGAGACGGGGTTCGGGACGGCGGTGTTTGTGACCGGGGCGTTCGGGTTCGTGGCGGCGGGAGAGGTGGTGCGGATGATGGCGGCAGGGAAAGGCTGATCTTCGCCCCTCAGCCTGAATCCGCCGAAAAATAGCGGAGATCAACGTCCACCAGGATTCCCAAAAAGTCGGAGAAAATTTTCTTCTACTTGACGGGTGAGCGAGTCGAGCGTGCGACCGCGAAGGTCGGCGAGGGCGGCGTAGGTGGCGGCGAGGTTGCCCGGATGGTTGAGGAATGAGCGGTCGTCGCCCGCGGGCAGAGAAAATTTTTCGAGCGGCGCGGGCAGGCGCATCGCCGGTGCGTCGGTTTCGACGAGGAGGCGGTCGGCGGGGAGTGCGGCGTAGAGTCCGCGGAGGCGGGCGTGGCGCGGGGCGAGGTAGCCACCGTTGAAGGAAAAATACGCGCCGAGGTTGGCGAAGTCTTTAACCATCTCGGTCGGGCCGCTGTAGGCATGAAGGAGAAAACCGCGCGCGGGAAGCGGCGTGGCGCGGAGCGCGTCGAGGAGTGGACCGAAGGCGGCGAGGCAGTGGATCGACGCGGGCAGATCGCGCGCCGCGGCGAGGGCGAGTTGCCACATGAAGACTTCCATTTGCTCGGCGAGTGGGGCGCGGCGGAGGCCGGCGAGTCGGGCGTCGTCGGGGCGCGCCCGGTCGAGGATCCAGCGGTCGAGGCCGATCTCGCCGACGGTGGCCCGCGGGTCGGAGTCGAGGTGGGCGAGAAGATTTTTTTGCCAGTCCGGCGTGCGATTGCCAGCGTCCCACGGGTGGAGGCCAAAGCTGGGAGTGACGATGGGGTGTTGCTTCGCTAGTGCTGCAACTTCCGGCCAATCGGTCTCACAGGAGCCGTTGACGACGGCGCGCTTCACGCTGGCGGACACGAGGTCGGCGAAGATCTTCCCGCGATGGGGCGCGAGCGAAGCGTCGTGGAGATGGTTGTGCGCGTCGTAAAACATGCTCGGGGCCGAGGCAAAGTTTGTAACCTAATAGGTTACAAGCGTGAGACGGCAGATCGGGGATGAGGTTAGGTTGGGTGGGCTTGAGCGAAGGCGCGGATGGTGGCGAGGGCGCTGGCGAGGCCATGCTGGCGGGTGGGCGAGAGATTTTTCACGAGGTCGAGCGCGGTGAGCGGATCGGCGTCGGACGCCGCGATCTCCGCGAGCGTGGCGCCGCTGAAGAATTCGCACAGGAGCGCGACCAGGCCACGCACGAGAGGAGAATCGGCATCGCACCGGAACTGGCAGCGACCCGCGGCGTCGACGGCGCCGACCAACCAGACCACGGAAATGCAGCCGCGCACGCGGCGCTCATCAGTGCGGTCGGCCGGGGAGAGTGGCGGAATTTTTTTCGCGCGGTCGACGACGGCGGCGAGGCGCTCGTGCGGGTCGTCGATGATCGCGAAGTCGTCGGCGAGTTGCCGCTGTTTTTCGGCGAGGGTCACGAGGGAAAATCAATATTCGACGTCGCGGCAGCGGGCGTCGAGCTGGCGGGCGATGAGGTCGCATTCGCGGGCGTCGAGGGCGGACACGCCGCGTGGTCCCGGCGACGAGCCCAGGGCGGGGGCGACGGCGGCGGGGATTTCCCGGGGGTTGAGCACGTTCACGGCGCCGCTGCCGCGGCGGATGATCATCCAGCCGGGAAAGGTGAGGATGGGGCGCACCGGGGTGCGGCGGCCGAGGAGCGAGGCCAGGGTATCCTCGAGCCATCGTGCCTGGCGCTGCGCTTGGTCGAGGCCATGGCGGTCCTCGCCCCACGGGTAGGCGAGCACCTGGCCGTCGTAGATGATTTCGTGAGCGGCGAAGCCCTCGCGGCTGCGGCCCTTGCGGCGGGTCTTGGTCTCGATGGCGAAGACGCCGCCCGGACCCACGACGACGTGGTCAATGTTGAACGGAGATTTGGCGTCGCCGCACGGGACGTCATGAAACACGCGGCAGCCCTGGGTTTTTAGCGGTTCGAGAAATTCCGCGACGACGCGCTCGCCGAAGCAGCCGAGGTCGCGGTTCTGACGCTCGGTGATTTTCGCCACGAGCCAGCGCGCTACCAGAAACAGCACCGCGAGGAAGACGCCGAGCGTGCCGGTGAGCGCGAACCAGAGCGCCGGGGGTGGCAGGCGCAGGGCTAACGACACGAGCGCGGCGGCGACGAGCAACGGTGGGAGGCTGGCGACGACGAGCGTCTGGTAGAGATTTTCGTCGAGCGCGGCCACGAGCCGGCGCTGAGTTTCGCCCGGGCCGCGCAAAAGTTTCAAGTGGTCGGGAAACGGTTTGCGGTCCTGGCGGCTGATGCGGCGCCAGACGACGAACGCCACCACGACGGTGGCGTAGAGAAGAAAATAACCAATCAAGACCCAGGTCGCCGAGGAACTCATCGTGGTCCGGCAGCTTTGCGCGCGCACCGCGGCTGGCAAGGCAAGTTGCATCAAGGGAACCCCGAGGGCCCATTCGCCGCCACCGCCCGCCGGCGGAACGATCCAGTCCGGCGAAGGAGCCCGCTGGCCCCAACCCGCCGGGGTGAGCGAAAATCCTGAAGCGCGGTGGGGTCAACCCGCTCCACCTCTCGGACCGGCCCGCGGCGGGCCGGCGTGGGCTTCAGCGCTCAAGAAACGGCGACGAACGCGTCAATGGTAGAACATCGCCTCGTTCGACTGGAAGAGGGCGTGGGCGAGTTTCGTCCAGGCGTCGAGGGGCGTCTGGTTGTCGTAGACGCCGCCGACTTGAGGGTTGAACTTGCCGCCGCCCTTGGGGGCCTTGGCTTTTTTCTCGGCGATGCGGGCGTCGCGGGCGGAGATTTTTGCGGCGGGCATCTCGGAGGTGAGGACGACTTCCTTGCCGGCGGGATTGGCCTTCACGTAGCGGAGGCCGATCTCGACTTCCTTTTTCGAGGGCCAGCGCTGGAAGATCGCCAGGTAGAGCGAGGTGACGCGCAGGTCGTCGGACTGGAGGTCGGCGAAGGCGGGGCGGTCGACGAGCTTGCGTGCGGTCTCGATGACCATCGGGCTGTTCATGAGGAAGAGCGCCTGCTGGGGCACGAGGGTCTCGTAGCGGCGCCCAGAGGAGACGTCGGGGCTGGGGAAATCAAATTGCGTGAGGAGTTCGGGGGGGTTGGTGCGGTCGATCATCGTGTAGATCGCGCGGCGCTTCGCGAAGCCTTCGCTGCTGATCGCGACGGGTCGGCCGCCGCGGGTGCGGTCGAGTTCGCCGGTGATGGCGAGGAGCGAGTCGTGCAGTTCCTCAAAATCCATGCGCCGGAGATTATAGCGCCAAAGAAATTTATTCGTGGAGTCCGCCTCGGCGTATTTGGCGTTGGTCTGGCTGCTTTGTTGGTAGGCGGCGCTGAGGACGATGAGGCGCTGGATGGATTTGATGGACCACTTGTTTTCAACGAAGGTCGCGGCGAGCCAGTCGAGGAGCTCGGGGTGAGTGGGGAATGAGGACATGTTGCCGAGGTCGTCGGGCGTGGCGACGAAGCCGGCGCCCCAATGTTGCTGCCAGAGGCGATTCACCATGACGCGGGCGGTGAGGGGATTTTGCGGATCGACGATGGCTTGCGCGAGCTGCAGGCGGCCGGAGCCTTCGTGCCACTCGGGGCGTTTTTTCGGATTGGGGGAGAGGATTTCCAGGAAACGGCGGGGGACGATGTCGCCCTTGTTGGCGACTTCCCCGCGGAGGAGGACAGGGTAGTCGCGGGAGCGGAGGACATCGACGACAGTGTTCGCGCGGGCAGGAGCGCCCGGGTGTTTGATTTCCAGGTCGGTGAGGTCCCGGTAGTATTCCCGGTCGGCTCGCTGGAGTTGCTGGAGCTTCTGGCGGGCTTCGGGATTCCCGCTGGCCGCGCCCTTGCCCTTGCCGCCGCTGGCGCGGACGGCCTTTTGCAATTCCGCGCGCTGGCTCTTGAGGTCTTCGCCCCGTTTTTCCAGGGCCTGGAGTTTTTCCACGTAGTCGAGGTAGTCGGCCGTGGTGGGCGAGCGCGCCGCCAGCAGCGGGAGCGCGGAGGGCGTCAGGCTGTTCGCGAAGATGCCGTAGAGAGAGTAGTAATCCTTGGTGGGAATGGGATCGAACTTGTGGTCGTGGCAGCGGGCGCAGGCGACGGTGAGGCCGAGGAAGGCTTTGCAAGTGACGTCGATTTGATCGCCGATGATGTCGTCCTTGCGGCCGTTGAACTGATTGCCGAGGGAGAGAAAGCCGAGGGCTGCGAGGGGCCAGCGGGTGTCGATGGTGCGGTCGGCCGTGACCTCGACTTTCGGCAGCTCGACCACGGGGGCGGAGGAGACCGGGACGGGTTTGCCGGTCGCGACGTTGCGGGCGACGGAGGGGGTCGGCTTTAGTTTGACCTGCTTTTCGAGGTAGGCGGCCAGATAGTCTCCAGCGAGTTGCGCGAGGACAAATTTATCGTAGGGCAGATCGGCGTTGAGGGCGTCGATGACGAAATCGCGATAGGTCCACGCATGCGGGTAGCGGTTGTCTTCCTGCTTGGGGGCGTCGCCCTTGGTGTCGGAGTAGCGGGCGACGTCGAGCCAGTAGCGGGCCCAGTGTTCGCCGTATTGGGGCGAGGCGAGCAGGCGGTCCACCAGCTTCGCGTAGGCGTCAGGCGAATTATCTTTGACGAAGGCCTGCACGTCCGCCGGGTGCGGTGGGAGGCCAATGAGGTCGAAGAACACCCGGCGAATGAGCGTGGTTTTCTCGGCGGGGGAATTGGGCGCCATGCCGTTGTCCTCGAGTTTCGCGAGGACGAAATTGTCGATGGGGTTTTGAATCCACGCGGGGTTTTGGACGACGGGGACCGCGGGCTTTTTCACGGGTTTGAAGGACCAATGATTCTTGCCGACCCCGGCGTAGGCGGCGGAGACGCCCTTGGCGACGACCGTGCGGGGATCGGGCGCGCCGCGCCGGACCCACTCGGTGAGATCGGCGATTTGCGTGGTGGAAAGTTTTTCGCCCTTGGGCGGCATCTGCAGATCCTCGTCCAGGTAGCGGATGGCTTGGATGAGGAGGCTGTCATCGGGTTTGCCGGGGACGATGGCGGGGCCGGTGTTGCCGCCCTGCGCCAGCGCCTCGCGGGTGTCCAGGAGGAAACCGCCTTTCACCTTGTCGGCTTCCTTGCTGTGGCACTTGTAGCATTTGTCGACGAGCACGGGGCGGATTTTGGATTCGAAAAACTGGAGATCGTTCGGGGAGATCGCGGGGGTGGGGGTGGCGGCGCGGAGGACTACGGCCAGCGCGCCGAACAACAAAAGGGAGGAGCCTGCTGGCAGGCGATGAGGGCGAAACGCCATCGCGTGCCAGCACGCTTCGACAAGAGGCAGGGAAAACCGCGCGCGAGTTCTCATCTCACGCGAAGATCGGCTTGACGACGAGGCCGGCGACATCGGTGAGGCGGAAATCGCGACCGTTGAACCGGTAGGTGAGTTTCGTGTGATCGAGGCCCAGCGCGTGCAGAATTGTCGCGTGGAGATCGTGGACGTGGACCTTGTCCTGCACGGCGGCACCGCCGAATTCGTCGGTCGCGCCGTGAATGGTGCCGCCCTTGACGCCGCCGCCGGCCAGGACGACGGAGAATGCCTTCGCATTGTGGTCGCGACCGGGATCATCGTAGCCGTTCTTGTCCTTGGTCGGCTTGCGCCCGAATTCGCCGCCCCATACGACGAGCGTGGAGTCGAGGAGGCCGCGTTGCTTGAGGTCGGCGAGGAGGGCGGCGAGGGGCTGGTCAACTTCGCCGGCTTTTTGCGTGAGTCGCGTCTGGAGCTGCTGGTGATGGTCCCAGCCCTGGTGCCAGACTTGGACGACACGGACGCCGCGCTCGATGAGGCGGCGGGCGATCAAGAGTTGCTTGCCCTGCTCACTCTTGCCGTAGGCGGCGCGGGTTTCCTCGGACTCCCGGTTGATGTCAAAGGCGTCGAGCGATTCGGCCTGCATGCGGAAGGCGATTTCGTAGCTCTCCAGGCGCGTTTCGAGTGCCGCGTCGCGCTGGAGATTCTGCGCGTGGATTTCGTTGAGCTGATGGATGAAATTGAGCTGGCGGCGCTGTTCAGCCTTACCGACGTAGGTATTGCGGATGTTTTGAATCATCAGCGGCACGCTGGGCGCCGTGGTGTTGATGCTGGTGCCTTGGAAAACGCCGGGGAGGAAGGCGGCCTGGTAGTTGGTCGAGCCGCCGGGCGGCAGGCCGCCGCCGCGGAGGGCGATGAAGCCGGGGAGATTTTGGTTTTCCGTGCCGAGCCCGTAGATGAGCCATGAGCCCAGGCTGGGTTTCGCGATCCGGAGCGAGCCGGTGTTCATGAACACGGTGGCCACTTCATGCGCGGGGATATCGGTCCACATGGAGCGAATGACAGCGAGGTCGTCGGCATGCGCGGCGGTCTTCGCAAAGAGGTCGCTGATCTCGAGGCCGCTCTGGCCGTATTTGGAAAACTTGAAGGGCGAGCCCATCGCAATACCATCGGCGATGGTCTTGCCGTTCATTCTGGTGAGCGTCGGCTTCGGATCCCACGTGTCGACGTGCGAGGGCGCGCCTTGGGCGAAGATGTGGATGACGGCCCTGGCCTTGCCGGGAAAATGCGCGGGACGCGGCGTGAGCGGTCCCGCGGCGCCCGGCAGAGCGCCTTTGGGCGGGAGCGGGGCGTCGGCGGCGACTAGATATTTTGGATCGAGCAGCGTGGCGAGGGAGAGCGCGCCGAGGCCCATGCCCGTGCGGTTCAGGAACTGGCGGCGGGTCTGGAAATAATCGGCGACGTTCGTCGAAACGCCGTGGCAGGGTGCGCGATGAAAATGGTCGGCGGAAGGCGAAAACATGGGCGTGGGAATTTGGGGGGAACCTGACCTAGCTTGGCTTAAAGACGCCGGGCCGGTGGCGCAGTTTCAACGGAAATCGGCGGGGAGTGGGCTGAGGTGGACCACATGGAGTGCAGCCGCCGGAGCGAGATCACGCCTGGCGGCGTGGCGGCGGAAAGACCCGGGCGGCGCTCGCCGACAATTTTTTCCGCCTTTGACGCGCCCACGCCGCGCCACTCAACTTTGCCGATGCATCACGAGTCTGCCCCTGCGACGACGTCTGACCCCCGGCCGACGTCGGTGCGCAACACCCTCTATCTCCAAGTCCTGGCGGGCATCGTGCTCGGCGGAGCGCTCGGCTACGTCAAACCCGCGTGGGGCGTGGAACTGAAACCGCTCGGCGACGCGTTCGTGAACCTCGTGAAGATGCTGATCGCGCCGATCATTTTTTCGACGGTGGTGGTCGGGCTCGCGGGCATGGGGGACTTGAAGAAAGTCGGGCGCGTGGGGGCGAAGGCGTTGATCTACTTTGAGATCGTGACGACGCTGGCGCTGATCATCGGGCTCATCGTGGCCAACGTGTTTGCGCCGGGCGCGGGGTTTCACGCGACGGCAGAGACGCTCGCGAAAGGGGCGAGCAGCGTGACGAAATACACGTCGGCCGCGCAGGGCATGAGCACGGGGGATTTTCTGATGCACATTATTCCGAAGACGTTTGTGAGCGCGTTTGCCGAAGGCGAGATTCTGCAGGTGCTGCTGCTGGCCGTGCTGTTTGGACTGGCGCTGGGGAAACTCGGAGACCACGGCCGGCCGATTCTGAATTTACTGAATGAGGTGGCGCGGATTTTCTTCGGAATCGTGAGCCTCGTGACCAAGCTCGCGCCGTTGGCGGCGGGCGGAGCGATGGCGTATACGATCGGACAATTCGGGCTCGGTTCGCTCGCAAAACTCGGTGGTCTGCTGTTGTGTGTCTATCTGACGTGCGCGATTTTTATCGTTCTCGTTCTGGGCGGGCTGGCGCGGCTGGCGGGCTTCAGTCTGTGGAAAATTGTCCGCTACATCCGCGAGGAACTGCTGCTGGTGCTGGGCACGTCGTCGTCGGAGTCGGCGTTGCCGGCGTTGATGGACAAGTTGGAGAAGGTCGGCTGCGCGCGGCCAGTCGTGGGGATCGTGGTGCCGTCGGGCTACTCGTTCAACCTGGACGGCACGTGCATCTACCTGACCATGGCAGCGCTGTTCGTCGCCCAGGCCACGGATACGCCGCTTTCGCTCTGGGAGCAGGTGGTGCTGATGGGAGTGCTGCTGCTGACCTCGAAGGGCGCGGCCGGGGTGACGGGCAGCGGATTTATCACCTTGGCGGCGACGCTCGGGGCGATGGGAAAGATTCCGGTCGCGGGCATGGCGCTGATTCTGGGGGTGGACCGCTTCATGTCCGAGGCGCGGGCGATCACGAATTTTATCGGCAACACGGTCGCGACGCTCGTGGTGGCGAAGTGGGACAAATCGTTCGACGAGACGAAAGCGGGGGAGATTCTGGCGGGGCGGCGAAGCGATTGAGCGCGCCGCGGAGGCCGGCTCATGGTGCGGCGGTTCGCGGGGAAAAGGTCGATGAATGTCCATCACTTGGAGTTGTTCTATTACGTCGCGAAGCACGGCGGCATCAGCGCGGCGGTGCGGCACTTTCCCTACGGGATCCAGCAGCCAGCGGTGAGCGGGCAGATGCGGCAGCTGGAGGAGGACTCGGGGGCGAAACTATTCGAGCGCACGCCGTTCAAGCTCACACCGGCGGGCGTGCAATTGTTTGAGCATGTGCGGCCGTTTTTCGAAAACCTCGATGGCATCGCCGCGCAACTGCGCGGCATCGTGGAGCCGGAGCTGCGGCTCGGCGGCGCGGAGCTCGCGCTGCGCCACCACATCCCCGTGGTGATGCAACGCGTGAAGCAGCGGTTCCCTAAACTTCGCTTCAGCCTGCGGTCAGGATTTCAGACGCAGCTCGAGGACTGGTTGCGCGAAAGCGTGATTGATCTCGGAGTGACCGCCGTGGAAGCGCGTCCGCCGGCCAAACTGCGGCGGCTGCGGCTGACCGACGTGCCGCTCGTGTTGCTCGTGCATCGTAACTCCGGGGTGAAGTCGTGCGAGGAGTTGTTCGCCCGAAAGAATCTCACCGAACCGCTCATCGCCGTGCCGGCGAGTGGCGTGGTGGCGCGGAATTTTCAACGAGGCCTAAAAAAACACGGCGTCGTCTGGCCCCAAACGGTCGAGGCGACGTCAATCGAGCTGGTCGCCGACTACGTCGCCAACGGCGACGGCTACGGCGTGAGCATCGCGATCGCGCCGATCACGCGCAAGAAGGACGTGCGCGTGTTGCCGTTGCCCGGCTTCGAGCCGATGACGATTGGCGTGCTGTGGCGCGGCGAACCCTCACCGCTGGTGCGCGCCGCGATCGAAGTCGTGCAGGGTTACGCGCGCGAGACGTGGCCGGAGTGGGCGTGCCGGGATGAGTTGGAGTGAGCCAACCCGTCGGCTTTGGCGGTGGCATCCGCTTACGCCAAGGCTTCCGACTTCGCACATTGAGCTATGACGGACGAGATGGCGGACGAGTCATCGGTCGCGGGGATTGTGAGTCGGCACCGGTTCTCCGCGCTTTTATGCAGCGGCCGCTAATGGAGGCATCCGCCTTCGCCAAGGCTACGTCGGACGAGTGAACGACTGCGGGAGTTTTGAGTCGGCGAAAGCTTTTGGCGCTTCTATGCAGCAGCGGTAAGCGGGGGCATCGGGCAGTCGAGGGCGGCGGAGATGGCGCGGAGGAGTTCGGCTTCGGCGATCAGGATCTGGCCGTCGGCACCGACGACGTGCGCGCAGGCCAGGAGGGTGCGCTGCTTGATCGGCAGGCTCGCGGTGGCGAGTTTGTCGAGCGCGGCATCGAGCGCGACGAGATCGCAGGCGGAGGCGTCGAGGAAACCGATGCGGTCTGCGATGAGCTTGATTTGCGCGGCGCCGGCGGCGAAGGCACTGGAAGCGAACGCACCGGCGGCGAAGGCGTCGGCGGCGTTCAGGTCGGCGTTGTTCGCGGCGCGCGCGAGCGCGGAGAGGACGACGGCGATTTCGGCGGCGACGGCGTTGAACGAATAGATCTGCACGACCGCGGCGTCAGGGGCGCGGCCGACCGCGAGCGTGCGGAGGAGAAGTTTTTGCAGGAGGAATTCGAAAGTGGAGACGCGCTCGTCGGCATGGACTAGTTCATCCAGCGTGTCGAAGAACGGGTCGAGGGCCGTCCGCGGGAGGGAGCGCAGCGCGGGGAGTGCGAGTTGGAGGAGTGGAAGTTTGTGTTCGGTGCGGAGCGCACGGAGCGACGGGTCGAGTTCATCGAGGGTGCGAAGCGCATCGGCACCGGCGCGGCTGGCGACGAGGCCGCGTTGCTTCGCGCGGATCGCGGGAGCGTCGTCGAGGAGGAGACCGTAGAGGAGGACGGTGGCTTCGGCGGGGGTTCGCGTGGCGGTGCGGAGGCGGGCGGGGGTGGAGCCGAGGAGCGTCGTGGCGTTGGAAATCTGATCGGGAGTCAGCGTGCCGATGGACGCGATCGCGGCGAGCGGGCGCGAGACACGGGGCGTGAGGTCGAGCGGGAGGGGCTTGCGCGCGGGGGCGAGACCAGCGGTGACGAAAGATTCGTGGGCGACGTCGACGACTTCCGGCGGGTCGAACATCTGGCCGTCGAACTGCGGGTCGATGGCGCGGATGCGTTCACCGAGTGGCGGGTGCGTGGCCCACGCGCCGCCGAACATCGAGGTGAAGCCCGACGCAAAAAAGAAATGGCCGATGGCGCCAGCCTTGGTGGATTGCAGCGAGGAGCCGAGGGCGTAGCCGCCGATTTTTTTCAGCGCGCCGGTGAGACCACCGGGGTTGCGGGTGAACTGGACGGCGGAGGCGTCGGCGAGAAATTCGCGCTGGCGTGAGACGGCGGCCTGGATGAGCCGGCCGAAAAAGTAGCCGACGTAGCCGACGATGAGCAGCGCGAGCCCGATGGCACCGATCGCGAGGATGAGGCCGCCGGATCCTTTGCTGTCGCGCGAGCTGATGCGACCGCGGGAGAGGGTCCAGAGGATGCCGCGACCGGCGAGACCGAGGACGAGGATGCCGAACACGATCGCGGTGAGGCGCATGTTGAGGCGCATATCGCCGTTGAGAATGTGGCTGAACTCGTGGCCGACGACGCCCTGGAGCTCGTCGCGCGTGAGCTTTTCCATCGTGCCGCGGGTGACGGCGACGACGGCGTCGCTGGTGGTGAGGCCGGCGGCGAAGGCGTTGATCGCGGGCTCGTCGGGAAGGAGGTAGACGGCGGGCACGGGGACGCCGGAGGCGATGGCCATCTCCTCGACGACGTTGAGGAGGCGGCGTTCGGCGGTGTCGGTGGTGTGCGGATCGACGCGCCGGCCGCCGACGCTTTCGGCCACGGCGGAGCCGCCGGCGGAGAACTCGTTCCATTTATAGAGTGAGGCGAGGCCGATGACGGAGAGTGTGGCGAACGTGACGCCGAGGAAGAGCTCCGGCTGCCAGAGGGCGGGCGGCGGGCGCGTGACGGATGAGATTTCGTAGCCCCCGTAGATGCGGTTCGCGCGGTAGCCGGAGGTCTGGCGGAGAGCGAAGACGGCGGCGAAATAGCCGGCGAGAATCGTGCCGGCGACGGCGAGCGCGAAGAGCGCGACGAGGCGCGAGGTGCGCTTCTTCGCGTGGGCCTGGGCTTCGAAGAAGTCCATTGCGCAGAGGACGGAAAGCAGAGGGAGGCGGAAAGGATTCGGCGGCCCGCCTTCGCCAAGCTACGGCGCGGCAAGCGAGCGCGGAAATTTAGGCGGGAGTGACAACGACGGCGGTGCCGTAGCAAAGGACTTCAGTCACGCCGCCCATGACTTCGGTGGCGTCGTAGCGGAGGCCGAGGATGGCGTTGGCGCCGAGGGCGGTGGCGTGCGCGCACATGCGCTCGTAGGCATCCTGGCGCGCGTGTTCGCAGAGCTCAGTAAAGAGCGTGATGTCGCCGCCGAAGAGCGTCTGGAGGCCGGCGCCGATGTTGCCGATAATGGAGCGCGAGCGGACGACAATGCCGCGGACGGTGCCGAGTTCCTGCGTGACGCGGAAGCCAGTAAGGGTGAGGCAGGTGGTGTTGTGCATGGGGGAAGGAGATTTTCTGGAACGCCAATCTCCGCTGATCTGAATTTGAATTAGCGTTTATCAGCGCGGAGGGGCGTTCCCCGGATCATCTGAGGTCGGCGTGGTGCGGGGCGAGGTAGGCGCAGGCGAGGGCCGGGCGGAGACCGGCCCTGCGATTTAGTTGAAACTCACCTTCGGCGCGTTGCGCTCCGTCGGGTCCTCGATGTGGAAGAGCTCGGCGGGGAGGAAGCCGAACATACCGGCGAAAATCACGTTCGGGAAAATTTCGCGGGTCGTGTTGTAGCCCATGACCGAGTCGTTGTAGGCCTGACGGGCGAAGGAGACTTTGTTCTCGGTCGAGGTCAGCTCCTCGGTGAGCTGGAGCATGTTTTGGTTGGCCTTCAGGTCGGGGTATTGCTCGGACACGACCATGAGCCGGGAGAGCGCGCCGCCGAGGCCGGCTTCGGCGGAGACGAGATTTTTCATCGCGTTGCCGTCGGCGGGATTCGCGGCGGCGGTCTGCGAGGCGGCGAGGGCGATGTTGCGGGCCTTGATGACAGCTTCGAGCGTGCTGCTCTCGTGCTTCATGTAGCCCTTGGCGACCTCGACGAGATTCGGGATGAGGTCGTAGCGGCGCTTGAGCTGGACGTCGATCTGGGCGAACGCGTTTTTGAAACGGTTGCGGAGGCCGACGAGGGTATTATAGATGCCCGCGACCCAGAGGCCGAGGACAACGACGAGGGCGAGCAGGACACCGAGGGCGATGATGGCGATTTTCATGGTGACGGGGGAAAGAGGAGCGCGGGAGGTGGGAGGGAGGAGGCGGGACGAAATCTGGGCGTCGGCGAGTGTGCGGAGGGAACCGCGGCGTGCCAGACGGAACTACTTACAACGCGGTTGATTGTTTTCAAGGCGCGAAGCAAGTTGACCGCGATCCGGTGTCACCCATGCGATTTAGAAAAACCGATTTCAGTTTGAACGCGATCCGTTTACTCGGCCGGGTGGGCGTGTCGTGGTTTTCGCCGCGGGCCGCGGCGAAATCGGAGCGCGCGCCCCACCGCGGGCTGGTGGGGCTGTGCCTGGTGGCGATCGCATGGGGGCGGGCGCAGGAGCCGCTCAATCCGCCGGTGCCGCTGATGCGCGCGGGGGACGCGATGGGTTCGCCGGGGTCCAGTGCGGTGACGCTGACGGCGGCGCAACGGGCGCAGGAACTGGGCTTCGCTGCGGTGGCGGCGGGGATTTACCGGCAGTTGCTCAACCTGCCAGGGGCGGGCGGTGATCGGGCGGGGCTGACGCTGGCGCTAGCCACGGTGCTGCTCGACGACGGCAAGGCCGCGGAGTCGGAGCAGGCGCTGGCCGATTTTACGGGCCTGCGCGGAGCAGCGTGGCATTTGCGGGCGGCGCTCGCCGCGGCGCAGTTGAAGAAGCTCACGGTGGCGACGGCGGAGCTGGCGGCGATGAAGTTCGACGAACTCCCGGAGGCGGACCGGGCGTGGCAT
Source organism: Opitutus sp. (assembly GCA_009695305.1). Classification (GTDB taxonomy): domain Bacteria; phylum Verrucomicrobiota; class Verrucomicrobiia; order Opitutales; family Opitutaceae; genus SIBG01. Next base: position 46,609 of record SIBG01000004.1, on the reverse strand, counting down.
TATTTTTTGCAGGCGCTGCTGGCGGAGGCGGCGGGCGATCCGGGCGCGGTGGCGCGGGCCAAGGATTTTTATCAGAAGGCCGAGAAGGCGGCGACGACGGAGCTCGCCCGGGCGCGGTTCGAAATCGCCTACGAGCGCGCGCGGCTGCGGCTGCCCGGGCCGGTCACGAAGCCGGACCTCGACAAAGCGAGCGCCAACTACGAGCGGTTTCAGGGGCAGGCGACGGGCTATGATTTCGCCCGATCCTACGCCGTGATGCTGTGGGCGTCGGGTGACGCGAGTGCGGCGACGAGATTTTTGCAGCTGCGGGTGCTGGCGACGTTGCCGGCGGAGGAGCGGGCGTGGGCGGACGAATTCCGGCTGTTGCTTGGGCTGATCGCCGATGGAAAGGCGCGGGACGGCGCGGGGCGCACCGCGCTGGTGCAACTGCTGGAAAAGGGCAGTGACCCGGTCAAGCAGCGGATGGCGCTCCAGTTGTTGTCGAACGATTCGCAGGCGGAGCCGGCGCGCGGACCCTTTCGGGCGGTGCTTGAGAAACTCATCGCGGCGACGCCGCCACATCCGATCCTGGAAAGCTTGCGGCTGTTCCGGGCGCAGGTGGCGCTGGCGGAGAAGGATTTCATGCGGGCGGAAACGGACGCCCGGGAACTGTTGAACAATTTTCCCGGCTCACCGCTCCGCGTCCATGCCTACGGCGTGCTGACCGGCGTGGCGTGGGAGCAGGGGCGCTTCCGGCTCGCGGCGGACAACGCCAACCGGGCCCGCGCCGAGCTGGCGGCGTCCACGGTGGGTGCGCCCGAGGCCCGGGCCGAGGCGCGGGCGCGGCTCGGGGTGCTGGAGGCCGAGGCCTGGTTTCGCGCGGGCGACACGGAGGATTTTCGCAACGCCGCGATCGCCTACGCCGCGGCGCTGCGCGAACGCCCCGCCGGCGTGGCGGCGGGCGCGCTGATGTTCCAGCGCGTGCTGTCCGAGATCAAGGCGGGTGCGCTCGACAAGGCGCAGCCGCTGCTCGACGAGATGGCGCGCGATCCGGCGTTTGGCGTGGAGCGGGAGGCGCGCTGGCAGGCCGAGTGGACGCTCGCGCGCGCGTTGCAGGCGGACGGCAAGCCCCACGATGCCTATGAGCGCGTGAACAAATTGCTCACGACGGCCCCGGCCAACGCCGCGGCCCTGCCCGCGGAGCTGCGGGCGCGGATGGCCTGGCTGCAGGCGCGGCTGTCGCTCGATGAAAAGCAGCCGGAGGTGACATTGAGTCTGGTGAAGCAGCTGGCCGAGCTGCCGGGTGGGCTGGACGATGCGCTGAAAACGGAGATCGCGAGCACGGGGGCGTTGCTGGCGGCCGAGGCGAATTTCATGCTGGGGCGCGAGGCGGTGGCGCCTCAAACCAAACGCGAACGCGAGGCGGCGGCGTTGGAGACGTTGAAGAAATTGCGCGCCGAGCATGGCAAGTCCGAGGCGGCGATCGCTTCCTACCTGGTCGAGGCCGCCTATTACGCGAGCCCGGAGCAGGGCCGGATCGTGGACGCGCAGAAGCTGCTCACGAAACTCGCGGATGACTTTCCCGAGAGCAACTACGCGCCCTATGCCCTGTATCAAGCGGCGCTGCAGGTCGAGCAGCTCGGGCAGGATGAAAGTTACCGGGAGGCGAACCGGCTGCTGGTCGATTTGGTGAAAAAATATCCGCAAAGTGACCTGGTGTTTGCGGCGCAGTTGAAAGAGGGCGACCTGCTGCGGAACTTGAAACAGTTTCAGCCGGCGCAGCAGATTTACCAGGATCTCGTGACGAAATTTTCGCGACGAAACGACGTGGTGCTCGCGCAACTCGCCCTGGCCGAGTGCCTCAACGCGCAGTCGGCGGGCAACCCGGCGCACTTGATGAGCGCGCAAGCGTTGTTCGAGCAGTTAAGGGATCGCGTCGATGCACCGGTGGACGTGCGAGTGGAGGCGGGCTACAATCTTGGCGAGGTGCACATCCGCCGCGGCAACCCGGACAAGGCGCTGGAAGTGTGGTGGACCGACGTGGTGACGCCATTCCTGTTGGGCGAGCCGGCGACCGCGGCCAAAGTGCTCCGGGAGGAATCCAAGGGCCGCTATTGGATGGCGCGCACGTTGCTGCGCGTGGGCGAGGTTTACGAGAAACAGGAGAAACTCGAGAATGCGAAGCAGGCGTGGCGGCTGATCCTGCAAACGAAGCTGCCGGGCGAGTCGCTCGCGAAGGAACGGCTCGCGCGCTTTGGCCCGCCGGAGGCGAAGCCATGAGCCCTTCGGCCAAGCTCGATTCGACCAGGCTCACCGCCGGCAGCGCCGGCGCGCGGAGCGTTTCGAATTTACGCCCGAGGGTGAACCCACTCTAACTTTCGTCACCGATGTCCGCTTTCGATTTCACACTCCTCGCCAAGGGCGGCCCGATGATTTATGTGCTGTTCGGGCTCGGCGGGCTCGCGCTCGTGCTGTTTGTCGAACGCATGTTGTATCTGCATCGCGGGCAGATCCGCGCGAAGGAGTTCGTCGACGGCCTTAAGAACATCCTGGCGAAGCGCCGGCTGGTCGAGGCGCTGACGGTCTGCGAGGAGACCCCCGGTCCAGTCGCGGCGATTGTGAAGACGGCGCTGTTGCACGCGGGCGACGAGGCGGATGCGATGCGGTTTCAAGTGCAGGAGGCGGCGGTGGTGGAGTTGCCCGCGCTCGAGCGACGACTCGGCTCGATCGCGGCGATCGCGCAGGTGGCGCCGCTCGTCGGGGTGCTCGGCACCGTGCTGGGCATGATCACGACGTTTGTCGCGTTTGAGCAGGGCGACTACGTGACGGCCAGCGCGTTGTCGAAGGGCATGTGGCAGGCATTGTTGAGCACGGCGGGCAGCCTGATGCTCGCGATCCCCGCGCACCTCGCCCACCATTTTCTGAGCAGTCGCGTGCGGGCGATCGTGCGCGACATGGAATGGTCGGGCAACGAGATCATGCGCTATCTGCTGACCGAGTATCGCGGGGTGAAGCCGGGCGACGACGCCCCGGGCGGGGCCGCGGACGGGGAGAAAAAATGATCACGCGTCCGCTCGATCTCGTCGCAAAGCTGCGGCCCGCGCCGCGGAATTTCGACGCGCTGTTCCTCGTGAACGCGGGATTGGTGGCGCTGTTTTTCTCGATGTTTGGGTCGCGTTTCGTGCTCGCGCCGGGACTCGGGGTGAACTTTCAAATGAAGCAGGTGGCCGGCGCGCGCGCGGGTGCGGCGCGGGCGACCCATCACATCACCGTGACGCAAGCGGGATTGATTTTCCTCGACGATGGCCCCGCTGACCTGCGGCGCTTGCGCGATTGGCTGAAAGTGGAGGCCAAGAAGACGCGGCAGCCTTCGCTCCTGGTAAAAGCGAGCGCCGGGGTGACGTCGGGTGATCTAGCCGATATCGCCGGCGCGGCGGCCGAAGCGGGATTTACGGTGCTTTGGGGCGCGGAAGAGCCCGCCACACTCAAGTCAGCGGGAGCACGTTGAAATGAGCACGCGGACCAAAGGCGGCAAACGCCGCTGGGCGTGGGCGGCAGGTTGCGGCGTGGTCGCGACGGCCTTGGTGGTGGCGTTGCTCAGCGGGCCCAAGCGGCTGCCGCCCGGCCCGTCGGCGCCACGGGCCGGCCAGTCGATCGACCTGCAAAAGCTTGATGCGAACTCGGCGCTGAATGATGCGGCGACCCTGCTCGATCCGACGCCGTTGTTTCTGCCGACGAAGCACAATTCGGCTCAAAAGGACGTCGCACCGCTCGAACCGGGTGGGACTTTTCAGAGTTATCGTATTCCGCCGAAACTGAATTTTGCGGAGACCGGGCCGGAGTTCAGATTGCCCCCGCCGGTTGATGCGCCGGCCAGGCCAACCGACGCGCTCGCGGCGGACGCGCCCGGGGTTTTGTTGCTGGGGTTAGGGCGGGCCGAGCCGCCGGGGGTGGTGTTGCCGGCGCGCGGGGCATTCGTGGAAATCGTCGCAGCGGGCACCGGGCAGCAGGCGCTGCCGAGGCAGCGCCTGGCCCAGGTGCAGGCTCTGGCGGCGGCGGCGCGGCCACCGGCCGGTCGAACCTGGCAGCCGATGGAGTTTCTGGCGGCAGTGGATGCGGCAGGACTGGTCGGTCCGCTCGTGCTGACGGCGCGCTCGGGGGTGGAGGAGGTGGACGCTTATTTTCAGAATTACCTCGTGCGGACGCTGCGGGTGGGGGAGCGTTTGGCTCCTGGATTTTATCGGATTGGCATCGGCCCCTAGATTTTCCGGGAAAAGAGCTAATTTGCTGTTGACGGTGCCAAATGCGGGCTGCACTTTCACCGGCTCTTTTCGTTTATTGGCACTCCCTTGGTCTGCCCAGATAGCTCAGTTGGCAGAGCACGTCCTTGGTAAGGACGAGGTCGTCGGTTCAAATCCGATTCTGGGCTCCAGTGCCAATAAACGAGACGTCGGCCAGGCTTCTCCGACGCAAAACCAGAAGTCACTTTTCATCTCAACCCAAACATCCGTCTCACACGCACATGGCTAAAGCCACATTTGAACGCAAGAAACCGCACGTAAACGTCGGCACCATTGGCCACGTTGACCACGGTAAGACCACCTTGACCACGTCGATCCTCGCCGTGCAGGCCCGCAAAGGTCTTGCCGAGGCGAAGTCCTACGCGGACATCGCCAAGGGCGGCACCGTCCGCGATGCGTCGAAGATCGTCACGATCTCCGTCGCCCACGTGGAATACGAGTCCGACAAGCGCCATTATGCGCACGTCGACTGCCCCGGCCACGCCGATTTCGTCAAGAACATGATCACGGGCGCCGCCCAGATGGACGGGGCGATCCTCGTCGTCTCGGCCGCGGATGGTCCGATGCCGCAGACCCGCGAGCACATCCTCCTCGCCTATCAGGTCGGGGTGCCGAAGCTCGTCGTGTTCCTGAACAAGGTCGACCTGCTGGAAGACGCGGAACTGCTGGACCTCGTCGAGATGGAGATCCGCGAGCTCCTGACGAAGTATAAATTTGACGGTAATACCGCCACGATCATCCGCGGCTCCGCCACGGCGGCCCTCGCGGGCACGCCCGAGGGCACGAAGGCCATCACCGATTTGATGACCGCCATCGATAACGAGATCCCGGAGCCCGTCCGTGAGATGGACAAGCCGTTCCTGATGTCCGTCGAGGACGTGTTCTCCATCACCGGTCGCGGCACCGTCGCCACCGGCCGCATTGAGCGCGGCGTGGTCAAGGTCAACGACACCGTTGAAATCGTCGGCCTCCGTGACACCACGACTTCGGTCGTGACTGGCATCGAAATGTTCCGGAAGCTGCTCGATAGCGGTCAGGCCGGCGACAACGTCGGTATCCTCCTCCGCGGCATTGAGAAAGAAGGCATCGAGCGCGGCCAGGTTCTCGCCGCTCCGAAGTCGATCACGCCGCACAAGAAGGCGAAGGCCGAAATCTACGTCCTGTCGAAGGACGAGGGCGGCCGCCACACGCCGTTCTTCAACGGTTATCGTCCGCAATTCTACTTCCGCACGACCGACGTAACCGGGATCGTCAACCTCCCGAAGGGCGTCGAGATGATCATGCCGGGCGATAACATCGCGGTCGAAATCGATCTCATTTCTGCGATCGCGATGGAGAAGGCCCAGAAGTTCGCCATTCGCGAAGGTGGCCGCACCATCGGTGCCGGTCGCATCACGGAGATCATCGAGTAAACGGTCCCTCAACCTTTTAACCCGGCACCGCCGAGGTCTCGTTTCCGGGGCCTCGGCTGCGTCGGCTAAGAAAGCCCATCACAGGCGTGTAGCTCAATTGGTAGAGTAGCGGTCTCCAAAACCGTCGGTTGGGGGTTCGAGTCCCTCCGCGCCTGCCAAATTCCAAGCCATGAAAAACCCGTTTCAAAAAGTCCGCATCTTCACCGGTGAGCTGTGGGGCGAACTCGAGAAGGCCTCCTGGCCCACTCGCACCGAGCTGCGCGACTCCACCGTCGTGGTGGTCGCCGCCTCGCTCCTGCTCGGGGTGTTTACCGCGATCAGCGACTACTCGCTTTATCAGGTCATCGACCTCGTCACCTCCTGGGTCAGCTAAAGTCGATCCCCGCCATGTCCACTCCCTCGACCGTGCCCACCACCGCCCAATGGTTCGCCCTGCACACGCTCTCCGGTCAGGAGAACAAGGTGAAGAACTACATCGAGAAGTTTAAGAAGGTGGAGGAGCTCGACGACGCGATCTTCGAGGTGCTCCTCCCGACTGAGGTTGTGTCGGAAGTGAAGAACGGCAAGAAGTCCACCAAGGTCCGCAAGCTCTACCCGGGGTATGTGTTCATCCAGATCTGCCTCTATGGGGAGGACAAAAAAGTCATCAACAAGCCGTGGTATTTTGTGAAGGAAGTCGCCGGGGTCATCGGCTTCGTGGGCGGCGACCGCCCCGCGGCGCTGCGCCAAAGCGAGATCGACGAGATTCATGCCCGCATCGAAGCCGCCAACGGCAAGGAAGTGCCGAAGATCCAATATACCGTGGGCGAAGAAGTGAAGATCACCGACGGGGCCTTCGCCTCGCTCACCGGTCGCATCGACGAAATCGATCCGGACCGCGGCAAGCTCAAGGTGTCCGTTTCCATTTTCGGCCGGTTCACCCCGGTCGAGCTCGAATATTGGCAGGTCCAGCGCGCCGCCGAGTAAACCCTGCTTTCCCAGCTAAATTTTTTCATCATGGCCAAAAAGATCCAAGGTTATATCCGCCTCCAGCTCCCCGCCGGCGCCGCCAATCCCGCGCCCCCGGTCGGACCCGCCCTCGGTGCGCAAGGCGTCAACATCATGGCGTTCTGCAAAGAATTTAACGCCAAAACCAAAGACCAAAACGGCATGATCCTGCCGGTCGTGATCACGGTCTTCACTGACAAGAGCTTCACGTTCATCCTCAAGTCGCCGCCGGCGTCGATCCTGCTGAAGAAGGCCGCCAACATCGCCAGCGGTTCCGCCAAGCCCAACCAGGACAAGGTCGGGAAGGTCACCAAGAAGCAACTCGCCGAGATCTGGAAGATCAAGCGGGCCGATATGAACGCGAAGGACGAGGCCGCCGGGATCAAGATCATCGCCGGCACCGCCCGCAACATGGGCATCGACGTCATCGATTGATCGTCCTTGCACCGCGCGAAAACGACTGAGTCATCCAGCTACTTTTTCATCCAACCAACCACTCACCGCGGGAGTCCCCACCGGGACGTTCGCACCGCACGGAGTCCAACATGCCCAATAAACACAGCAAACGCTACCTCAGCGCCGTCAAAGTCGCCGATCTCACCAAGGATTACCCGCTCAAGGACGCGGTGGACATCCTCGCCAAATTCCCGAAGGCGAAGTTCGACGAGACCGTCGAACTCTCGTTCCGCCTCGGCGTCGATCCGACGTCCGGCGACCAAAACGTCCGCGGCACCACGCCGTTGCCGAACGGTTCCGGCAAGAAAGTCCGCGTGCTCGTCTTCACCGATGATGCCGCGAAGGCCCTCGCCGCCGGCGCCGACCACGCTGGCTTGCAGGACCTGATGACCAAGGTCAACGCCGGCTGGCTCGACTTCGACGTCGCCATCGCGACGACCGAGGCGATGAAGACCGTCCGCACCCTCGCCCGCGTCCTCGGCCCCAAGGGCCTCATGCCGAACCCAAAGTCCGGCACCGTGACCGACGACATCGTTGCCGGCATCAAGGCCGTCAAGGCTGGCCGCGTGGAGTTCAAGATGGACAAGACGGCCAACATTGGCGTCGGCGTCGGCAAGCGCTCGTTCACCCCGGCGCAGATTTTGGAAAACGTGCAGGTGGTCCTCGAGGCCGTCGGTAAGTCCAAGCCCGCCTCGTTCAAAGGCAGCCAGTTCATCAAGAGCATCGCCCTGTCGTCCAGTATGAGCCCGGGAGTGCAGATCGCATCCACCGAGTTCAGCAAATTCTAACCGGAGCCCGACCCATGAGAGCCGAAAAACAATACTTGATTTCCGAGGTCGAGACGCACCTGAAAAAGTCCGACTACGTCATCCTCGCCAACTTTACCAAGGTCACCGTCGCCGACGTCGCTGACCTCCGCGCGAAGCTCGCGGCCGAGAAGGCCGAGTTCCACGTCGTAAAAAACAGCTCGCTCCGCGTCGCGGCCAAGGCCCTCGGCCTGCCCGAATTCGAGAGCGCGCTGATTGGCCCGACGGCCGTCATCGTCGGCGGCAAGAACTCCGCGGGCGTGGCGAAAATCCTGAAGAAATTCTTCACCGACAAGCAGAAGCTCGAGGTCAAGGTGGGCGTGATGGACAAGAAGCTCATCACCGCCGTCGATCTCGCGAAGATCGCGGACCTGCCCCCCTTCGAAGTGCTGCGCGCGCAGCTCCTCGGCCTCTTCATGCAAAACGCCGCCGCCTTCGTCCGCGTGCTCGATGCCAAGGTCAAGAAGGAGCAGCCCGCTGCCCCGGCCGTTTAACCGTCACCTTCACTCAACCAATTTTTCTGGGCGTGCGCTTTTCGCGCTGCGCCCGGCAAGCAAAATATCCAACGGGGCACGCTAGGGGACACGTCTCTTAAACGCGTTTCATTCTTCGAAACCGCTAGTCCACCCCAGGAGAAGTCAACATGAGCAACATCACCAAAGACCAAGTTATCGAGTGGCTGTCCGCCCAGCCCGTCCTCGAACTCGCCGCCCTCGTCAAAGATCTCGAAGGCAAGTGGGGCGTGTCCGCCGCCGCTGCCGTCGCCGCCGCACCCGCGGGTGGCGCTGCGGGCGCTGCCGCTCCGGCGGCCGAGGCGCAGACCGAGTTCACCGTCGTCCTCAAGGCGGCTGGCGCGAACAAGATTGGCGTCATCAAGGAAGTCCGGGCCATCACGGGTCTCGGCCTCAAGGAGGCCAAGGACCTCGTCGAGGCGGCCCCCAAGAACGTCAAGGAAAACGCCCCCAAGGCCGAGGCCGAGGAAATCAAAAAGAAGCTCGAGGCCGCCGGGGCCTCGGTCGAGCTCAAGTAACATCGCTTGGCGATTCCACTCGCATCGCTTCCGAATTCTTCGGGACAGGCCGCGCGCCCGCACGGCCTGTCCTTTCCCTTTTCCATTTCTGTCCCTTTGTCCGTTGCCCGCCTCTCACGCTGACCAGCCCGCGCGACGCATTTTTTTCTGTCTCTTAATCTCTACCGGGAAACTCTCATGGCCGACCGCACACACTCTGAACGCATTAACTTCGGCAAACTTCGCGAAGTCATCCAGCCGCCGAACCTCATCGAGATTCAGATCACGTCCTATCTCGACTTCCTGCAGAAGGGCATTCCCGAGAAGCAGCGCAAGCCGCAGGGCCTCGAGGCCGTGTTCCGCGAGGTGTTTCCCATCCTCTCCTACGATGAGCGCCTGACGCTCGAATACGTCTCCTACAACTTGGGCGACCCCAAGAGCACCGAGCTCGAGTGCCTCCGGGAGGGCATCACTTACTCCGTGCCGCTCTACGTGAAGCTCCGCCTGCGCGAGGAAGACTTCATCAAGGACGAGGATATCTACATGGGCGAAATCCCGATGGTGACCGAGCGCGGCTCGTTCATCGTCAACGGCGCCGAGCGCGTGGTTGTTTCGCAGCTCCACCGTTCCCCCGGCATCGCGTTCGAAGTCACGCCGCACCCGAACGGCAAGCCCCTCCATTCTTTCCGCATCATCCCGGACCGTGGCACCTGGCTGGAGGTGCAGTTCGACAACAACGACCTGCTCTACGTCTATCTCGACCGCCGCCGCCGCCGCCGGAAATTCCTCATCACGACGCTGCTCCGCGCCATCGGCTACAGTTCGGACATCGACCTCCTGAATCTCTTCTACGAGATCAAGGATCTCAAGGTCTCGAAAGCGCTCGATCTAGAGAACGTCTCCACGCTGGTCCTCGTCGAGGACGCCATCGACGCCCAGAAGGGCGTGGTGCTCGCGCGCGCCTTCGAGCCGCTGACCAAGGCGATCGTCCGCACGTTCCAGAAACACGGCATCTCCAGCCTCCGCGTGATCGACACCTCGATCGACGAAGGCGCGCTCATCCGCGCCCTCAAAAAGGATCCGACGCGCAACGAAGAGGAAGCCCTCAAGGAAATCTATAAGCGCCTCCGCCCCGGCGAGCCGCCCACCACCGCGAATGCGAAGGCCCTGCTCAAGCGCCTCTTCTTTGATCCCAAGCGCTACGACCTCGGTCGCGTTGGTCGCTATAAGGTCAACCAGAAGCTTGGCCTCAAGACCGAGCTGGAACAGCGCATCCTAGAGAGCGCCGACATCGTCGCGGCGACCAAGTATCTCGTCCGCCTCAAGCGCGGCGTCGGTGTCGTGGACGACATCGATCACCTCGGCTCGCGCCGCGTCCGCACCGTCGGCGAGTTGCTGGCCAATCAGTGCCGTGTCGGCCTCAGCCGCACCGAGCGGCTCGTCCGCGAGCGCATGACGATGTATGACCAGAGCGTCGATTCCATTACGCCGCAGAAGCTCATCAACCCGAAGGCGCTGACGACGGTCATCCGCGATTTCTTCGCGCGCAGCCAGCTCTCGCAGTTCATGGACCAGATCAACCCGCTCGCCGAGGTCACGCACAAGCGCCGCCTGTCCGCGCTCGGGCCGGGCGGGCTCAACCGCGAACGCGCGGGCTTTGAAGTCCGCGACGTCCATCCGTCCCACTACGGCCGGATCTGCCCCATCGAGACGCCCGAAGGTCCAAACATCGGTCTCATCAATTCGCTCTCGACTTACGCCCGCGTCAACGAGTTTGGCTTCATTGAGACACCCTACCGGGTCGTGAAAGACGGCCGGGCCACCGAGAAAATTGAATATCTCACCGCGGATCAGGAAGAGGCCAAGGTCATCGCCCAGGCCAACGCCGAGATCGACGACAAGGGTCATTTCATCGGCAAGGTCACCGTCCGTCAGGACGGTAACTTCCTCGAAGTCGCGGCCAGCGAAGTCCACCTGATGGACGTCTCCCCGAAGCAGGTCATCTCGATCGCGGCCGGCATGATCCCGTTCCTCGAGCACGACGATGCGAATCGCGCCCTCATGGGCGCCAACATGCAACGGCAGGGCGTCCCGCTGCTCCAGGCCGAGTCGCCGTTCGTCGGCACCGGCATCGAGGAGCGCGTTGCGCGCGATTCGAAGATCGTCGTCGTCGCCGAGGAGTCCGGCATCGTCGCCTCCGTCGATGCCAAGCGCATCGTCATCACGAAGGACGGCAATCTGCCGCGCACCGTGAAGCACGAGCCGAAGAACCACGTCTACGTCTACGAGCTGCGGAAGTTCATGCGCTCGAACGCGGGCACCTGCTTCAACCAGAAGCCCATCGTCAAGCTGGGGCAGAAAATCAAAAAGGATCAGATCATCGCCGATGGCCCCTCGACCGATCAGGGCGAGATGGCGCTCGGCCGCAACGTGCTCGTGGCGTTCATGCCGTGGAACGGCTACAACTTCGAAGATGCGATCCTCATTTCGGAGAAAGTCCTCCGCGAGGACATCTTCACCTCGATCCACATCCAGGAATTCGAGGTCACCGCGCGCGACACCAAGCTCGGGCCGGAAGAAATCACGCGGGACATCCCAAACGTTGGGGAAGAGGCGCTCAAGAACCTTGACCATAACGGCGTCATCCGGATCGGCGCGGAAGTGAACCCCGGCGACATTCTCGTCGGCAAGATCACCCCGAAGTCTGAGACTGAACTCGCGCCGGAGGAAAAACTCCTCCGCGCGATCTTCGGTGAGAAGGCCGCCGACGTGAAGGACACGTCGCTCATCGTCCCGTCCGGCGTCACCGGCATCATCATGGACGTGAAGGTTTCCTCGCGCATCGACAATCAGGAGGAAAAGCTTTCGCCGTCCGACCGGCGCCGTCAGGCGAAGCAAATCCAGGAAGTCTACAAGACCGAGATGGACAAGCTCCGCGAGTCGCTCACCGAGGCGCTCTCAAACATCCTGTTGGGTGAAAAAATCCCGCTCGACGTCATCAACGGGGAATCCGGCGAAATCATCATCCCGGCCAACCGCAAGATCACCAAGACGCTCCTCCGTAAACTCGCCGCGGTCGCCAAGCATGTCCAGATCGACCCGTCGCCGGTGCGCATCAAGATCATGGAGATTATTGGCGGCTACCAGACGAAGTTTGACGAGCTCGAGAGTGATCGCAAACGCAAGATCGGTGGCATCGAGGCGGGCGAAGGCTCGGCCGATGGCGCGATCAAGCAGGTCAAGGTTTACATCGCGACGAAGCAGAAGCTTGAGGTCGGCGACAAGATGGCCGGCCGTCACGGCAACAAGGGTGTGGTCGCGAAGATCGTGCCCGAGGAAGATATGCCGTTCCTCCCGGACGGCACTCCCATCGAAATCTGCCTGAACCCGCTGGGCGTGCCCTCCCGCATGAACATCGGCCAGGTGCTCGAGACGCATCTCGGCTGGGCGTGCAAAAAGCTCGGGCTGAAAATCGCGACGCCGGTGTTCGACGGCATTCCAGAAAAGAAAATCCGCGACTACCTCAAGGAAGCCAAGCTGCCGACCTCGGGGAAGAGTCCGGTGACTGACGGCCGCACCGGCGAGAAGATCGACCAGGAAGTCGTGGTCGGCTACATCTATATGATGAAGCTGAACCATCTGGTGTCGCACAAAATTCACGCGCGCGCCGTCGGTCCCTACTCGCTCGTCACGCAACAGCCGCTCGGGGGCAAGGCCCAATACGGCGGCCAGCGCTTTGGCGAAATGGAAGTGTGGGCGCTCGAGGCCTACGGGGCCGCGCACACGCTGCAGGAACTGCTCACCGTCAAGTCCGACGATGTGCAGGGACGCACTAAGATCTACGAGTCGCTCGTCAAGGGCGACAACACCCTCGTGGCCGGCACGCCCGAATCGTTCAACGTGCTGATCAAGGAAATCCAGTCCCTCGGTTTGGACATCAAACTTCAGAAGCGTGACGCGATCCACTACGGCTCCTAAGCCGCGGCCCGCGTCGTTCCACCATTCATAAAATTAGGGAGACAACCACATGATCCAACCTTCTGACACCGCCGCCTCCAACCGCGCCGAAGCCCGCTCCGCCTTCGGCCTCGAGGAGGCCGCCTTCGACTGCGTTTCCATCTCGGTCGCTTCACCCGAGACCATCCGTAAATGGTCGAAGGGCGAGGTGAAGAATCCCGAGACGATCAACTACCGCACCTTCAAGCCCGAGCCGGGCGGCCTCTTCTGCCAGAAGATTTTCGGCCCGGTGCGCGACTACGAGTGTGCCTGCGGCAAATACAAGCGGATCAAATACAAGGATGTGGTGTGCGATCGCTGTGGCGTCGAGGTGACGATCGCGCGTGTGCGCCGCGAGCGCATGGGCCACATCGAGCTGGCCGTGCCGGTTTCCCACATCTGGTTTCTCAAGTCCATGCCGAGCCGTCTCGGCCTGCTCCTCGACATGACCGCCCGCTCGCTCGAGCGCGTGATTTACTACGAGAATTTCATGGTCATCGATCCGGGCAAAACTCCGCTCGAGATGAAGCAGCTCCTCACCGATACGGAATATCGCCAGGCGATCGAGGAATATGGCGACGACTCGTTCGTGGCCAAGATGGGTGCGGAGGCGGTGCGCGATGCTCTCGCCAAGACCGACATGGAGGCGACCGTCGCTGAACTGCAGGAGCAGATGCGCGCGACGAAATCGAAGCAGATCAAAAAGAAGCTCTCGAAGCGGCTCAAGGTCATCCAAGGCTTCATTCACTCGAAGAGCCGTCCCGAGTGGATGGTGCTGGAAGTGCTGCCCGTCATCCCGCCGGACCTCCGTCCGCTCGTGCCGCTCGAAGGTGGCCGCTTTGCGACCTCGGACCTTAACGATCTCTACCGCCGCGTCATCAACCGCAACAACCGCCTGCGGAATCTGATGCAGTTGAAGACGCCCGATGTGATCATTCACAACGAAAAGCGCATGTTGCAGGAAGCCGTCGACGCGCTCTTCGACAACGGCCGCCATGGCCGGCCCGTGACCGGGGCGGGCAATCGCCCGTTGAAGTCGCTGTCCGATATGCTCAAGGGCAAGCAGGGTCGCTTCCGCCAGAACTTGCTCGGGAAGCGCGTCGATTACTCCGGCCGTTCGGTCATCGTCATTGGCCCCGAACTCAAGCTCCACCAGTGCGGTTTGCCCAAAAAGATGGCGCTCGTCCTGTTCGAGCCGTTCATCATCCGCCGCCTCAAGGAACTCGGCTTCGTGCACACCGTCCGCGGCGCGCGCAAAATGATCGAGAAAAAGTCCCCCGAGGTTTGGGACATTCTCGAGGAAGTCACGAAGGGCCACCCGGTGCTGCTCAATCGCGCGCCGACGCTGCACCGGCTTTCGATCCAGGCGTTTGAGCCGATCCTCATCGAGGGCGACGCCATCCGGATTCACCCGCTCGTCTGCACCGCCTACAACGCGGACTTCGACGGCGACCAGATGGCCGTGCACGTCCCGTTGTCCCTCGAAGCGATCATGGAGTGCAAACTTCTCATGATGGCGACGTCGAACATCTTCTCGCCGTCTTCCGGCAAGCCGATCCTAACGCCCTCCCAGGACATCGTCCTCGGAGCCTACTATCTCACGATCGAACCCCGCGCGAAGCCCGCCAAGAACGTCCGCGTGCCGCTCCTCAGCGGCCTGCAGGAAGTCCTTTACGCCAAGGCTGACGGCGCCCTCAAGATGCACGATTGGGTCGAAGTGCCGAATCCCGATCACGGACGTGAAACCGTTTTCGGCGACACGAAGCGCAAGATCCTCCGCACGACGGTCGGCCGCGTGATCTTTAATCAGATCTGGCCCGCCGGTCTCGGTTTCGTGAACTTCCCGGTGCCGAAGAGCAAACTCGGCGACCTCATCCTCAACACCTACAAGATCGCGGGCAACCAGATCACCGTTGAAACGCTCGACAAGCTCAAAGAGCTGGGTTTCCAGACCGCCATGCAGGCCGGCATCTCGATCGGGATCGACGACATGATCATTCCGGATTCGAAGAAGGAAATCGTCCACGATTCGCGCAAAAAAATCGCTGAGGTCGAGGCCCAGTTCAACAAGGGCATCATCACCGACGGCGAGCGCTACAACAAGGTCGTCGACATCTGGACTGGCGCCACGGACAAAATAGCCAAAGAGGTTTTCGCCAAGCTCGAAAACAACGACGGCAAGACCGAGGTGAATCCTGTCTACATCATGATGGATTCGGGCGCGCGCGGCAACAAGCAGCAGGTCCGCCAGCTGTGCGGCACCCGCGGCCTCATGGCCAAACCGTCCGGCGAAATCATTGAGCGCCCGATTTTGTCCTCGTTCCGCGAGGGTCTCACGGTGCTCGAATACTTCATCTCGACGCACGGTGCCCGCAAGGGTCTCGCCGACACCGCCCTCAAGACGGCTGACGCCGGCTATCTCACCCGCAAACTCTGCGACGTGGCGATGGACGTCATCATTGCCGAGGACGACAGCGGCTCGCGCGACGGTGTATGGAAAAAAGCAATCTTCGAAGGTGACGACGAAATCGTCGGCCTCAAGGAGCGCATCATCGGCCGCTTCTCCAGCGACGATGTGTATAATCCGATCAGTCCGACCCAAGTGCTCGTGGAATCGGGCGAAATCATCACCGAGGAAATGGCCGCCAAGATCGACGAGCTCGGCATCGAGCGCGTCAAGGTCATGTCGCCGCTCACCTCCATCACGAAGGGCGGCATCGACGCGAAATCCTACGGCATTAATCCGGCGACCAACAAGGTCGCGAAGATCGGCGACTCCGTCGGCATCATCGCCGCGCAGTCGATCGGCGAGCCCGGCACGCAGCTCACCATGCGCACGTTCCACATCGGTGGCGTCGCGAGTGGCGGGTTCAAGACTCCGGAAATTCGCGTCAAAGCCAGCGGCACCGTGAAATACAAGGGGCTCCGCCTCGTTGAAACCGCCGAAGGCGCCGCCATCGTGCTCAACAAGACCGGCACCATCCAGATCCTCGACGCCGAGGACAAGGAAATCGAAAACTACAACATTGTGGTCGGTTCGTTCCTGCACGTCGGCGACGGCGCGAAGATCGAGAAGAACGCCATCCTCGCGCAGTGGGATCCCTATAACATCCCGGTGCTCTCCGAAAAGGGCGGCACGCTGCACTTCAAGGATATGATCCCCGGTGTCACCGTGAAGCGCGAACTCGACGAGGCGTCGGGCCGCATCGCCACGGTCGTCATCGAGCACAAGGAAGATCTCAATCCGCAGGTCGAAATCCGCGACGGCAAGAACAAGCCACTCGCCGCCTATTCGATTCCTGTCGGCGCCCAGATCGCAGTCAACGAGGGCGACATCATCCAACCGGGTGCGTTGCTCGCGAAGACTCCGCGTCAGGCGTCCAAGACGAAGGACATCACCGGTGGTCTCCCCCGCGTGGCCGAGCTGTTCGAAGCGCGTCGCCCGAAGGAAGCCGCCGAAATGTCGCGCATCGATGGCATCGTGTCGTTCGAAGGCACCGTCCGCGGCAAGCGCAAGCTCGTCGTGAAAAACGACGAGACTCAGCAGGAAGAGGAGCATCTGATCGCGACGGGCCGGCACATCATCGTGCAGCCCGGTGACGTCGTGCACAAAGGCCAGCACTTGACCGAAGGTGCCGCCGACCCGCATGAAATCCTTGAAATCCTCGGGCCGTCCGCGCTCTACGACTTCCTGATTTCGCAGGTGCAGGAAGTTTATCGTCTCCAAGGCGTGACGATTAACGACAAGCACATCGAGATCATCATCCGTCAGATGCTCCGCAAAGTCCGTATCACCGATCCGGGCGACACGGAAAACTTCTGGGGTGAGCAAGTCGACCGTGCCACGTTTCTTCTGGAGAACAAGCGGATCGAGGAGGCCGGCGGCAAACCCGCCGAGGCCGAACCGATCCTCCTTGGTATCACCAAGGCGTCGCTCGAGACCGAGAGCTTCATCTCGGCCGCCTCCTTCCAAGAGACGACGCGCGTCCTCACCGACGCCTCGACCCTTGGCAAAGTCGACCTGCTGAAGGGCTTCAAGGAGAACGTGATCATGGGCCATTTGATTCCGGCGGGCACGGGTCTGCCGAAATACAAGCACCTCAAGATTTCGTTGCCCTTCGGCGCCGAGATCGTCGAAGAAGCAAAGCCGGCGGAAGCCAGCTGAGCGGAAGCGTAGGGCCGTCGCTCGCCGACGGGCCGCCGCCCCGCTTCAAACAACTTCAAAGCCGCGCACCGCAAGGTGCGCGGCTTTTTCGTGTAGCGCCGGCGTCCAGCCGACCCGGGGGCAGTGTTCGTGCCGACTGAGAGCGCTACCTTTTAACTCAAGTTCCGCAGTTCGAAAAATCAAATAACTGGCCGGCGGGTGGTTGCGCGATTCAACCCCCGGTTTTCGGCACTACATTCGCGACTTCGCGCGGGCCCTTCGGCAGGCGCAGGCCGAGGTGGGCGAGCAGTTGGGCCGTCGCTCGCCGACGGGCTGCCGACCCAGGCGACCCATCGCGGCCATGTCTGGACGTGGAACTTCATCGCCGATGCCACGGTGCATGGTGGTGCCCTGCGCCTGCTTATCTCGCGCGTCGCGTCGTCACGTTAGAGTTGCACACTTACGCCTTTTTGTTGCTCACGGCTCGCAATCCGTTTCGGCTTCGGCCCGCAATGTCCCTGAGCAAACGGCAAAAAATCGCGGTCACGGTGACTGCGATGGTTTCCATTTTCGGCCTAGTCGCGATAAACATGGAAACGCCGATTGCCGAGAAGCGGAACGAGCCATTGCCGGAAATTGCAATGGCGTTGGCTTACCGCTCCGGCGAAGCTGCAGGGCTTGCGGACGCGAGAGCGAATACGCCTCCAACCAGCGTGATCGACCTCGCTAAGAAGCGTGCAGACCCACTCAGCTACCGCCACCGTAAGCGGGTCGAGTGGGAAGAAGCGTTTTCCCGTGGCTACTTGGACGCGTTTAGTGACGAGAGGCAGCGGTTGAGGAAATCGGCCAGCAAGTCTGCACCAGGATTTCCACTGCACGCCGCTTCGAGCACGCAACCGACTACCGTGCCTTAGGACTGCTCGCTGGCCCGCCAGCGCCAGTGTTTGAGGGGAATTCCGGGACCGATTCTCCAACGGATGGTTGCGCATCCGCTCATTATTCCCTGTCGTCCACCTACGCCCCATGGCCCGCGCGAAACTCAGCCCCTCCGCCCAGTCCACCGCCACCATCGGCTTCGAGGCCAAGCTCTGGCCGTCGGTCGATCAGCGCTGGCACGGAGCAGCAGCGGAGAAGGAGCAACCGAAGGTTGACCCGCAGGGCGCCGCCCGGCAGCGGCGTCAATTCGGCGTCCCGCCCAAGGGCAACGCCAACTTCGCCTGGGTGCAGCACTTCATCCACCACCTCGCGCCAGGGGGAGCCGGCACTGCCGGGGCTTGCCCCGGGGATTTTTACTCCCGGCAAGGGGTGGTTCTGGCACATCCCGCAACACGACGGCATGGTGAGCGTGGGCGTCGTGGCTGAGGGAAAATATCTCACGCGCGACGGCGTGAAGGATCCGCAAGCGATCTTTCAACGCGAGATCGGGGCAAACCTCTGGATCAAGGACCGACTCTCAGTCGGTGCCTCGACGGGCGAGTATTGGGTGACGAGTGAGTTTTCGCGGCACTCGCAATATTGCGCAGCGCCGGGCCTCGCGCTCGTGGGCGACGCGCTGGCGTTTCTCGATCCGGTGTTCAGCAGCGGTGTGATGCTCGCGCTCAAGAGCGGCGTCCTGGTCGCCGAGACCGTTCACACCGGACTCGTCGACGGCGACCTTTCGCCGGCGCGCTTCGCCGACTACGGCGCGGCAATCCGCACGGGCGTGGAGAACATGCGGAAGCTCGTCTATGCGTTCTACAATCCGGATTTTTCCTTCCGGCAGGTGATTGAGCGTTACCCCGAGGCTGCCGGCGAAATCACCGACTGCCTCTCGGGCGACGTGAACAAGGATTTTTCAAAACTGTGGGCGCAGTTTCGTGAGTTCGTGCCCCTGCCGGACGATCTGCCGTATGGCGAGCCGCTGGTGCCGGCCGAGGTCGCGGCGAAGTGAGCCCCGGCATTTTTCGCGCAAATCCAGTTGCGCGCTTCCCCCTTGCGGCTTCTGACTGTCCTCGTGCCTGAAAACCCCACTGCTGCACAGCCAAGAAATCCCTACGAGTTTCATCTCGACGAAGTCACGGAGCCCCCGCGCACGGCGTTCGGAATTCTCCGCCGGATCGGTCCCGGCATGATTCTCTCGGCGTCGATTGTCGGCTCCGGCGAACTCATCGCCACGACGACGCTCGGGGCCGAGGTCGGGTATTTCGCCCTCTGGATCATTGCATTGAGCTGCATCATCAAGCCAGCGGTGCAGTCCGAACTCGGCCGCTACGTGATCGCGACCGGCGAAACCGGCGGCGAGGGGTTGAACCGCGTTCCCGGTCCACGCTTCTTTGGCGTCAACTGGATCGTGTGGGCGTGGGCGATCATGACGCTCCTGACGTTTTTTCAAATTGGCGCGATGTTCGGCGGCGTGGCGTGGGTGTTGCACCAGCTCGTGTCCGCCATCTCGGTGAACGCGTGGGTGGTGCTGCTGATGGCGGCGACGCTCGCGATTTTGCTCGGCGGACACTACGGCCGCATCGAAAAACTGGCGACGGTGAAAGTCTGCCTGTTCACGATGCTGACGTTTCTCTGCGCGCTGATTATGATGCGCCAGCCGCAGAGCTTTTCCTGGGAAAACCTGCGTGAAGGCTTTTCGTTCCAGCTTCCGAAGGATGGGCTCATCACGGCGATCGCGGTCTTCGGCATCACCGGAGTCGGGGCGTCCGAGCTGTTCATGTATCCGTATTGGTGTGTCGAGAAAGGCTACGCGCGCTTCGCCGGACGCCGTGAGGCGGGCGGCGGGTGGCAGGTGCGAGCGCGGGGTTGGATTCGCGTGATGAACGTCGATATCCTCACGTCGATGGTCATTTACTGCGTGGCCACGGCCGCGTTCTACATGCTGGGCGCCGGTGTGCTGCACCCGGCCGGGCTCGTGCCCAAGGGCATGGACATGATTCCGGTCCTCTCGAAGATGTATACCGAAACCCTCGGCGACTGGTCGCTGTGGCTCTTTTACCTCGGCGCCATCGCCACGCTATACGGCACGATCTTCGCGGCGACGGCGGGAAACTGCCGTGCGTTTGCCGACATGGCCGGGCTGCTCGGCGGTTTCAAACGCGATGATTACCCGGCCCGTTTGAAGTGGGTCAACCGGTTCACCTGGGTCGCGCTCCTCATCCCGGTTTGCCTGTTTTTCGTCTTTCAGTCGCCGGTCAACATGGTGAAGGCCGGTGGTGTCGCGCAGGCGGCGATGCTTCCGATCCTCGCGTTCGGCGCCCTTTACCTCCGCCACAAACGGCTGCCGACGGACGTCGCGCCAAATCGGATCTCGACGCTGGCGCTTTGGGTCGCGGCGCTGGCCATCATCGTTGTGGTCGGCTACTCGCTCGGGCGGGAGCTATGGGTCTCGGTGCTCAAGCCGCTCGGCGGGTAACGATCGCGGCGAGCGCGAAAGATTTCGCTGTAATCAAATCTGGGATTCGAAAAACCGGATTGGCGTCGAACCACGGGGAACCACGGGGTCAGCCCCTAATTACTGTGATATCGGCCGCCGTCGACTCTGGCAACGATTGCACCCGCAATCTGCGCGGTGCAGTCAACGACACGACGTTTGTTTCGTTTCTCGACTATCCCTCCGATGGCACGACGTTCGACATCGGCGGAGCCAGACTTTCCGTCACCGCCAGTCGCAAGCCGGGCTACCTGCAAATTTCTGTGGATGAGCCTTCACCCCAAGGCACTCAATGGCGTCCGCTCGCGGAACTCGCGAAGATCGAAAGGCACGACCGAGCTTCGCTTGCCGCCCTGCCGGTCCTCACCGTGCGGCTCGACCCGGCTGCTCAAGTTTGGGCTCTCTATCGTTTCAACCGCCTCGTGGCTGGAGACCTGCCGCTGCTCGAAACGAAAGGCGCAGCGGGAAAATAATTCTCTCTGAACGCTGCAAAGAGGGTGCATGGATCTGCGGTCTGGTCAGCTCCGATGAAAACCCGCTCTTCGAAAATGCCAACAACAACGGAATCGAAGACAAGTTCGAGAAACAACTGCGAGGCGCGTTACTCACGGCGAGTGCCTCCGCCACCGACCGACAGGCACTCGCACAGCAATGGAAGGAAAATCAGAAATTGACCGCCCCGGTGACGTGGAACGTGCGCCGCCCGTTACCTGACGACGCTCCCCTTGCGGCGAAGGGAAGATAGGGGTGAGCTGCCAGAGGCCGACTCGTCCGCGGCTTCTTTTTTTGGAGTAGGGTGGAATGAAATGTGAATAACTTCACCTTGTCAGCCCTGGGGTGACCGCCCACTTTCTCCGGTCCTCCCGCCAAAAATCGCATGTAGAGCCTAGCT
Organism: Opitutus sp.; assembly: GCA_009695305.1. GTDB lineage: Bacteria > Verrucomicrobiota > Verrucomicrobiia > Opitutales > Opitutaceae > SIBG01. The sequence continues at coordinate 25,212 of SIBG01000004.1, read as the reverse complement.
CCATGAGGTTTTTACGCCCGGTCTTTGGACCGGGCGTTTTTTTGACCAGGTCGAAACTGCTCCGATGTGTCCGCTGGTAATGCAGTCTCAGCAGATTTATCCACGTCGGGAGGAAATCTGCTTGTGTTCTCCGCGCCGCACGCAACTTTTAACCCTCCTTCCTCTTCCTTCTACGCGTTGTCGGCCCCGGCCGATGAACGCTTTTTCCCTTCGCGAGCCGGGGCCAAATCCCAGATTTCGCGAACTCAGTTTCTTTTCGCCAGAAAGTTCTTGCCGAGCTTTCGGGGAAATGTAGCGTTCACCTCTTTTCTCCAATTTCCACTCTGTAATTTCTTTCTCTTCGTATGCCGACCATCAACCAACTCGTGCGCAAAGGCCGTCGCAACGTGCGCGTCAAGTCAAAGTCTCCGGCTTTGGACGGCAACCCGTTTCGTCGTGGCGTTTGCGTGCAGGTCATGACCCGCACCCCGAAGAAGCCCAACTCCGCCATCCGTAAAGTGGCCAAGGTCCGCCTCACCAATGGCAATGAAGTCATTTCCTACATCCCGGACGAGGGGCACAATCTTCAGGAGCACTCGATCGTGCTCGTCCGCGGGGGTCGCGTGAAGGATCTCCCCGGCGTGCGTTACCACATCGTCCGCGGCACGCTCGATGCGACCGGGGTCGAAAAACGCCGCCGCAGCCGGTCCAAATACGGCGTCAAGCGCCCGAAGGCCGCCAAGTAAACCGTTCTTTTTAACCTCAACTATTTCGCCATGTCACGCCGTCACAGAGCCGAGAAACGTGTGGTCGTTCCGGATGCCCGCTACAACAACCTGCTCGTTGCGCACCTCGTCAACGTCATCATGAAGAGCGGCAAGAAGAACATTGCCCAGCGCATCGTCTACGGCGCGTTCGAGAAAGTTTCCGAGAAACTCGAAAAGGGCGATCCGGTTGATCTGCTGCTCGGTGCGCTGGAAAATGCGCGCCCGCGCCTCGAAGTGAAGAGCCGCCGCGTCGGTGGCGCCACCTATCAGGTGCCCGTGGAAATTTCCTTTGAGCGCCAGGAGAGCCTCGCCTTGCGCTGGATCGTCGCCGCCGCCCATGCCCGCAAGGGTGTGACGATGAAGGACGCCCTCGCCGCCGAGATCATCGACGCCTACAACAACACCGGCGGCGTCGTGAAGAAGAAAGAAGACACGCACAAGATGGCCCAGGCGAATCGCGCCTTCGCCCATCTCCGCTGGTAACCCGTCCGGTCCACGCTCATGTCCGCTGTCATTGCACCTGTGAATATTTCTGTCGTCACCGACAAGGCCAAGATTTCCGCGGCCAACTCGAAGGACCGCCCGTTCCCGCTCGAATGGACCCGGAACATCGGCATCGCCGCGCACATCGACGCGGGCAAGACGACCACGACTGAGCGCATTCTTTTTTACTCCGGCGCCGTCCACAAGATGGGCGAAGTGCACGAAGGCACCACGGTGACGGACTGGATGGAGCAGGAGCGCGAACGCGGCATCACGATCACCGCCGCCGCCATCTCCTGTGCCTGGAACGCTTCTTGGGGGCCGTGGAAGGGCATCAAGCAGCGCGTTAACATCATCGACACCCCCGGTCACGTGGATTTCACGGCTGAGGTGGAGCGTTCGCTCCGCGTGCTCGACGGTGCGGTCGCGGTGTTCGATGCGGTCGCCGGCGTGCAACCGCAGTCCGAGACCGTCTGGCGGCAGGCCAACAAATACCGGGTTCCCCGCATCGCCTTCATCAACAAGATGGATCGCGTCGGTGCGAACTTCCATCGGGCGATTGACGACATCCGCGTCAAGCTCAAGGGCAACGCCCACGCGCTGTTCCTCCCGATCGGCAACGAGGAAAATTTCAGTGGCCTGATCGACCTCGTGCAGATGATCGCCTACGTGTTCGACGACACGACGGATCCGCTCGGCATGAATCCGGTGACCTCCGAGATTCCCGCCAACCTGCTCGCCGAGGCGAAAAGCTATCGCGAAAAACTCGTTGAGGCCATCTGTGACTTCGACGACGTCATTGCCGACAAATATCTCAACGGTCAGGAAATCACGGTCGAAGAGCTCACGCTTGGTGTGCGCAAAGCCACCATCTCGCTCAAGTTTTGTGGCGTGGTCCCGGGGTCCGCCTTCAAGAAGAAGGGCGTCCAGCGTCTCCTCGATTGCGTGGTCAACTTCCTCCCGAGCCCGATCGATGTTCCGCCGATGAAAGGTCAGGACAGCGATGGGCAGCCCGTCGATGCGGTGGTGGACGACAAAGCCTTGCTGGCCGGTCTCGCCTTCAAGCTTTGGACCGATCCGTTCGTCGGCAAACTGGTCTTCTACCGCGTTTACACCGGGATGGTGAAGCAGGGCATGTCGCTCTACAATCCGCGCACCCGCCGCAGCGAGCGCTGCTCGCGCCTCGTGCTCATGCGCGCCATCGACCGCGAGGAAATCGACCGGGCCTACTCGGGCGACATCTGCGCGCTCGTCGGGGTCAAGGACGTGATCACCGGTGACACGCTGTGCGACGAGGATTACGACATCCGGCTGGAGCCGCCGTCCTTCCCCGAGCCCGTCATCGCGATGTCCATCGAGCCCAATTCGAAGGCGGACCAGGAAAAACTCGGTAACTCGCTCCAACGCCTCGTCGCCGAGGATCCGACTCTCCGGGTCAAATCCGACCCCGACACCGGTCAGACGATTCTCCACGGCATGGGCGAGTTGCACCTCGACATCATCCGCGACCGCATGAGGCGCGAGTTCAAGGTCGAAGCGACCTTCGGCGAGCCGCAGATTGCCTACCGTGAGACCGTCAAGAAATCCGCGGACGGCGAAGGCAAATTCATCCGCCAGTCGGGCGGCAAGGGCCAGTATGGGCACGTCTGCATCAAGCTTGAGCCGAATGAAAAGGGCAAAGGCGTCGAAGTCATCAACGAGACGGTCGGCGGCAGCATCCCGAAAGAATTCATCAAGCCCGCGACCGAAGGCATTCTGGAAGGGACGAACAACGGTGTCGTCGCCGGTTTCCCGGTCGTGGATGTCATCATCCGCATCACCGACGGCTCCTTCCACGAAGTCGACTCGTCTGAGCTCGCGTTCAAGATGGCCGGCATCTTCGCGTTCAAGGATGCGATGAAGATCGCCAACCCGATTCTCCTCGAGCCGATCATGGGCGTCGAGGTCACCACGCCCGAGGATTACCAGGGCGATCTCATCGGCGACATCAACCGCCGTCGTGGCTCCATCCTCGGGTTGGAAAACAAAGACGGCGCGTGCATCATTGATTCCCGCGTGCCGCTCGCGACCCTCTTCGGTTACATCACCGACATCCGCTCGCTTTCGAAGGGCCGCGCCTCCGCCTCGGTCACGCCGTCGCACTTTGAGCAAGTGCCGAATGCCCTTCTCGCCAAGATCGTCGAAACCAACGCCAAGGGGCCCGCCCGCAGCTAAACCACCGTTCTTTTTTCACCATGAAAGGCCAGCGCATCCGCATCAAACTTCAGGGTTTCGACTATCGTGTGATCGATCAGTCCGCCAAGGACATTGTCGAAACCGCCAAGCGCTCCGGCGCGCGCGTTTCCGGCCCCATCCCGCTGCCCACCCGCATCGAGAAACTCTCCGTCAACCGCTCCCCGCACGTCGACAAAAAGTCGATGGAGCAGTTCGAGACCCGCACGCACAAGCGTCTCATCGATATCATCGAGCCCACCGCGCAAACCGTGGATGAGCTCAAGAAACTCAACCTGCCTTCCGGCGTAGATATTACCATCAACGTCTAAGACTCACTCTTAACATTCACACATTGGCAGTTGCCTGTGTGCCCTTCGCGGCACCGCCAGGCCTCGACTAATGTAGGTCGTTAAACGGAAACCTTTCCACCTACCACTTAGCCCATGATCTCATCGCTCCTCGGCAAAAAAATCGGCATGACGCAGGTCTACGACGCTCAAAACGTCCTAGTTCCCGTCTCCGTCGTCGAAGCCGGACCCTGTTCGGTCGTCCAAGTGAAGACTGTCGCGGTTGACGGCTACGACGCTGTCCAACTCGGCTTCGCCACCAAGAAACCCAAGAACACCCCCAACGGTGAACTTGGCCACGCGAAGAAGGCCGGCCTCGCAGTCGCGCCCCGCGTCCTCAGCGAAGTCCGCCTCACCGCTGCGTCCACGCTGAAAGTCGGCGACATCGTCACGGTTGCGGCCTTCACCGAAGGCCAGCTCGTTGATGTCAGCGGCATCAGCAAGGGCAAAGGCTTCCAAGGGGTCGTGAAACGCTTCCGGGTCGCTGGCGGTCCCGCGGCGCACGGCTCGATGTTTCACCGGCGTATCGGCTCCATCGGTATGCGGCAGACGCCCGGCCGCACGTGGAAAAACCAGCGCATGCCCGGCCACATGGGCAGCGACGCCCGCACGATGCAGAACCTGCGCGTCATTAAGATCATTGCCGACAAGAATCTCATCCTCGTGAAGGGCGCGATTCCCGGCGCCAACGGCGACGACGTCGTGGTCCGTTCCGCCATCAAAGGCCAGCGTCCGCTTCCGGTCGTGGCGGCTGCGGCCCCGGCCGCCAAGAAATAATTCGGAGACACCCAGCCATGAAACTTACTGTATATAGCTCCGACGGCACGACCAGCAGCGAAAAAGAATTCGCCGGTCTGCCCACCTTCGAAGGCGACAAGGGCCTCCAGGCCGTGAAAGAAGTCATCGTCGCCATCAACGCCAACAACCGCCAGGGCACGCACTCCACGAAGACTCGTGGTGAAGTCCGCGGCGGCGGCAAGAAGCCATGGCGCCAGAAGGGCACCGGCCGCGCTCGCGCCGGCTCCATCCGCTCGCCCCTCTGGGGTGGTGGTGGTGTCGTGTTCGGCCCGAAGCCCCGCGACTACTCGAAGAAAATCAATGGCAAGGTCAAAGACCTCGCCTTCAGCCGCGCCCTGTTCGACCGCGCGATCGCCGGCGAAATCGCCGTCATCGAGCAGTTCTCCGTCGCGCAGCCGAAGACGAAGCTGGTCGATGTGATCGTGGGCCGCATCGCGCCGAAGGGAAAAATTCTCCTCGTGGATGCGCCGTTCACCGCCGAGCACGCCCGCGCGGCGCGCAACATCGAGCGCGTGTCACTGCAGGACGCCTCGAAGCTCAACACCCTCGATCTCGCGCAATACAAAAAAATCATCGTCAGCACGAAAGCCCTCGAGACCATTTTGGCCCGCGTGAACGGAGGTAAAAACTAATGCAAGCCGACAAGATCCTCAAACTCGTCCGCCTCTCGGAGAAGTCCAACAAGCTCTCGTCCGAGCTCGGCCAATACACCTTCGAGGTCTTTGGTCACGCGAACAAGCACCAGATTGCGCAGGCCGTTGAACAGACCTTCAAGGTCACGGTCCGTCGTGTGAACACGATGACCTACCGCGGCAAAAACAAGAAGAGCCGGCAGGGCCAGCCCAGCATCGGCTCCGATTTCAAGAAGGCCATCGTCACCCTCAAGGCCGGCGATAAAATCGAGCTCGTCTAAACGCGCCCGCCTCACCCGGAGAAACTCCACCATGCCCATCCATTCCTTCCGCCCGCTCACGCCTTCCGGCCGCTTCACCTCCCTCAACATGGAGGCCGGGCTTTCGAAAGAGCGGCCCCTCCGCGCCCTCACCGAGCACAAGCACAAGAGCGGCGGCCGCAACGTCTATGGCCGCGTCACCTCGCGCCATCGCGGTGGCGGTCACAAGCAGCTCTATCGCATCATCGATTTCCACCGCGCCGTGCTCGACCTGCCGGCCAAGGTGCAGGCGATCGAGTATGATCCCAACCGCTCCGCCAACATCGCGCTCATCGCCTACACCAACGGCGACAAGGCCTACATCATCGCCCCGAAGGGCCTGAAACCCGGGGACATGATCATCGCCTCGAACAAGGCGACGACGAACGATTTTAAAGTCGGGAACAACTTTCCGCTCCACCTGATCCCGCCTTCGACCCTCGTTCATTGCGTGGAGCTCGTCCCGGGCCGGGGAGCGAAGATCGCCCGTTGCGCCGGCACCAGCCTCGAGCTGGTCGCCGTCGAGAATGGCCAGGCCACGCTCAAGATGCCCTCGGGCGAACTCCGCCAGTTGCATCCGAACTGCCGCGCCACGATCGGTGAAGTCGGCAACGGTGATCACAACCAGCAGTCGCTCGGCAAGGCCGGTCGCGCCCGCTGGCTCGGCCGCCGCCCGCACGTTCGCGGCGTGGCGATGAATCCGGTCGACCACCCGAACGGTGGCGGTCAGGGCAAATCCAAGGGTGGTGGTGGTCGCCAGCATCTCGTCTCGCCGTGGGGCCAGCTCGCCAAAGGCTACGTCACGCGTCGCCGCACGAAGCTCTCCACCAGCCAGATCATCGTCCACCATAACGGCCGCAAGCCGCGCAATAAGAAATAAGCCGCCCCTTTCGCACCATGGCACGTTCCATCAAAAAAGGTTTCTTTGTCGACTACCACCTGCTCGAGAAAATCGAGAAGGCGGTCAAGGCCGGCGCCAAGAAGCCCATCCAGACTTGGTCCCGCCGCTCGACGATCACACCCGATTTCATCGGGCATACGTTCAGCGTTCACAACGGCAAGATCTTCACCGCCGTCTACGTCACCGAGAACATGGTCGGGCACAAGCTCGGCGAGTTCTCTCCCACGCGTAACTTCAAGTCGCACGGCGGCATGACCCGCAAGGAAATCTAACGCGCGGCTGCACGTAATGACCAAGGCCCGACGTCCAATGACTAATTTTCCTCCAGTTTCCTCCGGTTTCCGCCGTCTTCGTGCGGTGGCGGTGCTGGCCTTGGTCATTAGTCCATGGTCGTTGGTGGTTGCCGCGGTCCCGACCGCTTCCGTCGTGGCGATCCAGCCCACGTCCACCGCCGACCTGATTCTCCTGGGCCGGGGTTTCGATGCGGGCCTGCGCCAGGGCATGGTTTGCCGCCTCACGCGCGGTGCCACCGGGATCGCGGAAGTCCTCCTCGTCGATCTGCGCCCGACTTGCAGCGCCGCCTTGATCCTCAGCGTGGCGCCGGGCCAGTCGATCCACGCCGGCGACACCGCCAGCATCAAAATCCTTAAAACCTAAAACCTAACCGATCCAAAGGGTAGGGTCCCGCGCCTGCGGAACCACTATCGCCGAACCGAAAAATTCGGAATTCTCACCACTACCATGGAAGTCCAAGCCCTCACCCGTTACGCGAGAATGTCGCCCAAGAAGATGCGCGATATCTCCCGCGTGGTCCAAGGCCGCAAGGCCACCGAAGCCGTCGATTACCTCGCGCTCATCCCGCGCAAGTCCGCCCGCCTGATCGCCAAGACGCTGAAGAGCGCCATCGCGAACGCCGAGAACAACAACAACCTCTCGGCCGACAGCCTCACGATCAAGTTCGCCTTGATTGAGAACGGCCCGGTGCTGAAGCGCTTCAAGGCCGGCGCCCGCGGCACCGCGATGCCCCGCCGCAAGAAGATGTCGCACATCCGCATCGTCCTCTCCGACGGCCAATCCAACTAATTTCCTTCCATGGGCCAAAAAACAAACCCGATCGGTTTCCGTCTCGCCGTCCGCCGCAACTGGCAGTCGCGCTGGTTCGCGACCAAGAAAGATTTCCCGAAGCTCCTCGCCGAGGATCAGCTCATCCGCACCAAGCTGATGGAGAAACTCAAACAGGCTTCCGTGCCGCGCATCTTCATCGAGCGCGCCTCGAACCGCGTCCGCGTCAAAATTTACACCGCCCGCCCCGGCATCGTCATCGGCCGCAAGGGCCAGGAAATCGAGAAGATCAAGGACGAGCTCTCCAAGCTCACCGGCAAGGAAATCCTCCTCGACATCCAGGAAGTCAAAAAGCCCGAGATCGAGGCCGCGTTGGTCGCCGAGAACGTCGCGCTCCAGCTCGAGCGCCGCATCGCGTTCCGCCGCGCCATGAAGAAGGCCGTCGAAATGGCCATGGCGCTCGGCGCCGAAGGCATCCGCATTCAGTGCTCCGGCCGCCTCGGCGGTGCGGACATCGCCCGCCGCGAGTGGCAGCGCAAGGGCCGCGTGCCGTTGCACACCCTGCGCGAAAACATCGACTACGGTTTTGCCGAAGCGCTCACCGTTTACGGCAAGATCGGCGTCAAATGCTGGATCTGCAAAAAAGAAGCCGACAACAACTGATTCGCGTCTGACCGCCTTTAAAATTTAGGAGAACTTTTCCATGTCCGCTCTCGCTCCCGCCCGCACTAAATACCGCAAGTCGATGAAAGGCTCCCGCGCTGGCAATGCCAAGCGCGGCAACACGATCGCCTTCGGCGAATTCGGCCTGCAATCGCTCACCCGGGGCCCGATGACCGGCCAGCAGATCGAGGCCGCGCGCGTCACCATCTCGCGCCACCTCAAGCGCAAGGGCAAACTCTGGATCCGCATTTTCCCGCACAAGCCGATCAGCAAGAAGCCCGCCGAGGTGCGCATGGGCCAGGGCAAGGGCCCGGTCGAATACTACGTCGCCGTCATCAAGCCCGGCGCCGTCCTCTTCGAACTCGCCGGTATCTCGCTCAGCGTCGCCAGGGAGGCCTTCCGCCTCGCCGATGCCAAGCTGCCGTTCCACTGCCGATTCATCGTTCGCGAAGGCACCGCCGTCTGAGCTGAAACCTCCAACCCGTCGTCCCCATGACCGCCAAAGAAATTCGCGACCTCTCGCCCGCCGAGATCACCACCAAGCTTCGCGAGATCCGCGAACAGCTCCTCCAGCTCCGCCTGCGCAAGCAGACCGGGCAGGTCGAGAAAACTCACGAGCTGCGCACGCTTCGCAAGGACATCGCCCGCCTCGAGACCATCCAGAACCAAAAGAAAACCGCCCCCGTCGCCGCCTGAGCGCGCGGGAACTGAACCACCTTTATCGCCATGTCCATCGTCACTCCCGGCCAGCGCAGCGCGCGCCGCACTCAAATCGGTTTCGTGTCCAGCCGCTCCGGCGACAAGTCCGTCAAGGTCACCGTCGCCTACAAGAAGCCGCACCCGCTCTACCAAAAGGTCGTCAACCGCCAGACCGTCCTCCACGTCCATGACGAGAAGAACGAGACCAAGGTGGGGGACAAGGTCGAGGTGATGGAGACCCGTCCGCTCAGCCGCCTCAAGCGCTGGCGCGTCGTCTCGATCATTCTCAAGGGGGTCACCACCGACGCCGTCGCAATCTCTGAGGCCGATGTCGCCGCCCAGGTGCCCACCAAGCAAACCATCAAGCCGGTCGCTCCTGCGCCCTCGGCCTGAACTCCTGCCTAACCACTAACTCCCCCGGAGTCCCGCCATGATCCAATTACGCTCTATCCTCGACGTCGCCGATAACACCGGCGCCCGCCGGGCCGCGATGATCTCCCGCATGGGCCAGATCACCGACACCGCCGGCATCGGCGACATCATCACCGTCCACATCAAACAAAGCTCCACCGAAGCGACGGTCAAAAAAGGCGAGGTCCACAAGGCCGTCGTCGTCCGCACGAAGAAGCCGGTCCGCCGGCCCGACGGCAGCTATCTGCGTTTTGACAGCAATGCGATCGTCATCATCGACGCGACGAACAATCCGAAGGGCACCCGCATCTTCGGCCCCGTCGCCCGCGAACTGCGCGCGAAGAACTTCATGAAGATCATCTCGCTCGCTCCGGAGGTTCTCTAACATGGCCCTGAAATTTCACGTCAAACGCGGCGACCAGGTCGTCGTCATCGCCGGCGCCCACAAGGGCAAGACTGGCAAAGTTCTGGAGGTGCTCTCCGCCAAGGCGCGCGCGCGCGTCGAAGGCGTCTGCATGATCAAGCGGCACCTCAAAAAATCAGCGGAGCATCCGCAGGGCACCATCGCCGAACGCGAAGGCTCCATCCATGTCTCCAATCTCATGCTCCAGTCGGTTTTCGACGCGAGCAAGCGCAAGAAACCCACCGCCACGGTCGCCGCCTGAGCCGCCGGTCCTTCCACCTTATCACACCACACTCAACGCCTCCGGGTCGGTAATCCGGGGCAACGAACATGAGCTACGTCCCTTCTCTCAAAAAAATCTATCTCGAACAGGTTGTCCCTGAGCTCGTGAAGACCCGCGGCTATAAAAACAAGCATCAGGTTCCGTCGATCACCAAGATCAACCTGAACACCGGCATCGACGCGGACGCCGACAAAAACCAGATCACCGACATCGCGCGCGACATGGCCCTCATCGCCGGCCAGAAGCCGATCCTGAACAAGTCGCGCAAGGCCATTGCTAATTTCAAGCTGAAGGAAAACCAGATCGTCGGCTGCAGCGTCACGCTGCGCGGTCACGCCATGTGGGAGTTCTTCTACCGCCTCCTCGCCGTCGCGCTCCCCGCGATCCGCGACTTCCGCGGTGTCGGCTCCAAGCTCGACGGTCAGGGTAACTACAATCTCGGCATCGCCGACTTCACGATCTTCCCCGAAATCACGGTGGAAAATGTTAAGAAGACGATGGGCCTCGACATCACCATCGTCACGACGGCCACGAACGACGACGAAGGCCGTGAGCTCCTCAAGCTCCTCGGCATGCCTTTCCGCCGCATCGAACCCCAAGTCGCCGCTCCCAAGCCCACCGCCGCCTAAATTTTTCGCCGACCATGCCCAAGACATCCGCCATCCAGCGCAACGAAAAGCGCAAAAGACTCACCGCCAAGCACGCCGCGGAACGCGCCGAGCTGAAAGCCGTCCTCAAGAATCCCGCCACCGCCGACGACGCCTTTTACGCGGCGCAGAAAAAGCTCCAGAAGCTCCCGCGCAATTCCTCGCCCACCCGCATCCGCAACCGCTGCTCCCAGAGCGGCCGCCCGCGCGCCTACATCGGCAAGTTCGGCGTCTCCCGCATTACGTTTCGCGAACTCGCCCTCAACGGCAAGATTCCCGGCGTCATCAAATCTTCCTGGTAATATTTCCCGGCCGCGGGGGTTTGGGCGCCATTGGCGCCTCGGATATGACCCACGGCCACCGCTCCAACCACATCCACCATGACCGACCCGATCAGTGACCTCCTCACGCGTCTGCGCAACGCCAGCAAGGCGCGCCTCGACGATTGCGTGATTCCGCACTCCACCCTCAAGGAAAGCATCGCTGCGATCCTCAAGACCGAAGGCTACGTGGTGGACCACACCAACGCCGCCGACGCCGCGGGCCACAAGACCCTCGTGGTGAAAATGAAGTATGTCGACGGCGCTCCCGCCATCACCGGCATCACTCGCGTGTCTTCGCCCGGCCGCCGCCTCTATTTCGGCTACACTGAAATCCCGCGCGTTCTTAACGGCCTCGGCATCGGCATCGTGTCGACTTCGCGCGGCCTGATGAAAGACGCCGACTGCCGTCGCAACAAAGCCGGTGGCGAAATGATCTGCAACGTTTGGTAACTCGCCACGCACCATGAGCCGCATCGGCAAACAACCCGTTCTCATCCCCGACAAGGTTAAGGTCACTGTCACCGACAGCACCGTCCTCGTCGTGGGTCCCAAAGGCACCGTCTCGAAACTCTTCGCGCCCGTCGTGAAGATTTCGGTGGACGCCAAGCAAGTCGTCGTCTCGCCCACCGCCGACGACAGCCGCTTCGCGAAAGCGATGTATGGCACCGTCCGCTCGGTCATTGCCAGCATGGTCAAAGGCGCTTCCGAAGGCTACAGCAAGGATCTCGAAATTCAGGGCGTCGGCTTCAAGGCCATCCTCAAAGGCAAGAGCCTTGATCTCGCGCTCGGTTATTCGCATCCGATCCTGATGGATATTCCCGACGGCATTAAGGTCACGGTCGACGAAGGCACCAAGATCAAGGTTGAAGGCGCGGACAAACAGCTGGTCGGCGCCGTCACCGCGGAAATCCGCAGCTACTACCCGCCCGAGCCCTACAAGGGCAAGGGTGTCCGGATCGTTGGCGAGCGCGTTCGCCGCAAAGAAGGCAAGACCGTCGCCTAAAGCCGAAAACCTCTCCAATGAAAACTGTCACGAAAGCCCGGCTCCTGCAAAATCGCCGCTGGCGCATCCGCAAGAAAATCACCGGCACCGCCCTCCGTCCGCGCCTCTGCGTGCGCTTCACCGCGAAGCACATCTACGCCCAAGCGATCAACGACGACGCCGGCGCCACGCTCGTGTTTCTCGGCAGCCTCGATGCCGAACTCCGCAAGCAGAAGCTCAAGGCCAATATCGCCAGCGCGAAAGTGCTCGGCGTTGCTTTTGCCCTCAAGGCCAAGGCCGCCGGCATCGCCTCGGTCGTATTCGACCGCTGCGGCGCCCCGTATCACGGCAAAGTAAAAACATTCGCCGACGCCGCGCGCGAAGGTGGCCTCCAATTCTAAAAACTGCATGAGCACCGAACCCACTTCCGCTCCCGAATCCGTCACGCCCGCTCCTGCAGCGGCCGCTTCCGCCCCGGCTCCCGCCGCGGCTCCCGCTCCGGCTCCCGCTCCGGCTAAGTCCGCGGGCAAGTCCGCTCCCGGACGCGATCAGCGCGGCCCCGGTGGTGGCGGTGGCTTTCGCGGCCAGGGTGGCGGCGGCGGTGGTGGCGGCGGTTTCCGCGGCCCCCGTCGCGATGACCGTAACCGCAACAACCGCGACAAGCAGGAGGGCGATGGTCCGACGATGATCGAGAAGGTCGTCTTCATCAACCGCTGCGCCAAGGTCGTGAAGGGCGGACGCCGCTTCAGCTTTGCCGCGCTCGCGGTCGTCGGCGATGGCAAGGGCAAGGTCGGCATCGGCTACGGCAAGGCCAATGAAGTGCCCGATGCGATCAAGAAAGGCACCGCCAACGCGCACAAACATCTCGTCAACGTGAAGCTCAAGGGCGACACGATTCCGCACGACGTCATCGGTCAATACGATGGCGGTCGGGTCATGCTCAAGCCCGCTTCGCCCGGCACCGGCCTCATCGCCGGCGGCGGCGTGCGCGCGGTGCTCGAAGCGGCCGGCGTGAAGAACATTCTCACGAAGTCGATGGGTTCCTCGAACCACATCGCCGTCGTGCACGCCACGCTCAACGGCCTGCTCCAGCTCCGCCTGGCGGCGGACATCACCAAGATCCGCGCGACGAGCTGAGCCTTATTTCCCAACTACCATCCGAGTTCCACTCTCGCAGCCAGGGACCTGCCCTGACTGTCCCGCCGAGTGGGGCGCCCATCACCTAGGAATCATCATGAAACTTCACGAACTCAAGAACGTCGCCGGTGCGGTGCACCGCAAGAAGCGTGTCGGCTGCGGCGAAGGCAGCGGCCACGGCAAGACTTCCGGTCGCGGTGGCAAGGGCCAGACGGCCCGCTCCGGCAGCAGCATCCGTCCCGGCTTTGAAGGCGGCCAGATGCCCCTTTACCGCAAACTCCCGCACCGCGGTTTCAACAATTACGAGCATCGCACCGAGATCGCCGTCCTGAATGTCGGCGACTTCGCCGCCCTCGACGCCAGCGTCAAGGAAATCAACGCCACTTCCCTCGCGGCGAGCGGCCTCATCCGCAAGGGTGAGACGATCGTCAAGATTCTTGGTGACGGCGAATTGACCCGCGCGCTGAAAGTCACGGCCGCGAAGTTCTCCGAGTCGGCCAAGGCCAAGATCGAGAAAGCCGGCGGCCAGGCCATCGTCGCCTGACGCGCTGCGCTTCGGCGCGCCCGGCCCTTCCACTTCACACCTTCAACCTCCACTCTTCCGCCGTGTTTTCCGCCTTTACGAACTCCCTGAAGATTCCCGAGCTCCGCTCGCGCATCTTCTACACGCTGTCACTGCTCTTCGTGTCGCGGGTGGCCGCGCACATTCCGCTGCCAGGCATCGACCCGCACCCGCTCCAGCGATTCTTCGAGGAGCAGGCCGGCTCGGTGGGCGGCGGTCTCGTCGGCCTCTACAGCATGTTCACCGGCGGCGCGCTCACGAAGGGCGCGATTTGCGCCCTGGGCATCATGCCCTACATCAGCGCCTCCATCATTTTTCAATTGATGACTGCGGTGGTGCCCGCCCTCAGCCGCCTCCAGCAGGAAGGCGACGTCGGCCGCCAGAAGCTCACCCAATACACGCGCTACGCGACGGTCTTCATTTGTATCATCCAGGGCACCCTCCTCCTCCTGGCTCTCAATAATCCCGCCCAGCTGTTCAGCGGCTACGACGTCTCCCAATACGGTCCCATCGTGATCATGGGCCAGGGGGGATTCATTCCCATCTCGGTGATCCTGATGACCGCGGGCACGATGCTGCTGATGTGGCTCGGTGAGCAAATCACCCAACGTGGCATCGGCAACGGCGTCTCGCTCCTCATCACCGTCGGCATCCTGTCCGAGATCCCCAACGCGGCGAAGCTGACTTACGGTATGTTCTTCCGCCCCGTCGGCACCGGCCAGACGCTCGGCGTGCCGCAGGCGGTGATCATGGTCGCCCTCTTCATCGCGGTGACGATGGGCATCATCGCCGTCGTGCAGGGGCAGCGCAAAATCCCCGTGCAATACGCGAAGCGGATCGTCGGCAACAAGGTCATGGGTGGGCAGAGCTCGTTCCTCCCGCTCAAGGTCAATTACTCGGGTGTCATGCCGGTGATTTTCGCGAGCGCGATTTTGCTCTTCCCGCAGCAGATCTTCCACTGGATCGGCACGGCCTACAACCTGAAGTTCCTGACCGAGCTCGCCCAGACGCTCACCCCCGGCAGTTTCTTCTACTATCTTTTCTACACCTTCCTGATCTTGTTCTTCAGCTATTTTTGGGTCTCCGTCATGTTCAAGCCGATCCAGATTGCCGACGACCTGAAGAAATACGGCGGCTACATCCCTGGCGTTCGTCCGGGTGAGCCGACGGCGCAGTTCCTCGATTTTATCATGACGCGACTCACCCTCGCCGGGGCGATCTTCCTCACGATCATCGCCGTCATGCCCGACATTCTGCTGTTCAAGCTCAATGTCCCCCACGCGATCGCCTACTTCTTCGGCGGCACCGGCATGCTGATCACCGTCGGCGTCATCCTCGATACGATGCGCCAGATCGAGACCTTCCTGCTCCAGCGCCACTACGACGGCTTCCTCAAAAAGGGCCGTATTCGCGCCCGCAGCGCCAACCCGCAGGGCGGGATGACTGGCGAGGCGCTGCAGACCGATGCCGTGCTGAAACTGGCCCTGCCGATGCTCGGATTGCTCCTCCTCGGGTCGGGGATCGCGGCTTACCGCTATTTCACCAGATAGTTCTTTACTCCGGTCGCGATGGACCCCATCAACGACCTCTTTTCGCGTTTTGGTCCTGCCGCCAGAACCAAGCTCCTTCTCCTCGGTTTGCCGGATTTTCACTCTGAAAAGCTGATGAACCAGGTGCGTTCTTTGAATCTTGAGCACGTCTCTCCCGCCCGCCTCGCGCGGCCGGAGATTTCGCGCCGCCCGGCCTCGGCCGCGGCGGAGGAAGCGACTCGGCTGGCGCAGATGCGCCGCTGGTTCTTCGCGCGTAAACCTGATGCGGGTTTTGTCCTCACGGACTTCCCGGCTACGCTGCTCCAAGCCAAAGTGTTCGACGAGTGGCTCGATGCCCGCGACGAAAGCCTCCACGGCGTTCTCGCCGGCTCCGGCTCCCCCGGGTCCGTCGTCGCTCACTATCGCACGCTCGGCCTTCTCATCGAGGCCAGCGACCTCGCCGCATGACGATCCCGATCAAAGACAAGACGGGCATCGCCAAAATGCGCGAGGCGTGCGCGGTCGCCGCCACGGTGCTTGAAAACCTCAAGCCCCTCGTGCGGCCCGGCGTCACGACGCAAGACTTGGAAGAAGCCGGCCGCGATTGGATCGCCCGGCTCGGAGCCCGCAGCGCCTGTTATGGCTACCAGCACGGTTCGCGCCGCTACCCGGCGCACACCTGCATCTCGGTTAACGACGAGGTCGTCCACGGCATCCCATCGTTCCGCCGCATCCTCCGCGAAGGCGACATCGTTTCGCTCGATATCGTTGTCTGGCACGACGGCTACATCGGCGACAATGCCTTCACCGTCCCGGTTGGTCCCGTTTCGCCGGCCGTCGAAAAACTACTCCGCGTCACGCGGGAGGCGCTCGACCTCGGCATCCGGCAGGCCCAAGTCGGCCATCGCATCGGCGATGTCTCCCACGCGATCCAGCAGTTCGTCGAAGCCAACGGTTTCAGCGTCGTCCGCGACATGGTGGGCCACGGCGTCGGCGTCTCGATGCACGAGCCGCCCGAAATCCCGAACTTCGGACGCAAGGGCACTGGCGATAAAATCAAGCCCGGCATGACCCTCGCGATCGAGCCGATGGTGAACCTCGGCGCCTACAAGACGAAGACCCTCTCCGACGGTTGGACCGTCGTCGTGGCTGATGGCACGCCTTCCGCGCATTTCGAGCACACCGTCCTCACCACTGAGCGCGGCCCCGAAATCCTCACCATCCCGCGACCGGCGGCCACTCAAGTTTCAACCTGATCACTCTCTTCCCTTCATTTTCAATCTCACTTTTAACCTAATACCATATGCCACGTCTCCTCGGTGTAGAAATTCCCGCGAAAAAGAAAGTCGCGTATTCCCTCCGTTATATCAACGGCATCGGCCCCACGCGGGCTGACCTCCTCGTGAAAGAAGCCGGCCTCAACCCGGACATGCGCGCGCAGGATCTCACGGAAGAGCAGATGAACAAGATCCTGCACCTCATCACCGAGCACAAATGGGTGCTGGAGGGTGACCTTCGCCGCGAAATCGCCTCGAACCTCAAACGCCTCCAGGCGATCAATTGTTATCGTGGCATCCGCCACCGTCGCGGCCTTCCGGTCCGTGGCCAGCGCACCAGCACCAACGCCCGCACCCGCAAGGGCCCGCGCAAGACCGTTGGCGTCACCAAAGTCAAAGAAGTCTAATCTCCCACTCTCATGGCCGAAGAATCGTCAGCTCCTAAAAAAGAAAAACCCGCGAAGCCCGCCGCCGACGGCGCGCCCGCTGCCACGCCCGCTGCCACGCCCGCTGCCACGCCCGCTGAAAAGAAGGCGAAAGGCCTCAAGGCCGCCGCCGCTGCGGCGGCTGCCGCCGAAGGTGCAGCGCCTGGCGCCGGTCCCGAGGCCGCTCCGAAAGCCCCCGCTTCCGACAAGCCGGTCGAACTGATCGGTGGCGTCGCCCGGCAGCCCACCGCCGAAGAGCTCCTCAAGGAGGAACTCGGCACGATCAAAGTCCGCAAGGCCAAGGGCTCCAAGAACGTCGTCTCCGGCTACGCCAACGTTTTCGCCTCCTTCAACAACACGATCGTCTCCATCACTGACCACAAGGGCGCCGTGATCGCGTGGTCCAGCGCCGGCAAGTGCAACTTCCGCGGCTCGCGCAAGTCCACCGCCTACGCCGCGCAGGTCGTCGCGCAGGATGCCGCCCGCAACGCCATGTCGCACGGCCTCAAGGATGTTCAGATTCGCGTCTCCGGCCCCGGCTTGGGTCGCGATTCCGCCATCCGCGCCCTTCAGGCCATCGGCTTGGAGATCACCTCCATTGTCGACGTCACGCCGATCCCGCACAACGGCTGCCGTCCCCGTAAACGCCGTCGCGTCTGATCGCGCGCGCGTTTTCCAACCCAAATTTTTCAACTCACCATTTACCATGGCTCGTTATACCGGCCCCACCACCCGCATCAGCCGCCGTTTCGGCACGTTCATCCTCGGCTCCGGCAAGGCTTTTGAGCGCCGCAGCTACCCGCCCGGCGTCCACGGCGCGAAGCTCCGCCGCAAGGTCTCCGAATACGCTGTTGGCCTGAACGAAAAGC
The DNA here is from genome assembly GCA_009695305.1 of Opitutus sp. GTDB lineage: Bacteria > Verrucomicrobiota > Verrucomicrobiia > Opitutales > Opitutaceae > SIBG01. The sequence continues at coordinate 7,520 of SIBG01000004.1, read as the reverse complement.
AAAAGCTCCGTTACATCTACGGCCTGCTCGAGCGCCAGTTCCGCCGCGTCTTCGAAATCGCCAAGCGCGAGCGCGGCGTCACCGGCGAGCGTTTCCTCCAGCTCCTGGAGACCCGGCTCGACAGCACCATCTATCTGCTCGGTCTCGCCAAAAGTCGCGCCGCCGCCCGGCAGTTCGTCAACCACGGCCACATTCGCGTCAACGCCCACAAGGTCGACATCGCCAGCTACAACGTGCAGCCCGGCGACGAGATCGAGGTCAAGAACACGCCCGCCTCCCGCCAGCTCGCCACCCGCTGCCTGGAGGAAAGCCGCATCCGTAACGTCCCCGGCTGGCTCACGATGAATGCCGAGACCTTCAAGGCCATCGTCGTCCGCCTCCCGACCCGCGACGAAATGGGTCAAAATATCAACGAGCAGCTGATCGTCGAGTTCTACTCGCGCTTCTAATCGTTTCTCCCGTCCACCTTTTTTTCACCCGTCTCAACGTTAGCGCTCACTGCCATGCCTAAACGCCTCGGAAAGTTCGAACTCCCCAGCAAGCTCACCAAAGTCGAGGACGGCGCCACGCCGACCTACGCCAAGTTCATCGCCGAGCCCTTCGAGGCCGGTTATGGCCATACCGTCGGCAATTCGCTCCGTCGTGTGCTCCTCAGCTCCATCGAGGGCGCCGCGATCTCGTCGATCAAGATCGACGGGGTGAACCACGAGTTCCAGAGCATCGACCACGTGGTCGAGGATGTCACCGACATCGTGCTCAACCTGAAGAAAATTCTCATCGTCTCGACCAAGCGCGAGCCGCTCACGCTCCTCATCAAGGCCAGCAAAGCCGGTCTCGTGACCGCCGCCGACATCCAGGCCGATGCGAACATCACCATCGTCAATCCCGACCAGCTCATCTGCACCCTCGACTCGAAGCGCAGCTTCGAGGCCGAGATTGAGATCAAGACTGGCCGCGGCTACTACCCTGGCGTCGAGAACAAGAAGGAAGAGCAGGCCATCGGCGTCATCCCGATCGACTCCCTCTTCTCGCCCGTCCGGCTCGTGAAATATTCCGTCGAGGCGACCCGCGTCGGCCAGATCACCGACTACGACAAGCTCATCCTCGAAATCTGGACCGATGGCCGCATCACCCCCGACGATGCCCTCAAGCAGTCCGCGTCCATCCTCAAGCATCACCTCGACGTGTTTGATCGCGTCAGCGAAGAAGCCTACGAGTTCGAGAACCAGCAGTCTGAGGTGAGCGAGGAGCAGAACAAGCTCCGCAAACTCCTCAATATGTCGGTCAACGAAATCGAGCTCTCCGTCCGCGCCGCGAACTGCCTCAACAACGCGAACATCACCACCGTCGGCGAACTCGCGATGAAGACCGAGCAGGAGATGCTGAAGTATCGCAATTTCGGCAAAAAATCCCTCAACGAAATCAAGGAAAAGCTCGAAGCCCTCGGCCTGTCGCTCGGCATGAAGTTCGACGAGCGCCTTCTCGATACGAAGAAGGAAGCCTAAGCCAGATTCAATTTCGGCGCTCGCGCCGTCCGCCGTCGCGCCACGCTGCGACCGGTCGTCGTAAACAAAGAAAACATGACAAACTCTCCGATAAACGAAGGCCCGGCGTGCTGCGGACGACCGGATTGCCGATCGGGCGCCGCCTAACACCAAAATCCAATGCGTCACAATAAACACCACGCCTCCCTCGGCGTGACCGTCGAGCATCGCCGCGCGATGCTCTCCAACATGGCCGCCTCGCTCATCACGCACGGCCGCATCCAGACCACCTTGACCAAGGCCAAGGCGCTCCGCCCTTTCATCGAAAAGGTCATCACCAAGGCCAAGCAGGCCGCGGCGAAAACCGAAAAGAAGGACGCGATCCACCTCCGCCGCCTCGCCCTCAGCGATGTGCGCGACGAAACCGCCATCACCAAGCTGTTCAACGAAACCCATAAGGAATTCACGAATCGCCCGGGCGGCTACACGCGCATCTACAAACTCGGCCAGCAGCGCCTCGGCGACGCCGCCGAGATGGCGCTGATCGAGTTCGTGAAGGCGGACGATCCCGGTTACAAAAAATCGAAGGGTAAAAAGGCCGCCAAGGGCAAGAAAGCCAGGGCGCCGAAGGCCGCCGTCACCGCGGAAACCGCCGCCCCCGCGGCCGAGCCGACCCCCGAAGCGAAGAGCTGAGCGCTTTTCGAACGACCACTCCCGACGCGCCGAAGGAAACTTCGGCGCGTTTTTTTGTTTTCCGGTTCGCCCTGCGGCGCGCCGGGAAGCATCCCGTTGGATTCTTCGCTTCGCTCAGCATGACAATTCTGCCACGCTGAATTCGCCATGTTCGACCTCACCTCCGCCACCGTCCTCTACTGCGTGGTCGTCGCCGTGACTTTCGTCGGCCTGTGGCTGTGGTATGACCGGCGGGAACATCGCCGCTTCGAACGCGAACGCCGCAAGACGACCTTTCATTGCATCCGCTGCGACGCGCTCTACGCAGCGCCGGCGGCCACGGAATTGGCGAAGTGCCCCAAGTGCGGGCACGAAAACGTGCGCCTTAGATTTTAGCGCAGGCTGGGCCCGAAGAGTCGGCGGCCGGTTGACCTCGGGCGAGGTGGAAAAACTTGATTCGAATCAATGCGGCGCGCGGCCGCTTCCGGCAGAATGACCGGACATGATCCACTCATCATTTTCGCCCGACGCGACCGTCGGAAACATTGTCGCCGCGCAGCCCGATCTGGCGCGCCTGTTTGAGCGCGTCGGCATCGACTACTGCTGCGGCGGCAAGCGCACGCTCGCCCAAGCGTGTGCCGGGAAAGGGCTCGATCCGGCGGCGTTTGCCGTGCTGCTCGCCGCGGCGGCGAAGCTCCCGGCCGCCGGCCCGACCGTCGATGCCCGCGCGATGTCGCTCACCGCGCTGGCGGACCACATCGAGCAAACGCATCACTGCTACTTGAAAGAGGAGTTGCCGGCGTTGGCCGAAAAGGCCGACCGCGTCGCGGGCAAACACGGCGGGCGTGACCCGCGCCTGCTGGTCGTCGCCGAGACGATCCGGGCGCTCGCCGGGGAGATGTTTCACCACATGGCCAAGGAGGAGCAGATTCTGTTTCCCCTGGTGCGGGAGCTGGAGCGCGCGGGCACGGTGGCCAGTCACTGTGGCTCGATCGCGAATCCCATCCGGCAAATGGAGTTGGAGCACGACGGGGCGGGCGCGGCCGTTGCGCGGCTGCGCGAGCTGACCGATGGCTTCGTCCCGGACGCCGCGGCCTGTAACACCCACCGGGCGATGCTCGCGGGCTTCGCGCGGCTCGAGTCCGATCTGCACGCCCACGTGCACAAGGAAAACAACGTGCTCTTTCCGCGCGCGCTCGCGCTGGAAGCGCACGCGGCCGCCTGAATGAGCAGACTTTTCGGGCGAGAGCGGGATTGAACGCCCCGCCCTTCGCTGTCCGAATCCGGCCGTCCCACCCCTGCCCATGTCTTTCCACCATGCCATCGTTCTCCTCGGCGGCGCCGCTTTGCTCGGCGTGGGGGCGGCCCGCGCGCAAAGCGAACCCGATTATGAGCGTCCGCCCGTCAGCTACTCCACCTCGACCCCGCGGGACGCCCTCGCGCGGTTGCAGGTTCGCCTCGCGGCCGGTGACGTGACGCTGGCCGGCGGCGAGCGGCACATGGTGGAGACGTTGCTGGACGAGCTGGGCGTTTCCGCCGAGAGCCAGATGCTCGTGTTTTCCCGCACGAGTTTTCAGCGCACCCGCATCCGGCCCGATCATCCGCGCGCGTTGTATTTTTCCGACACGGTCTATGTCGGCTGGGTGCCGGGCGGCGTGGTGGAAGTCACGGCGATCGATCCGCAGCTCGGGCCCGTCTTCTACTCGCTGGAACTGCCGGGGCCGCGGGGTGGTGCTCCCAAGATTGTGCGCGAGGCCGACTGCCTGCGCTGTCATGGGGGCGCGTTCGTGCGCGAGATTCCGGGCGTATTCGCCCGCTCACTTTTTCCCGACGCCAACGGAGATCCGCTGCTCCGCCACGGCACGCAGCTGGTCGATGACGAGACGCCGTTCGAGCAACGGTGGGGCGGCTGGTATGTGACGGGCTATCGCGGCCCGGCGGCGCACCGCGGCAATGCCCTGGCGCGGGAGCAGGGCGATCAGTTGGTTTTCGAGCCGGCGGCCACTCGGCCGGATGAACTTTCCGCCTTCTTCGACCCGTCGGCGTATTTGAAAGCGACGAGTGATGTGGTCGCGCTCCTGGTGTTTGAGCATCAGATGTCGGTGCAGAACAGCCTGACGCACGCCGGCTTTGCGGCCTGGCGCATGACCGCTTACCAGCATGGTCTGCAGAAAACGTTTAAGGAGCCGGAAAGCGACGAACCGGCCTACGACAGCGTGAAGAGCGTGTTTGCCAGCTCCGCGCAGGATGTCGTCGATCACCTCCTCTTTCGCCACGCCGCGCCCCTGCCCGCGGGCGTGACGGGCCACGAGGCGTTTGTGAAAAACTTTGCGCGCGGTGCGCCGCGCAGTCCGGCCGGCCATGCCCTGAAGGACTTGCAGCTGGGCGAGCGGCTCTTCGCGCAGCGCTGCAGTTATCTGATTTATTCCGAATCCTTCCGCGGGCTGCCCGAGCCCCTGAAGGTGCGCATCCTGGACCGGCTTGAGGCCGCGCTGCGCAGTCGTGATCCGAAAGACCGCTATGCCTACCTGCCCGCGGACGAGAAGCAGCGCATTCACGACCTGCTGGTGGCGACGCTGCCCGAGGCGAAGGCGCGCTGGAAAAATTAGCCGAGTCGGCCAAGCCAGAGATCGACCTGCGGCGCGAGGTGCCGCGCGAGCCCATCGGCGCCCCAGGCGGCGAATAACGCCGCGAAGACGTCCATCGTGTAGTGGGCCCGGAGGATGATCACGATGATCGCCTCGATCCCGGCGACGATCGCGCCGAGGAGGGCGAGCCACGGCGGGGCGGTGTGGGCGAGTTGGATCGCGCCCAGCACGGAGATGGCGGTATGGCCGGAGAAGAAAAAATCGTTGCTCGTGCCGTAGGTCACGAACAGCGACGGGAAACCGGGATGGCGCCAAATTGATCCCGGTGGAATCGGCAGGGTGCAGATTGCCTGACAGGCCTGGCGCATCGCGAACAAGATCAGGATCGCGATGAAGGGCTGGACCGTTGATCCGAAGACCGCGCTCGCGAGCAAGTAGAGGCCAAACGCATCGATGAGCGCCGACGTGAGAATCAGTGTGAGGTCGGTCGCGCGCGGATTGGTCAGGAACCACGAGTGCAGCGGGGCACTCCAGTCGTGCAAGCGATCGCCGACGCCACCGTTGGCCGGGGCTTTTGCGCTGATCAGACGCTGGGTCCAAAACCACAGCACGAGTGCCACCGCGACGAAGCCGAGGCGCACGGCGAAATGGCTGATCGTGCTCATGCGCCCCTCCCGTTGGCGAGTGACGCGGCGAGCATCGCTTCGAGCCGGTCGCGAATCGTGGACATCAGCGGGTCGCCGTCGGCGCCGCGCGTGCGCTCAGGCGAAACTTCGATGGCCTCGCCGACTTCGACCACGGCGCGGATTGGGGTGAGGATGCGCGCGACGTCAGTGAGATCCTCCTCAAATCGCTCCACCGTTTCGAGCAGACGCTCCGGGGTGGGATTGGCCGAAAGGTAGTCGGGCGGGTAAAACGCGAGTTGTTGCGCGAGGTAGATGTCGGCCAGCTGGCGCCAGCGGCGCTGCAGCTCCACCTCGCTCAGCGTGCCGTTGGCCATGTCGGGGACGATCGCGATGCGCAGGAGTTTTACCCGCGCGACGATTTCCTTCTCCCGGCGACCCTTGAGCCATTCGTCCTCGAGCGGCTCGAGCAACCGGTCGATGAGGCGCTGCAACCGCCCGGGCAGTTCGCCGGTCTGCGCGGCTCCGAGGTATTCGAGCTCCTTCAGCGTGAGCAGGGCTCCGCCGATTTTGGCGATGCGCTCCTCCACGGAGAGGTGTTCGTGAGCATGCCACGAGAGCCGGTGCTCGATGTCGCGGAGCACCGGTGCCACGGCGGCCCGCACGTCGCCGTCGAAAAAATAGCGGATCGCCACCGGGTGGATGACAACTTTGCCGGGGGGATTTGCCGCGGCGCGTTGTTTCGCGGCACCGCGGGCCATCAGCGCGGTGCCTTCCATGAGATGGTTCAGCTTGTCGTTGTGCCGCGAGATCACGCCTTCGGGAAAAACCACCAGCGGGCGCTCGGCCGCGGCGGTCACCTGCATCGCGCACTTCAGCGCCTCGCGATCCGAACCTTCGCGGTAAATGCTGAACACGCCGAGCCGTGGGAGCATAAACGTTTGCACGGCGTTCTGCATGAAGAGATGCCAGCTCGCGACGATATAGGGCGGCCGGCCAATCTCGCAGGAGAGCATGCCGAGCACCATGGGGTCGGGCGGACGGCAGTGATTCGGTGAAAGCATGATGCCGTGGCCCGCGTCCAGCGAGGCGCGCAGGCGCTCCACGCCGCGAAACTCGACGCCGACGACGCCGTGACTCTTGCGCAAATAGAGCGGCAGCAGCGGACGGAACAAGTGCCACCACAGCTTCCCGCGATGCGGCGCCACAAAGCGGTAGGGTTTCGCGATGATGACATTCTGCATCGGGGGACGAGAGTGAGGGAGGAGCGTTGGGCGTCAAGAGACGCGCGGAGCCCGCGCCGCCGCCGCCGCGTAAATCAGCGCGGCTCGCGGTTGAACCGCCGCCACGCAGCGATGCTGCGGGCGAGGATGTCGCGCGGTTCGCCTTTGATGTTGTAGCCTTGGAAGCCGACGGCGCCGGTGTAGCCGGCAGTGCGGAGCGTGCGGAGGAATGCGCCGAGATCGTAGGTGCCGGAGTCGAGCGGTTGGATGAGACGGTCCCAGCCCATCACTTTCGTATCGCCGGTGTCGGCGCCGCTGATTGTGACAAACATCAGGCGCGGCAGCGCCGCGCGCAAGACCGGCCCAGGATCGCGTTCGACGCCTTCGACTTTCAGCCAGTGGCAGAGATTGAAGGTCACGCCGATGTCGGGGCGGTTGAGTTTCTCCGCGACGCGCAGCGTATCGTCGACGCGCGCGAGCCAGAACGCGGCGTGCGGGTAGAGCGCGACGCGGACGCCGTTGGCTTTGGCCACGTCGGCGATGGCGCGGATTTGGGAAAGGACGTATTCGTCGGCCTCGGTGGCGGACGGAGCGAAGAGTTTGCCGTCGGAGCGGGTGACGTGGTTGATCGCGAGCCAGAGTGCGGTGTCTTTCCCGTTCATCGCGACGAGCCAGGCGCGGAGTTGATCGTTGGGGGCGGGCTGGGCGGGATCGAGGTCGAGGACGTGGTAGCCGTTGAAAAATTTCAGGCCGTGCGCGGTGATGGCGGGCAGCATCGTCCCGTCGGGGACGCGGCCGCCGAAGCCGTCGTAGCCGAGTTCCTTGAGCATGGCGGGCGCGACGTCGGGTCCGCCGCGCGCAATGTTGTCCATGGCGAAGAACGGGTTCTTCGGTGCGGCCGTTGCGGTGGCCGCGAGCGAGAGGGCGAGG
>SIBG01000065.1 GCA_009695305.1 Opitutus sp. | reverse complement strand
CGCGCACCCGTATGCTCCACCGGTCTTCGCCGACAGCTCCCGTCGGCAACAGGTGGAATCCGTCCTTCCGGAAATCGACCAACTCTTTGGCGACCTCGCGACCGCGAAGCACCTGCCCGGTCTCGTTTACGGCGTGGTTCTGGACGGGCAGTTGATTCACTCGCGCGCGATGGGCTGGGCGAATCTCGAGCAGAAATTCCCCGTCGCAACCGACACCCGTTTTCGAATCGCCTCGATGACGAAGAGTTTCGTCGCGATGGCTGCGCTGAATTTGCGCGACGGTGGCAAACTCAACCTCGACGACCCGGTGGCGAAGCATCTGCCGGAATTCGGCGCCGTGCGGTTGCCGACCGTCGACTCGCCGCCGATCACGATTCGAAACCTGATGACGATGACCACGGGGCTGCCCGAGGATAATCCGTGGGGCGATCGCCAGATGGCGATTACCAAGGCGGCGCTCATAAAATTTGTCGGCACCGGCCTCGCTTTCTCCAATCCGCCCGGCCAGGCCTACGAATACAGTAATCTCGGTTTCGTCCTGCTCGGAAAAATTGTGACGAAGGTCGCCGGCACGAAGTTTCAAGATTACATCACGGAAAAGATCCTGCGTCCGCTCGGCATGGGGCACACGGGGTGGGAATTCGCCGACGTGCCGCCGGACAAACTCGCGCTCGGTTACCGGTGGGATCACGACGAGTGGAAACTCGAGCCGATCCTGCACGACGGCGACGGGGCCGCCATGGGCGGGCTCATCACGACGCTCGACGACTTCGCGCGCTACGTCGCCTTCCACCTCGCCGCCTGGCCGGCGCGCGACGATGCCGACCAAGGGCCCGTCCGCCGCGCCACCGTGCGCGAGATGCATCAGCCGCGGATTTTCTCGGGCGCCGCCCCCAGGGTCAAACTGCTCGACGAGCAGGGTTTCAATCCGTCCGTTTCGTTCTACGCCTACGGACTCGGCTGGAATCGCGACAGTCTCGGGACCGTGAAGGTAAGCCACTCTGGCGGGCTGCCAGGCTACGGCAGCGTTTATCGGTTCTGTCCCGATCACGGCGTGGCGGTGATTGCGTTCAGCAATTTGCGCTACGGGCCCGTCTATGCGCCATCCAACCAGGCGCTGAATATCATCCTGGAGCGTGGCAAACTGCGGCCGCGGACCGTGTCGGTTTCGTCGATCCTGGAAAAGCGCCGGACACAGGTCGCCGCGATGATTCAGTCGTGGGACGCCGCGCTCGTCGCCGAAATCACCGCGGAGAATTTTCTACTCGACCGCTCGCTCGTCGACTGGGTGCAGCTCGCCCACGAACAGCGCGCCGCGATTGGCCCCGTGACCTCCGTCGGCCCGATCGTCCCGGAAAATCAGCTGCGCGGCGTCTTCGCGCTGGTCGGAGAGAAGGGCAAGCTCGACGTGTCCTTCACCCTCACGCCGGAAGTTGTGCCGAAAGTGCAGGAGCTGAAATTGACCGTCGATGGGGGCAAATAGCTCGGAGTGCCGTCCACGCGACGGACGGTCATGATCAGGCGGCACGCGACGAATAATTCTCCCCTCCTGCGCCAGCGCATTTTTTGAGAGCGACGACCTCGGCGACCCGCTGCGGGTGAAGGCAAACTGATGCAGCGGCCAGAAGGAGTCTTATGCTTACATCGTTCGATTTATGGTATTCAATAATGCCTATCGATATGGAAACCGTCACCCTTTCACCCAAATTCCAAGTTGTAATCCCGAAGACCATTCGGGCGGAGCTGGAGCTCCGGCCGCGCCAAAAGTTGTCGGTCGTGCGCGATGGCGGGCGCATTCAACTCGTGCCGCTGGACACGCCGCGCAAGCTGCGCGGCTTTCTCGCCGGCCTGGACACCACGGTTCCGCGCCACGCTGACCGGTTGTGAACGTCGTCGATTCGACCGCCTGGCTTGAGTATTTCACCGGCACTCCGACCGCTACGCCCTTTGTCTCGGCCATCGAGGACACCCGCCGGCTCGTCATTCCGGCGGTTACGATTGCCGAAGTCTTCAAGCGCGTCCTCCAACAACGCGATGAAACCTCCGCCATCCGCGCCGCCGCCGTGATGCAACAAGGCGAAGTCATCCCGGTGGACGCCGCACTGGCGGTCGCGGCCGCCCGGTTTGGCGTCAAACACCACCTGCCGCTCGCCGATTCGCTCATCTACGCGACCGCCCTGCTGCGCGGCGCGACGCTCTGGACACAAGACGAACATTTCAAAGGGCTGCCCAGTGTGAAGTATTTCGCAAAACCCAAGACGTGAGCTGACCGCAATACGCCGCTGGCGATCAATTCAGGAACACGAAAAAACTCGGCCAATTTCAGGAAGTGGATTTGCGCGAGGCATGGACCCCGGAAGCGAGTGACGTTACGCTGTCGCTGGTGCGAGAGGAGAAGTCTCTTCGGCCTTGAGCTCGAATTGGAGCAATCGGCGCTCACTGATTGCTCCGAAATTCAACATCATCAGCCAGCCGAACGATTGGTCGCAGACGGGGCAGTTCGAGTGGCGGCGATCTCGGCTCGAAACGACGCACCGGGTCTTGGCCCCGCTCGTCAAGAAATTGAAATTCGAGCACCCGGAGTAGCGCGCCAGACGACGAATCCAGGCGAGCAGCATCAGCGCGTTGACGGCACCGCACTCCAGCGCTTCAGCGCCGCGCCGGTGAGCGAGCGCTCGCAGGCTTCGATTTCCTTGCGCGGACCGGCGTAGATGAGGTCGCCGCCGTCGCGGCCGCCGCCGGGGCCGAGGTCGATCAGCCAGTCAGCGAGGTTGATCACGTCGAGGTTGTGCTCGATTACGATCACGGTGTTGCCTTGATCCCGGAGTTTGAACAGCAGGTCCATCAGCTTCTGGATATCCACCCAGTGCAGTCCCGTCGTCGGCTCATCGAGGATATATAGCGTCGAGCCTTGCTGGCGTTTGCTCAGCTCGAGTGAGAGTTTGATGCGCTGCGCTTCGCCACCGGAGAGCGTCGTCGCGGACTGGCCGAGCGTGAGGTAGCCGAGGCCGACGGCATCGAGCGTGGCGAGCTTGTCGATCACGCGCGGGATGTTGCGGAACAGCGTGATTGCTTCACGCACGGTGAGGTCGAGCACGTCGGCGATCGATTTACCGTGAAAAAGAATTTCCAGCGTCTCGCGATTGTAGCGCCGCCCGCCGCAGCTCGGACACGGCGCGTAGGCGTCGGCCATGAACTGCATGTCGAGCTTGATGGCGCCATCGCCCTGGCAGCGCTCGCATCGGCCGCCGCGGACGTTGAACGAAAACCGGCTGGCCTTGTAGCCACGGATTTTCGCGAGCGGCACCGCGGCGTAGAGATCGCGCAGCAACGTGAGGAGATCGACGTAGGTGGCGGGATTCGAGCGCGGGCTGCGGCCGATGGGCTCCTGGTCGACCTGCACAAGCTTCTCGAAGAAATCGAGATGTTCGAGGTGGCGGTGTTTGCCGGGAATCGTTTTGGCGCCGTTGAGCTTGCGCCCGGCGGCGGCGGCCAGCACGTCGTTCACGAGCGTGCTCTTGCCGGAGCCGCTGACGCCGGTGACACACGTCAGCAGGCCGATGGGAAATTTTGCGTCGATGCCGCGGAGATTGTTCGCGCGGGCTTCGCGGACGGTGAGCCACGCGCCATCAGGAATTTTCTGTTTCGCGTCCCGGACCACGCCGAGTTGGCGCGCGAGGTAGGGACCGGTGCGCGATTGCTGCGCGGAGAGTGCGGCGCAACCGGCGGGCGTGCCCTGGTAGAGGAGTTGCCCGCCTTCGATGCCGGCCTCGGGGCCGAGTTCGATCAGTTCGTCGGCGAGGCGCATCGTGTCCTCGTCGTGTTCGACCACGAGCACGGTATTACCGCGGTCGCGGAGCGCGACGAGGGTGTCGAGGAGCTTGTGGTTGTCATGCGAGTGCAGGCCGATGCTCGGTTCGTCGAGCACGTAGATGACGCCGACGAGGCCCATCCCAAGTTGCGTGGCGAGGCGCACGCGCTGCGCCTCGCCGCCGGACAGGGTCGCATAGTCGCGGTTGAGCGTCAGGTAACCGAGACCGGTCTCGTGCAGAAAGTGGAGCCGTTGCTCGATGCCGGTGACGACATCGCGCAGCGCATCGTTGCCGCCGTGGGCCGCGACGAGGTCGCGCGCGACGGCGTGAGCCTCGCCGATGTCGAGCGAGAGAAATTGAGGGAACGTGAGTGTGCCGTCTTCGGTAGCGCGAGGCTTCAGCCCGCGTTCCGATTCGTTCGCCGCGGGCTGAAGCCTCGCGCTACCAATGAGCACCGCGCCGCTGCGCGCATTCAGCCGCGTGCCGTGACACTCGGGGCATTCGCCCGCGACCATGAAGGTCGTGAGCCGCGCCTGGAAGCCCTCGCTCGCCGTGTGGCGCCAGCTGTGCTCGAGGTCGGCGATCACACCGGGAAAAGTCTGGGCCTTCGCCTCCCGCATCCGGCGCAATTTAAAGGCAAACTGCCGCTCCCCTGCCCCGTGCAGAATCGCGTGGCGCGTCTCCTCGGGAAGTTTTTTCCACGGCACATCAGCGTCGAACGGCAGTTGCTCAGCGAGTTGTTTGAGCAGCGCGTTGTGCTTGATGATGAGATTTTTTCCGCCGATGCGCCACGGCTTGAGCGCCCCCTCGCGCACGCTCTTGTCCGGATCGGCCACGACGAGCTCGGGCGCGAAACGCAGCTGGCGACCGAGTCCGTCGCAGGTCGGGCACGCGCCGTCGCGATGGGAAAACGAAAAATGCCGCGGCGTGAGTTTTTCGAACACGTCGCCGCACCCCTCACAGGACATCGACTGACTCAGCGACAATTCCCGCCACGGTGCCTCGGCGTTTTTTTGCGCGAGCACGACGACCCGGTCCTTGCCTTCGCGAAACGCCAGCTCGAGCGAGTCCGCGAGCCGGCTGCGCTGGTCGGCGCTCGCGACGAGCCGGTCGATGACGAGATCCACCGCGATCTCCTTCGTGCCCGCGCCCGTCGGAATCAGCTTCGGTTCGTCGAGATTCTTGATCTCCCCGTCGAGGCGCACGCGTTGGAAACCCCGCTGCCGCAGTCGCGGCAGCTCGTCACGCAGCACGCTGGCCTTCGCGCGCATGAACGGCGCGAGCAGCAGCACACGCTCGCCGGCACACTCGGTGAGGAGGCGTTGCACGTTGTCGGCGAGCGAGCGCTGCACGACCCGGCCCCCGTCCTTCGGGCAGCGCTGCTCGCCGCCGAGCGCCCACAGGAGTTGCGCGTAATCCGCGATCTCGGTCGCGGTCGCGATCGTGCTGCGCGGGCCGCCGACGCCGGTGCGCTGCTCGATCGCGAGCACCGGCGAGAGGCCGTGGATGAAATCGACCTCGGGCCGCTTCAGCTGGTCCAGCACCTGCCGCGCATGCGCGCTGAGCGACTCCATGTATTTCCGGTAGCCCTCGGCGTAAATCGTGTCGAAGGCCAGCGACGACTTGCCCGATCCGCTCGGCCCCGTGATGACGATGAGCTTTCCCCGCGGCAGGCGCAGCTCGAGGTTCTTCAAGTTGTGCTCGCGGGCGCCTTTGAGGTGAATGTGAGTCGCGGGCTGCATGAGTCGAACACGCAAGCTTGCGGAAAAGCGCGGCGCGTCAAAGCGAGAAGCACGTTTCGCGTTTCCGTCGCCGGCGCGCGGTGCCCGATATTCGCTCTTGCCCCGGGCGGCGTGTCACCGTTTTCTGCACCAAGAAAACCCCCTTGTTGTCGGCCACCTCAATCCAACCCTGACGTCAAACCTCCCCCTGTTGAGGTTTGTCCTGTTTATTCAATCCATGAATGTTCCAACTGCTGCCTTGTCCGCCGCCCGCCTCGGGCAGGTGACCCTCGCCTCCAGCCTCGGTCTCCTCCTGCTCGCCTCACCCGCGCGCGCCTTTCAGTTTGAGCAAGGCGCCTTGAAGGGCAGTCTCGACTCCACGTTCTCTTTTGGCCTGCTCACTCGCCTCAACGATCCCAGCCCGGAGTTTTACGGCACCACCAACAAATTCAACGGCGTCGCCGGTCTGCAAAATTCCGTCAACACCGACGACGCTAATCTCAACTACAAGCGCGGCTTGGTCTCTCAGGTCTTCAAGGGTTCGCACGATCTTGAGGTGAAATACGGCAATTTTGGTGCACTCGTCCGCGGCTACTGGTTCTCCGACTCGCAAACCAACCAAACGGCCCGCACCCAGCTCTCCGACCAGGCGAAGGACCGCGTCGTCCAAGGCGCCGAGTTCCTCGACATGTATGTCCGCGGGAAATTCAACTCCGGTGGCGATGTGCCCATCGAACTGCGGTTCGGTCGCCAGGTGCTGAGTCTCGGTGAGAGCACGTTTCTGCCCAATGGGATCAATGTCGTCAACGCGGTCGACCTCTCGAAACTGCGCGTCCCAGGCGCCGAGCTGAAGGAGGCCTTCCTGCCCGTGAACATGGTCAAGGCTTCGATCGGCGTGACGAAGAATGTCACCGTCGAGCCGTTTTGGCTGCTGGAGTTCCGCCGCAACGAACTCGAGCCGGCCGGCACATTTTTCTCGACGAACGATTTTGCGACTCGCGGCGGCAGTAACGTTTTCCTTGGTTTTGCCACTCTCCCGGACAACGGCACGCTCGGTTCCATCCCCCGCGACAAGGATCGCGACGCCGGCAACTTTAACCAATACGGCATCGCAACTCGCATTCTTGCCCCGGCGCTCAACAATACCGAGTTCGGCCTTTATTACGCACGCTACAATAGCCGCTCGCCCGTCATCAGCGCCCGCACGCCCACCGGTCCGATCAACTTGCCGTTCGTGCAGGCGACGGCGGGCAGCCTCGCCACGACCAACCTCGCGCCCGCGCTCGTCGCGAACGGCGTGCCCGCTGCCGCGGTGCCGACGGCGATCAGCACACTTCTCGGCGTCGCCTTCGGCGCCGTGCCCGCCAGCGCGCTGACGCCGCTGGGTCTGACCCCCTTTCTGCCCAGCGCCCAGGCGATCGTCGCCGGCGCCGGCAAGATCGGCCTCCTCACCGCCGCCGCCACCGGTCGCTACTTCACCGAATACCCCGAGGGCATCAACCTTTTCGGCGCCAGCTTTAACACCTCGCTCGGCAAGACTGGCATCTCGTGGCAGGGTGAGGTTTCCTATAAGAAAGACGTGCCGCTCCAGGTCGACGACGTCGAACTGCTCTTTGTCACCCTCTCCTCGCTCACGAATGTCTACGGATCTCCCACTAATCAAATCGGCAGCGTCATTGGCCAATACAACACCGAGCTCCCCGGCTTTCGACGCCATCAAGTGTGGACCGCGCAGAGCACCATGACGAAGGTCTTCGGCCCCACGCTCGGCTCGCAACAATTCACGCTCCTCGGCGAAGTCGGTGGCGTCTGGGCGAATCTCCCCTCGAAGTCCGCACTGCGCTATGACGGGCCTGGCACGTTTAGCAGTGCGAGCGCCACCGCGATGACCAACGCCGGTTTCCCTACGATTCCGCCAACGCCGTCGAACGCCTTCGCTGACAAATTTTCCTGGGGTTACCAGCTCCTCGCCCGTCTCGACTACAACGGTGTTTTCCCGAACGTCAACATGCAGCCCTCCGTCGCGTTCACGCACGATGTCAGCGGCAACACGCCGCTGCCGCTCGGTAACTACATCAGAGGCCGCAAGAGTGTGAACCTCGCCGTCGAGTTTACCTACCGCAACGCATGGTCGGTCGAGCTGCGCTACGTCAACTTCACCGGCGCCAGCCGCTTCAATCTCCTCTCGGATCGTGACTACTTCGCGACCACGGTGAAATATTCCTTCTGAACCCGCTCGCTCGTAGGGCGTAGGTCGTGCAGACGCTGCGGCGTGAGCACGACACCTGCCCTCCGAAAACTCATTCACCCCTCCAATGAAAAAACTCCTCCGCTTCCTTTCCCTCCTCGGTCTCCTGTCCTCGGTCTCCTGGTTGGTCCACGCGGCCCCGAGCGCGGCTGACGTCGCCCGACTCGGCAAGGATCTCACGCCGCTGGGCGCCGAAACTGCCGCCAACGCCGACGGCTCCATTCCCGCTTGGAACGGCGGTATCCTCACGCCCCTCGCCGGCTACAAAGTCGGTGACCACCATGCCGATCCGTTCGCGGGCGACCAGCCGCTCTACACCGTCACGCCCGCCAACGCCGGACAGCATGAGGGCAAGCTCACGGTCGGCACGCTCGCGCTGCTCAAGGCCTATCCTGACTACAAGCTGGTCGTCTATCCCACGCGCCGCAGCGCTTCCAATCCGCAGCGCGTTTACGATGCCACCCGGCAAAACGCCGCGACCGCGAAACTGGTTGAAGGCGGCAACGGCATCAGCGGCGCGATTCTCGGTGTGCCGTTTCCGCTCCCGCAAAACGGTCTGGAGGTCCTGTGGAATTTTCTCACGCGCTACCGCGGCGTCGCGGCCAACCGCCGCATCGGTCAGGCGGCCGTCGAACGCGGCGGCGGTTACCAGCTCGTGCAGTTTGAGGACGAGTTTCTCTTTAACTACACGCGCGCTGATATCACCGCCAAGGAGCTCGATGACAGCAACACGCTCATCTATTTCAAGCAGGCCGTCGTCGCTCCCGCCCGTCTTGCCGGCACGATCCTCCTCGCGCAGGAGACGATGGACCAAGTCAAGGAGCCACGCCGCGCCTGGGTCTATAACGCCGGTCGCCGCCGGGTGACCCGCGCGCCCAACGTCGCCTACGACAACCCCGGCACGGCCGCCGATGGCCAGCGCACCAGCGACCAGTTCGACATGTTTAACGGAGCGCCCGACCGCTACGACTGGAAGCTCGTCGGCAAGAAGGAAATGCTTGTCCCCTACAATTCCTACAAACTGCATAGCGACAAAATCAAAATCGCCGACGTGCTGAAGCCGCTCCACCTTAATCAAGATCTCGCACGCTATGAGTTGCACCGCGTTTGGGTCCTCGAAGCCACGCTCAAGGCCGGCACGTCACACCTCTACTCGCGCCGCACGTTTTGCATCGACGAAGACTCGTGGCAGATTCTCGCCGCCGACCAATATGATTCACGCGGTCAGCTCTGGCGCGTCTCCGAGGCGCACTGCATCAACTACTACGAGGCGCAGACTTTCTGGAGCACGCTTGAAGTCCATACCGACCTCCAGAACGGTCGCTACCTCGCCATCGGGTTGGACAACGAAAACTCGATGTATGATTTCAGCCTCAAGCGCACGCCCGGCGACTACAGCCCCGAATCGCTTCGCCGCGAGGGCACGAGGTAAAATGCTCCCGCCGATCCCTGCGCTCAAGCGCAGGGCTATGCCGATTGTAGCCCACCGCGTGAGTGGCGGGACCGAGCGACCAGCCGTATGATTCGCCTCGCCCTCTTCTTGCTGTCGCTCGCGTTAGCGGCCCGCGCCACTGTCGTGGCCCCGGGCATGCTCCTGCTCGATGGCGCCGTCGTCGGCCGCGACCTCGTCGTCGTTGGTGAGCGTGGGTCAATCCTCGTGTCCAGCGACAACGGCCTGACCTGGCAGGCCGCCACCGTGCCGACCCTTGCCACGCTCACGGGCGTGAGCTTCGCGCCGGGCACGCCGCGCGGCTGGGCGGTGGGTCATGATGCGCTCATCCTGACGACGGCGGATGCCGGCCGCACCTGGACCAAACAATGGGGCGGTGAAAATCTCTCGGACTCATTCCTTGATGTCCTCGCGTTGGATGCCCGGCACGTGATTGCCGTCGGCGCCTACGGTCTCTACCTCACCTCCACCGACGGCGGTCAGACCTGGACCCGCCGTAAGCTGAACGACGACGACCATCACCTCAATCGCCTGTCGCTCGGCCCAACCGGAACGCTCTACCTCGCCGGTGAGCACGGCACACTCCTCCGCTCCACCGACAATGGCGCGAAGTGGGCGCGCCTCGAATCGCCCTACGATGGTTCCTTCTATGGCATCCTGCCGCTCGACAAGCGCACCCTCTTCGCTCACGGACTGCGCGGTCGCCTTTTCCGGTCAATCGACGATGGCAACAACTGGGAACCGGTGCCGAACAGCCTGAGCGTCCTCTTTGCCACCGCCCTGAAACTCCGCAGTAACTTCATCGTCCTCGCCGGCCAGGCCCGGGCCCTCCTCGTGAGCCGTGACTATGGCAAAACGGTTGATCTCTGGCCCGCCCCACTCAGCGCTGGCGTCGCCGAGCTGCTGGAAACTCCCGATGGCAGCATCCTCGCGCTCGGCGAAAGCGGGGCGACGCTCCTCCCGAAACCATGAAACCATCTCTCCGATTTTCCGCGGTGGAGCGCATGGACCCCAATGCGCTGGTCTTGGTCTGGCACGGGTCCGGCCTGCTCCGCGGCGTCTGCCCGATCGACGTCCTCCGGAAAGCGCATTGAGGTCAACGCGCGCCACTATCCCCACCCATGGTCGACAAATTCGCCACCTGGATCTTTCGCTTCCGGACGCCGCTCGTCCTCGTCTTCGCGGCGCTCACCGCGGTCATGGCGGTGTTCGCCACGCGACTGCGCGTCGACGCCAGTTTCAACAAGTCACTTCCCCTCGAGCACGCCTACATCCGCACCTTCACCAAATATCAGAGTGAGTTCGGTGGCGCCAATCGCGTGATTGTGGCACTCATGGCGAAGGATGGCGACATCTTCACCCGGGAATATTTCGCCGAGCTGAAAAAGATCACGGAAGAGGTCACCTTCCTCCCCGCCGTCGATCGCGCGCAGGTGCAGTCGCTCTTCACCCCGAATGTCCGCTACATCGAGGTGATCGAGGATGGTTTTGCCGGGGGCAATGTGATCCCCGCTGATTTCACGCCCACCCCGGGTAACTTTGCCCGGGTGCGCGAGAACATCATCAAGTCCGGCAAACTCGGTCAGTTGGTCGCGAACGATTTCTCCGGCGCGATCGTCAGCGCCCAGCTCCTGGAAACCGATCCGCGCACTGGTCGGAAGATCGACTACCCCGTCGTCGCCGCCGGCCTGGAAGATATCCGCCGGCGCGTTGAGGCCGCAGGCGGAGGCGCGTTCCAGGTTCGCATTATCGGTTTCGCGAAGGTCATCGGGGACATCAGCGACGGCGCGCGCGGCGTGCTGCTGCTGTTCGGCGTCTCCATCGTGGTCACGTCCCTGCTCGTCTGGCGCTACGCCGGCCGGTGGAAGCTCGCCGCCGCCCCCATCCTCTGCTCGCTCGTCGCCGTCGTCTGGCAACTCGGGGGCATCACGGCGCTCGGGTTTGGCATCGATCCCTATTCGATTCTCGTGCCGTTCCTCGTCTTCGCCATCGGGGTGAGTCACGGCGTCCAAAAAATCTGCACGTTTCGCAACGAAATGTTCCTGGGACACGACGGCCCCACCGCCGCGCGGAATGCGTTCCGGCTGCTCATCGTGCCCGGCGTCGTCGCCCTGATGACCGACACGGTGGGCTTCATCACGATGCTCGTGATCAAGATCGAGACGATCCGTGAACTCGCCCTCACGGCGAGTCTCGGTGTCGCGGTGATCATCGTGACAAATTTCTTCCTGCTACCGATACTGCTGTCCTACTTGAAGCTCCCGGCTTCTTACGGGTTGTGGGTCGCGGCGGGCCGCGCCAAGGCCAGCGGTTTCTGGGAGAGCCTCGCCCGCCTGACGAAGCCCGCCCCGTCGATGGCGATCATCGTGGGCGCCGTCGCCCTCGGCATCTGGGCCGAACGGAAAGCGGGAGAAATTCGAATCGGTGACACGCAGTCCGGTGTGCCTGAGCTCCGCCAAAATTCGCGCTACAATCAAGACACCCGCGTCATCACCGGGAAGTTCAGCATCGGGGTCGACATCCTCTCGGTGCTCGTCGAGACCGCGCCCAACGGTTGTGTCGACTACGACGTCGTCGCGCTGATGGACCAATTCGAGGGCCGCATCCGGCTGGTGCCCGGGGTGCAGTCCGTCATTTCGCTGCCCTCGGTCGCCAAGATGATCAACTCCGGTTTCAGCGAGGGCTCGCTCAAATGGCGCGTTCTGCCCCGCAATCCCCAGGCGCTCGCCCAGGTCGTTTCACCCATCGAAACCGCCACGGGCCTCCTCAATGCTGACGCCAGTGTCATGCCCGTCATGATTTTCCTCGCCGATCACAAGGCCGAAACCCTGCTCGCGGTGACCGGCGCCGTGAAGGAATTCGCCGCCGCTCACCCGTCGCCCAAGGCGAAATTTCTCCTCGCCAGCGGCAATGCCGGCGTGATGGCCGCGACCAATGAAGTGGTCCATGCCGCCGAGCGCCCCATTCTCTATTGGGTCTTCGGCGCCGTGATCGCGCTCTGCCTGATTACCTTCCGTTGCATCCGGGCGACCCTCTGCATCGTCGTGCCGCTCGCGATCGTGAGCTATCTGGCCTACGTGTTGATGGTCTACCTCGGCATCGGTTTGAAAACCTCCACGCTCCCGGTGGTGGCCCTCGGGGTCGGCATCGGCGTCGACTATGGCATTTATATTTTTGCCCGCCTTCAGTCGGCCTTGAAAGCGGGAGAATATTTTGAGGATGCGATGTCGCTGGCGCTAAAGGACACCGGCGCGGCCGTCATCTTCACCGGCCTCACGCTCGCCATCGGCGTGAGCATGTGGATTTTTTCTGACCTCAAGTTTCAGGCCGACATGGGTGTGCTCCTGACGTTCATGTTTTTGGTGAACATGATTGGCGCCATCGTGCTCCTTCCCGCCATGGCCCGCTGGTTTTGGCGGAATCACGCCGGCCGCGCGGCCCCGCCGGTTGCCAAGCAGCAGTAGAACGCGGGCCGGCGACCGCCGAGCCTTTCGACTGGCCTCCGTCGGTTGTCGCCTGTCAGCTGTCCTCCGATGTCCGCCGAGTCTCCCACCCTCCTGAGTCCCAGCCAGCGCCGGATCGCCGCCTTCGCGCTGACCCTGCTCGCCCTCCTCGGCTCCGTCGCGCTGCTCATCGGTGCGATCATGGCGCTGGGGCAGCTCGTCAGTTTTTTTTCCAACGTGCTCTGGCCGCTCGCCCTCGCCGGCGTGCTCGCGCTCATCCTCCGCCCGGCCGTCGAACTCTTTCAGCGCCGGTTGCGCCTCCGCCGGCTCTCCGCGGTCGTGCTGCTCTACGGCCTCGCGGCCCTCCTCGTTGGCGGCGCGCTCATCTTTGTGCTACCCCCCGTGATCGAGCAGGCCGTCAACTTCCTCGCGAATCTGGGGGAATATTGGACCCGGGCCTCCGCCTACGTGCAGGCCCACTATCCGCAGTGGATGGAGTTTTCCCGCCGCCAGCTCGCCAACCCGACCATCCGCAAACTCGCCGACACGGTGAGCACCGAAGCCCATGGCATGGTGTCGCTCGCGCTGCCCTCGTTGCGCGCCGCCGGCGGCGGCGTCCTGGGCGGCTTCGCTTTCGTCACCCACCTCGCCATCGTGCCCGTCTACCTGTTTTTCTTCCTGCTCGCTCACGGCGAGCCAACCGAGAAACTTCCCGGCCACCTCACGTTTCTCCAACCGGATCTTCGCCAGGATCTCGCGTTTCTCCTGCGCGAGTTTGTCGCCATCGTCGAATCGTTTTTCCGCGGCCAGCTTCTGATCGGCTTGCTCATGGGTGTGCTGCTCGCGCTGGGTTTCACCCTGGTCGGCTTGAGATTCGGCCTCTTCCTCGGTCTCGCGTTTGGGCTCCTCAACATCGTGCCCTACCTCGGCTCCATCCTCGGCCTCGCCATCGCACTGCCCCTCGCGTTTTTTCAACCCGGCGGCGGCTGGCAGCTCGTCGGCCTCGTGCTCCTCGTGAAACTCATCGTGCAGACGATCGAGAGCTGGGTGCTCACGCCGAAGATCATGGGCGACCGCACCGGCCTGCATCCCGTGGCCATCATCGTGGCCATTTTTTTCTGGGGCACCGCCTTCGGTGGCGTGCTCGGCATGCTGTTCGCGATTCCACTCACCGCGTTTTTCGTGACGGCGTGGCGACTCGCGAAACAGAAATATTTCGACGCCCCCCATGCCTGAGCGTCCGCCGTCGGAATGCGCCAACTGTGGCGCGGAGATTCCCCGCGGCGCGAAGGCTTGTCCCGGCTGCGGCGCCGACGAGCGCACCGGCTGGCGCGAGGCCTCGGTCTACGACGGCCTCGATTTGCCTGAGGCGGCCTTCCACGACGAAAACGAAACTGTGCCCCGCCCTGCGCCGCGCTCCGGCGTGCCCTGGTATTGGCTGCTCACCGCCGCGCTGCTGCTCGTGCTCTGCGGGCTCGGCTTCGTCGTCTTCCGCTGATGCCGTCGCCGTGGGTCGTCCATTACCGGAAGGGCGTGCATCTGCCGCAAATCGGCTGGTGGCTCGACGCGCAGACTCGCACCGAACGGGCCTACGTCTCGCACGCGCACTCCGATCACATCGCGCGCCATCGGGAGATCCTCTGCACGCCCGCCACCGCGCGGTTCCTCCACGCGCGGATGCCCGGTCGTCGCGCGGAAACCATTTTGCCCTTCGGTCGCTCCCATCCGCTTGAGTTCGGCGTCACCGCCACGCTCCACCCCGCCGGCCACATCCTCGGTTCGAGCCAGATTCTCCTCGAGTCCGCGGAGCACGGTTCGCTGCTCTACACCGGCGACTTCAAACTCCGTCCCGGCCTCGCCGCCGAAGCCTGCGCCACACCCCACGCCGATGTGCTGATCATGGAGACGACCTTCGCCCTGCCGCGCTACGTCTTTCCGCCTGAGACCGAGGTCGCCGCGCAACTCGTCGAATTCTGCCAGCGCGCCGTCGCCGAAGGCGCGACCCCCGCGCTCCTCTGCTACAGTCTCGGCAAAAGCCAGGAGGTGCTCCGGGCTCTCGCGCCCGCCAAGCTGCCCGTGATGCTGCACGCCGAAACGCTCCGGCTCACGCGCATCTACGAACAGCTCGGAATGTCGTTTCCTCCGTTCCGCGAATTCGACGCCCGCGACGTTGGCGGCCACGTCGTCATCTGCCCGGGGCATTCGCGCGGACTGCTCAGCCGCGTGCCCGCGCTGCGCACCGCGGCTGTCACCGGCTGGGCGCTGGATGCGGGTGCCATCTACCGCCACCGCGTGGACGCCGCCTTCCCGCTCTCCGACCACGCGGACTTCCCGAGCCTCCTTCGCTTCGTCGAGCTCGTGCAACCGAAACGCGTGTTCACGCTGCACGGCTTCGCCCGTGAATTCGCGGCCACGCTCCGCGCCCGCGGCATCGACGCCCTCGCCCTCGGTCACGCGAACCAGCTGGAGCTCACGCTCCCTACCTAGTTCTGCATCGCACTTCCGGTCTGGATTGTTTTTTCTCCGCGCTCGTGACGCGCTCGCTCTTAATTCTCTTTCTGGCCCTCATCGCGCTGCCCGCCATCGCCGACACGAAGCTGGCCGTTCGCGACGGCGAAATGTTCACGTTCAAGGTTTCGTGGGCCGTCGTCGCTGGTGCCGGTGAAATCAAGATTACGGCGAACCACGATTCTTCCGGTGCGGCCCCGCGACTGCGGGTGACGACCACGACGGCCACGCGTGGCTTCGCCCGCTGGCTGCTGCCGTTCGATGCGAAGGCCACCTCGCTCTTCGACCTCCGCACCGGCCGGTTGCTCGCCCTCAGTGAGTCGAGTGACCAGCGCAGCAAACATCACGAGCACTCCGTTACCTTCGACTACCCCGCGATGCAGGCGCACTACGCGGGTCCCACCGCAGCCGATAAGCCGCGGCCACTCCCGCTGCCCGCGGGCGAGCCGATGGACTTGATTACGCAGCTGGTCCAAACGCGCTCGTGGGAGCTCAAGCCCGGCGAGAAACGCGACGCCCTCGTGCTCTTCGATGACGAGTTCTACGAGCTCACGATCCACGCCGCCCGCTTCGAGGACGTCCAGACTTCCCTGGGTCTGTTCAAAACCCTGGTGCTGGAGCCGCGGATGGAGAAGACGCCGCCGAAGGGGATGTTCAAAAAAGGCTCCACCGTTCGCGTCTGGATCTCGCAGGACGAGCGACGGCTACCCGTGAAATTCGAGGTCGAGTTCAAAATCGGCACGGGTGTCGCCACCCTCACCGGCTATCAGCCGCCGACTCCGACGACCGCGACGGTCGGCACGCCAGCCGCCCCGGATGCAAAAAATTCTCGTCCTTAGAGGCGGCGCGCTGGGCGATTTTATCGTCACACTGCCGGCTCTCGCGCTGCTGCGCCAACGCTGGCCCGCCGCCCGCGTCGAACTCGTCGGCAACGTCACCGCGGCGGCGCTGGTGCTCGCAACTGGGGCCGGTCGGAATCCTGCCCGGCCCGGCGCCCTCCTCGACGCCGCCCACTCGCAACACGAAGCGCGATGGAGTGCGCTGTTTAGCGCCGCGCCGTTACCCGGCGACTTTGCCACCTGGCTCGCGAGCTTCGATTTGGTCCTGAATTTCTGGCCCGACCCCGGCGGCGAACTGCGCCGACGCTTCCCGCTCCACCCCGGGCAAACTTTCCTCGCGGCGCAGGCGACGCCGGAGCGCACCCCGGCCGCCGCCCACTTCTGCGAACCTTTGCGCACGGTCGGACTCGCCACCGCCGATTTTTTCGTCGCCCTGCGCGTGAGCGGAGGGGACTCCAGCCCAACGCCCACGCATCGGGCTGCCGCCGATTCGCCGCTCATGGCCATTCATCCCGGCAGCGGATCACCGAGGAAAAACTGGCCGCTCGAACGTTGGCTGGAACTGCTCGACTGGTTGCCGTCTCCCGGGCTCGTCGTCCTCGGGGAGGCGGAGATTGAAAGGTGGAGCGCGTTGTCCTCGACGCGCTTGGTTCGCGGCTTGACCGAGCAGCGCGTTGGACGCCACACCCTCCAACTGGCCGTCGATCTTCCGCTCCCCGAACTCGGTGCCCACCTCTCGCGTTGTCGCCTCTTCCTCGGCCACGATTCTGGCATCAGTCATCTCGCCGCGGCCTGCAGTGTGCCGAGTATTCTCCTCTTCGGCCCGACCGATCCGGCGATGTGGGCGCCGCCCGCGCCGCAGGTGCGCGTGATCAAGCGCGGCGAGGAGCTGACGTCGATTTCGGTCGCGGACGTCCGGGCGCTTTTGTAGGAGCCTCCAGCACAAACCGCCACCGCTTCCCGGCCCACACTGCTCCCGCGTAATCGACGCCCACCCGCGGCGTCGCGCTCACCGCCCGCCGCGACACCCGCATCCCGCGGTCCTCGATCCACAGCCCGCTCGCTCTCCCCGTCGCCGTCGCACCGTTCAACGCCCGCCCGATCCCCAGCGCCTTGGTCACGCGGCCCGGCCCATTCGCTCCCTCGACTCCCCGTAGTAAAATCGCCGCTGGCCAGTCCCGCGGCCCGACGACCAGATTGAGCATTTCGTGGATGCCATAACACAGGTAGACATACCAATGCCCCCCCGGCGCATACAACACCGCGGTGCGCCGCGTCCGGCCGGCCCGCGCGTGACAGGCCAAGTCGCGCTCACCGTCATACGCCTCCGTCTCCAAGATCATCCGCGCGACGACCCGTCCGTCTTCGCCTCGTCGCACGAGGTGCTTGCCCAGTAGCCAGCGGGCCAGGGCGACGGTCCTTTTCGCGCGCAAAGCTTTCGCTTTAATAATCCGGCTCATTCCCTTTCATTCGACGCCTTCATCTCGTGAACGCAACCACCGCGCGCGCCGCCGCCGTCAAGCACAAGGCCGATTTGCTCCGCTCCCTGCGGCTCTGCACGGCCGACGGGATCATGGCCATGCCCATCGTGACGATGTCGCTCCCGGTCAATGTGTTCATGACCGCGCTCGTCGCGAAGGCGTTTCCGCTGCCGATGACGACCATCGGCCTCATCAGCGCGCTCCCGTTCGTGGGCAACTTCCTCCAGATTTTTGCGCAGCCCTTTCTGACCAAATGGCGTCCACCGAAAACTGTCACGGTGCTCGCCGCCTGGCTTCATCTCGTCACCTGGGTGGCGCTCGGCGTCTGCCTGCCCTGGGTGCCGCGCGACGACCCCACGGCGGCTGGCCACTGGCTGATCGCGTGGTTTCTCCTCTCCAGCACCTTCGCCGCCATCGCCGGCGTCTCGTGGAACGCCTGGATTCAATCGTGGGTGCCCGAGCGGTTGCGGGGAAATTATTTCGGCCGGCGGAACGGTGCGCTGCAGATCTCCACGCTCACTTTTCTTCTGCTCGCCGGCTGGGCGTTGGCCCGGTGGCACTACGCCATCCCGGTCTTCCAACTCGTCATCGCCGGTGCCGCTTTCCTGCGGGTATTTTCCCTCCGCTGGCAATGGCAGAATCCGGCGCCGGTGCGCCGGCAAATTATCGTGCCCGCCCTGCCGCTGCCCGAGCAGCTGCGGGTGCTGGCGAGTGCGCGGTCGCTGCTCGTGTTCATCGCCTTCGGCGCGGTGTGGTCCTTCGCGGCCAACTGCTTCGGGCCGTTCTACCATTTGTTTATGTTCGACCAGTTGGGCTTCTCGGCCTTCGACGTCGGCCTTCTCTCCACGCTGTCCCAACTCGGCGGCGTGCTCTCCCTCCCCGCTTGGGGCCGCCTGCTCGACCGCTACGGCAACAAGTCCGTCATGACCTTCTCGCTCATTCTCTGGCAGGTGCTGAACTTCACGTGGTGTTTCCTGACACCGCTGAATCGCGGCCTGCTCTATGGCTTGTGGATTTGGGGCGGCGTCACCAGCGCGGGCTTCGTCCTCGGCCAGTTCATGATTCTGCTCCGGCTGATTCCCGTCGAGGCCAAGAATCTCGCCATCGGCACCCATCTCGCGTTCACGTCGCTCGTCGCCGCCATCGCACCGATCCTCGGCGGATGGATTCTCACGTGGGCCCTCGCCCGCTGGCGCGATCCGGTGGCGGTCTACCACGTCTGCTTCATTCTGCAGCCGGTGCTCGCGCTGGCCGGCTGTCTGCTGTTGCTGCGCGTGCGTGAGCCGCAGGCCAGCTCGCTGACGATGGTCTTCGGGGCGATGCGCAACATCCGCACCTTGAGTGGCGTGCTGGGATTGAGCTTCCTCACCAACTACGTTTTTTTCAAGGCCCCGAAAAAAACTTCCCTGCCTTGAACTCTTCGCCCCCGCATATTCTTACCCTCACGGGCAATCTCCTGCTGGAGCACACGCTCGAGTTCGACGCGTGGGCGCCGGGCAAGACGCAGCGCGCCCGGCGGGAGAGTTTTCAAGTCGGCGGCAAGGGCCTCAACGTCGCCAAAATGCTCAACCGCCTCGGCGCGCCCAACACGGCGCTCTGCTTCACTGGCGGTGGCGCCGGTGCGGAGTGCGCGGCCTGGCTGAACGCCCAACATTTCTCCTGCCGCGCGTTTGCGACCAGCGGGACCACCCGCCGCGGCACCGTCGTGCGCGACACCTCACGCGTGAATCAGGAGACGACCTTTCTCGGCCCGGATGTCGCCCCCGACGCCGCGGCGGTGCGCGCCTGCGCCGAGTTTCTCGAGGCCCAGCCAACCGGCACCGTGCTCGCCATCTGCGGCAGCCTGCCGGGCTGGGAATCGGCAGACTTCGATGTGCTGCGCGATACGCTCCACCGCTGGCCGGAACGCGGCCCGCTCGTCGCCGATACCTACGGCCCGCCGCTCGCGTGGCTTGCCCAGGAGGCCGCGGCGTTCATTCGGGTGAACCGGGGCGAACTCGAGTCGCTCTTCTCGCCGGCTGAACGCCGGTTGTCCGGTGGCGAATTGCTCGAGCTCGCCCGCGATCGATTTCGTCCGCTCCGCTGGGCCGCCACCGATGGCTCCGCACCGGTCTGGCTCATCGCCGACCACCACCAGCCTGAAAGCATCCCCTGTCCGCGCGTGCAGCAGGTTTCGGCGACGGGATCGGGTGACGTGATGATGGCCTGCGTCTTGCACGGCCGTTTCCATCGCGGGCTGAGCTGGCGGGACGCGGTCGCCTGGGCCCTCCCCTACGCCGCCGCCAATGCCGCGCACGGCGGGATTGCGGAATTTCCCGAGCCCGCCTCCTGACGAAGGCGTTTTGCGCCGGCGCGAGCAAATAATCCTTGCGTTCGCCTCCGCAAAACCGCTTATTCCGCGGTTTTATTCATGAAAGCCACCATTAAAACCCAAGGCCAGCAGTTCACTGTGACCGAGGGCGACATCCTCATCGTTAACCGCTATCCGGGCACCGAAAAGGGCTCAACCGTCGAGATTAAGGACGTGCTCGCGGTCGGCGAAGGTGCAAATTACAAGGTTGGCACCCCGACTCTCAGCGGCGCCAGCGTCTCGGCCAAGATTCTCGAGAACAAGCGCGGCGACAAGGTCATCGTGTTCAAGAAGAAGAAGCGCAAAGGCATGGAGCGCAAACGCGGCCATCGCCAGGAGCTTTCCGTCATCAAGATCGAATCCATCACCGCTTAAAAGGAACCACTCACCATGGCGCACAAAAAAGGTCAGGGCACATCCGTCAACGGTCGCGAGAGCCACTCGAAACGGCTCGGCGTGAAGAAATTTGGCGGCCAGGCCGTCCTCGCCGGCAACATCATCGTCCGCCAACGCGGCAGCAAGCTGCACGCCGGCAAGAACGTCGGCATCGGCCGCGATTGGACGCTGTTCGCGCTCAAGGACGGCCACGTGCAATACGACAAGCCGCACCGTCGCGTCGCCGTCGTCACGGCCTGAGCCGCAGCCGTCATCTGCTTTTATCGTAGGGCCGGTCTCTGACCGGCCCTTTTTCTTGCCCGCGCCAGATCGCGTCCTCAATGTCGATAGCGCCTGCACTGATCGAACAGCTTTAGCAACTCCAGCATCTAGACGCACAAGCGAGGAATAAATGCATACGCCGAAAGAGGAGCTACCTGAAGAGTATCTGCAGCGCATCCGGGCTACTACTTGTTACGCTACCCTGCGGAATGTAATTCAAGTTTCGTTTGCGCTGATGTTCCTGGGCATTGTCGGCGCCACGCTTCTAGCGCTCGCTAGTGGTTTTCCCGTGGGAGGCAGCATCGCTATCGTGATCGGTTCAGCTATCGCGCTGTCAATTGGTGTCGCAGCGTATCAGTCGTCTTTGCTCCTAGTCGACATTGCCGATGCTCAATTGGACTTGGGGCGTAGAAAAAGTCGAAATCGTAGCGAGGAGGCTGCTGAAACGCCGATACCCATCGTGAAAACGAGCGTCGATCCAGTGCCAACGGCTTCAGTAAAATCAATTGTCGCAAGCCAAGCCGCGCAGATCCTCACAGCGCCGGCTGCTTCTTCACACGTGAGCACCGTGTCACCCGCAGTCGAAGCCGCGGCCGAGCATATCATCGAGCAATACAGCGTCGCGCCCGACACGATGAAGACCGACGTCAAAAAAGGTTGCTTCATCTATTTCTTTGCCGCGTTGGCCGCCGTCGGACTCTTCGTGACGGCGCTCTACTTCTTCTTCCAGCGCGGCAAGTAGCCCGCCGCGTGAGCGGCGGGAGGCGGGATGCACCATCCCCGCGCTCACGCGCAGGGCTACGAAAGCTGGCCGACCCTGTCCTCCGACTTGTCCGCCATAGCCGCGGCGGCGGCGGAAGCCTTGGCGAAGGAGGATCAGCTCACCGCCGGGTAACTTCCCAGCCACTTCACCATCGGACAGAATTTTTTCAGCTCGGACAGCGCCGCCTTCATGGCGGGGTCCTCGTAGTGCCCCGTCACATCGAGGAAGAAATAATAATCCCACGGCCGCTTCTTGCTCGGGCGCGACTCGATCTTCGACAGATTGATCCCGCGCTCCGCCAGCGGCATCAGCATCTTGAGCAGCGCGCCGGAATGCGCCGCCGCCTCGTCGCCCAGCGACACGAGGAAACTCGTGATGTCCTTGCCGCCGCCAACCGCGCCCGATGGCTTTTTTCCGATCACAAAGAAACGCGTCGTGTTGTCCGCCTTGTCTTGGATGTTGCGCTCCACCACCGGCACGCCGTGGAACTCCGCGGCCAGTTCGCCCGCCACCGCCGCCGTGCCCGGCTCCTCCTTCGCCAGTTGCACCGCGCGCGAGGTGCTCGTCGCATCGACGAGCTGCGCGTGCGGCAAGTGCCGCTGCAGCCAGTGGCGACACTGCGCGAGCGCCTGATCCTTCGAATAGACCCGCTCGATTTCCTCCAACGGTGAGTTCGAGATCAGCGCGTGGCTGATCTCCAGGTAAATCTGCGCCACGATCTTCAGTTCGCTCTCGACGAAGCTGTCCAGCGCCTCGCGCACCGACCCCTCGGTCGAGTTCTCGATCGGGATCACCGCATAGTCCGTCTCGCCCTTTTCCACCGCGGTGAAGATGTCGCTCACCGTCGCCATCGCGTGATAGTTCACGCTCGCCCCGAATTTCTTCATGGCTGCCGCATGCGTGTTGCTCGCCTCGGGCCCGAGGTAGGCGATCACGAGCGGTTTCTCCAAGGCGATCGCCGCGGACATGATCTCGCGGTAAATCGCCCGCAGGGCCTCGGGCTTCATCGGGCCCTCGTTGAGGGTCGAGACTTTGCGCAGCACGGCATCCTCCCGCTCGGCGACGTAGATCTGGCCGCCCGCACTCCGCTTCAATTTGCCGATCTCCCCCGCGAGCTTGAGCCGCTCGTTGAGCAACTCCACGAGTTGGTGGTCGAGCTCGTCGATTTTCTGGCGGATGGGCTCGAGGTCCATGTTAGCTCGCCGCCGGGGTTGGCTCCGCCGTGGGATTGTCGCCGCGCGTCTCGCGTTTCGGCATCGCGGTCGCCGCCTCGAGCGGCAACTCCTCGTCTGACAGCCCCATGTCCGTATCGCCCGGCTTGTGCGGATTGATCGAATTCCTCAGCCAGTCGTCGATCTGGCGCGACGACAACACGTCCGACGCCGGGAGTTCATCCAGTGATTTGATGCCGACGAATTCGAGAAACTGATCCGTGCTGCCGTATTGGATCGGGCGGCCGGGCGTGTCCGCGCGGCCGACGATGTAGATGAGTTCGCGTTCCAGGAGCTTGTTGATGCCCGCCTCCGCCGATACGCCACGGATCGTCTCGATTTCCGAGCGCGTGACCGGTTGCCGGTAAGCGACCACCGCCAGCGTCTCGATGGAGGACTGGCTCAATTTAACCGGTGGTGGCTCTGCCCGCAGGATGCGCACCCAACGGGCGAACCGCGGATGGGTGACGAGCCGGTAGCCGTTGGCGCCCTCGATCAGCAGCAATCCGTCGTCGGCCGCGCGCAGTTCCAGCGCGATCTCATCCATCGTCTCGCGAACCTGCGTCGTGGTCACCAGCGCAGGCACGTCCGCGTAGAGTTCCGGGTCCTGCGGTGGCTCGGCGATGACCTCGGTGGCCTCGCTCGCCGGGGCCGGCGGTGTCCCGGCCGCGGGATCAAGCCCCGTCGATTCCCCGCCAGGGGCATCTTCGGTCGCCAACGGCAGCGATGTCGCCTGCTCATGAAACCGCGTGAACGCGGCCTGCGCGTCCTTGATTGCGAGCGGGTGATTGGCGGAAAGCAGCAATGCCTTCAGCACTTTTTTCAGATTGAACGCCATGCGGATAAAGTCGCGACGAGTGATGCGGCGCTCGTCCCGTCACGCAACTCCGAATTTGAACGTAGGGCGTCTGTCTTGCAGACGCCGCTCCGGCCGACCAAGGTTGAACGTCCTTTGCAGAACAGACGCCCTACGCTGTGAATACTCAACCGCTGCCGACCCGACGCACCTCCCACCTCTTGATCGGACGCCAGTCGATTCCCGATGCGAGCTATTTTCTCACGCTCTGCGAAGTCAAACGACATCCCGGCCTCCTCGACCCGATTGTTGCCCAAGAACTCAAAGGCTCCCTCGACCGGATTCACGCTTCCGCCGATTTCACCCTGATCGCGGCCACGGTCATGCCCGACCACATCCACTTGCTCGGAATTCTCGGCCGGCGGTTATCGCTCAGCCGGGTGGTTGGAAAATTCAAGGTGGAAACACACCGCTCCGTTCGCCCCCACGGTCTTGCATGGCAGGAAAACTACCACGACCAATCGGCTCCGTCACGAAAACGAATTCGCACCGTTCGCCCGCTACGTTTTTCTGAATCCCTATCGGGCTGGATTGATCCCACTCAACGGACAATGGCCATGCTGGTGGCGCTGGGGTGACCTGCGATTCGAATTTGAAGCGATGATCGCACAAACCGGTGAAGTGCCTCACGCTTGGCTCGGCGAACCCGATCCCACCGGCGCAGTAGATTTATAGGGCCGGCCGCAACGTAGGGCGTCTGTCTTGCAGACGCCGCTCCGTCCGACCAATTCACGGCGTCTGCAAGACAGACGCCCTACGAAATCGCCCGCACACCGCTTCCGCACTTGCCCGCCCCCACCCCCTTTGGTTCGCTCCGCCCTCATCTTTCTCCCTTCTCCCTTTCTCTCCTTCTCCTCCTCTTTCCTTCCTTCCAATCCATGAGCACCAAGCCCGATCCTCTTCGCCCCCACTCCTCCGTCCTCACCGACGGTCCCGCCCGCGCCGGCGCGCGCTCGATGCTGCGGCCCGTCGGTTTCACCGACGCCGATTTCAAAAAACCCATCGTCGGCATCGCCTCCCTCTGGTCGATGGTCACGCCGTGCAACATGCACCTCGACAAGCTCGCGCTCGAGGCCGAGGCCGGCGCCAACGCCGCGGGCGGCAAGGCCATCATCTTCGGCACCATTACCATTTCCGACGGCATCAGCATGGGCACACTCGGCATGCGCTACTCGCTCGTCTCCCGCGAAGTCATCGCCGACTCCATCGAAACCGTCTCCGCCTGCGAGGGCTTCGACGCCATCGTCACCGTCGGCGCATGCGATAAAAATATGCCCGGTTGCATCATGGCTCTCGCCCGCCTCAACCGCCCCGGCGTCTTCGTCTACGGCGGCACGATTCTCCCCGGCTTCCATCCCGACTCCCACAAGGAGTGCGACATCGTTTCTGTTTACGAAGCCATCGGCCAGCACTCCGCCGGCAAGATCGACGACGCCGGTCTCTACAAGATCGAGGCCCACTCGGTCCCGGGTCCCGGCTCCTGCGGTGGCATGTATACCGCCAACACCATGGGCTCCGCCATCGAGGCGCTCGGCATGTCGCTCCCGAATTCTTCCGCCCAAATCGCCATCTCCGAGGAAAAGAAAGCCGATTGCCGCAATGCCGGCGCCGCCGCCCTCGAGTTGCTCCGCCGCAATATCAAGCCGCGCGACATCATGACGAAAAAGGCGTTTGAGAACGCCATCACCGTCACCATCGCCCTCGGCGGCTCGACCAACGCCGTGCTCCACCTCCTCGCGATGGCGCACTCCGCCGGCGTGAAACTCTCCATCGACGACTTCACGCGCATCGGGAAAAAGGTCCCCGTCCTCGCCGACCTCAAGCCCTCCGGCAAATACGGCATGGTCCACCTCACCCGCATCGGCGGCCTCCCGCCGCTCATGAAAGTCCTCCTCGACGCCGGCCTGCTCCACGGCGACTGCCTGACCGTCACCGGCAGGACCATGGCGGAAAACCTAAAAAACGTGAAACCCTACCCGCTCGACCAGGACGTCGTGCGCCCGCTCTCGAACCCGATCAAGCCGGACAGCCATCTTCGCATCCTCTACGGCAACCTCGCCCCCACCGGCGCCGTCGCGAAAATTTCCGGCAAGGAAGGCCTCCTGTTCAGTGGCAAGGCGATCGTGTTCGAGGACGAGTTCAAGGCGCTCGACGCCATTCTCGCCGGCAAAGTGAAAGCCGGCCACGTCGTCGTCATCCGCAACGAAGGCCCGCGCGGCGGCCCCGGCATGCCCGAGATGCTCGCGCCCACCAGCGCCATCATGGGCAAGGGCCTCGGCGACTCCGTCGCGCTCATCACCGACGGCCGGTTTTCAGGCGGCACGCGCGGCTTCGTCGTCGGTCACGTCACGCCCGAGGCTTTTGTCGGTGGCCCGATTGCCCTCATCAAGAACGGCGACATCATCACGATCGACGCCGTGAAAAACGAACTCCGTGTGGAGCTTCCCGCCAAGGAACTCGCCGCCCGCCGCAAAAAGTGGAAGCAAAAAAAGCCCGTGGAAACCCGCGGCGTGCTCGCCAAATACGCCGCCCACGTGACGAGTGCGTCTTTCGGCGCCGTGACCGACGCCAATCTGTAAACATTTATGCCAATAAACTATCGCGCCCTTTTCGAGCGTCTGACGAAGCGTTATGGCGGCGCTACTCCGGAGGCGTTAGAAAGTATTCTCTGTCCAGTGTTGATACCAATTCAGACGCTCGACAAGACCATCACCAGAATCGAAGGGCAGAAACACTACCGAGCAAGTTTCACAATTGCCTTGGATGGTAGCTGCGAAGACTTGGTTGCTCCGGGATGCACGGGGAAGTTCGTTCCGAAGGTTTACAAGGATGGAGGTGTTTGGCGTGAACTTGCAAAAGGTCGCATCCTCGCTGTGTGAGATTGCCTCGATTTAGTGGACATAGACATCCGCGTTGACGGGTAGCTGGTTGGTCGCTTCCGAGGACAGGAGCCGAAGAGCTTGCCGCAGGAAGCGACCAACCAGCGGAGGACACGGAGTCGGCCGGTTCAGGCGACAGAAGGAC